>NZ_BMGB01000001.1:600000-900000 GCF_014639655.1 Conyzicola nivalis
GCCGGTGCTGCCGGGCAGCGTGACCTCGCCCCCTGAGCCGTCGACAGCCCCGCGCGAACCCAGGCGGCTCTTCCCCGACCGTGAGCCGCGTGACAAGCGCGAAGCGCGAATCACGCCCGAGCCAGCGGCGAAGTCGGCACGCACACCGAAGGCACCCAAACAACCCACCGCCGCCACCACCGAGCGCGAGGCCCGCCGCGAGCTCGCCCGCGCCGCCCGTGCGCGCCGACGTTTCGAACGAGGCGAGGTCAAGCGGTTCACCCGCCGGTCGCGCAGCCGCCGCCGGGTGTGGATCTCGCTCGCCGGCGTCGCAGCGGTGCTCATCGGGGTGCTCGCCGTCGCGGTCTACTCCCCGCTGCTCGCGCTCCGCACGGTGTCCGTCGACGGCACCGCGCGCGTCAACGCGCAGGAGGTCGTCGACGCCGTCGACTCCCAGCTGGGCACTCCGCTCGCCCTCATCGACTACGGCGACATCACCGAGAAGCTCGCCGACTTCCCGCTCATCCGCAGCTACGTCACCGAGATGGTGCCGCCGGACACCCTCGTCATCCACATCGTCGAGCGCGCGCCGGTCGCCGCCGTCGTCAACGGTCCCGAGTTCGACCTGCTCGATCCCGCCGGCGTGGTCGTGCAGTCGAGCACGACGCGTCCCGACGGCGTGCCGATCATCAGCATCGGCGACCAGGGGGTCGAGAGCGCGGCGTTCGCCTCCGTCATCGAGGTGCTCCTCGCACTGCCGCCCGAACTGCTCCCGCAGGTCGACACCATCTCGGCCACCACAAAAGACAACGTGACCTTCTCGCTGCGCGGTGTCGGGCAGACCGTCGTCTGGGGCAGTTCCGAGAACTCCGCCTACAAGGCGAAGGTCTTGGCCGCGATGGTGGCCAACGAGGATGCCGCGGCGAAGGTCGAATACGACGTGTCGGCTCCCGGCAGCGTCGTGGTCACTCCGAAATAGGTTCGGTTTCGCGTCATCCGTCGCTCGCGCCCCGATTGTTTGCGACACGCTGAGAGTCCTACACCTCCTCGCCAAGCGCCCGACCTACCCTCAGAGCAGTAAAAGATAAACTGAGTATAACTTTAGACCTCAAGTAGAGGTTGAGAGTTTCGGTACTGATTTCCAGCGGAGGCCGGACGTGACATCAAACCAAAACTACCTAGCCGTGATCAAGGTCGTCGGCATAGGCGGCGGCGGCGTCAACGCCGTCAACCGCATGATCGAACTCGGTCTGCGGGGCGTTGAATTCATCGCCATCAACACCGACGCGCAGGCCCTGCTGATGAGCGACGCCGATGTCAAGCTCGACGTCGGTCGCGAACTCACCCGCGGCCTCGGCGCGGGCGCCGACCCGGAGGTCGGCCGACGTGCCGCCGAAGACCACGCGGAGGAGATCGAAGAGGCCCTCGCCGGGGCCGACATGGTCTTCGTCACCGCGGGCGAGGGTGGCGGAACCGGAACCGGCGGCGCCCCCGTCGTCGCGCGCATCGCCAAGTCGATCGGCGCGCTCACCATCGGTGTGGTCACGAAGCCGTTCGGCTTCGAGGGCAAGCGCCGCGCCTCGCAGGCCGAGATCGGTGTCTCCACCCTCAAGAACGAGGTCGACACCCTCATCGTCGTTCCCAACGACCGTCTGCTCGAGATCAGCGACCGCGGCATCAGCATGCTCGAGGCGTTCGCCACGGCAGACCAGGTGCTTCTCGCCGGTGTCCAGGGCATCACCGACCTCATCACGACCCCCGGTCTCATCAACCTCGACTTCGCCGACGTCAAGTCGGTCATGCAGGGCGCGGGATCGGCCCTCATGGGAATCGGATCCGCGCGCGGCGCCGACCGCTCGATCAAGGCGGCAGAACTCGCGGTCGCCAGCCCGCTGCTCGAGGCGTCGATCGACGGCGCCCACGGTGTGCTCATCTCGATCCAGGGCGGTTCGAACCTCGGTATCTTCGAGATCAACGACGCGGCCCGGCTCATCCAGGAGGCCGTGCACCCCGAGGCGAACATCATCTTCGGAGCGGTCATCGACGACACCCTCGGCGACGAGGTGCGCGTCACCGTGATCGCCGCGGGCTTCGACGGGGGCGAGCCGGCTCCGAAGGCGCTCGAGTCGAAGCGCACCAACTTCGTCGCTGCGGAGTCCGGCCAGCCGGTCGCTCCCGCCGCCGCGGCAGCCGAACCCCGTCCCGAGGCCAGTGCGTGGACTCCCGAGCCCGAGAGCGTTCCGTCGGCCCCCGTCGACCGCACGTTCGACGACGACGAGAGCAACGACCTCGACATCCCGGACTTCCTCAAGTAGGTGCAGTCCACACCGTCTCTCGCCGACCGCCTCGCGCTCGTCCGCTCAGCTGTCGCTGACGCCGTGCGCGAGGCCGGCCGTGCCGAGAGCGAGGTGACGACCATCGTCGTCACCAAGTTCCACCCCGCGAGCCTCGTGCGGGAACTTGCCGCGCTCGGCGTGACCGACGTGGGCGAGAACCGGCAGCAGGAGGCGAGCGAGAAGGCCGCGGAACTCGCCGACCTCGATCTCGCCTGGCACTTCATCGGGCAGCTGCAGAGCAAGAAGACCCGGGCCGTGCTGGCCTTCGCGAGCGCCATCCACTCGCTCGACCGTCCGTCGCTCGTGACGGCGCTCGGCAACGCGCTCGAGCCGGGTGCCAGCGTCGACGCCTTCATCCAGCTCAACCTCACCGACGACCCGGCGCGCGGGGGAGTGCGACCGGTCGACCTCGAACCGCTGGCCGAATCCGTGCTCGCGACCGACGGCATCCGTATGCGCGGACTCATGGCAGTCGCTCCGCTCGATTCCGACCCCCGCGCGCAATTCGCGCGCGTGCGCAAGCTCGGCGAGAGGGTGCAAAGGATGGCCCCGGATGCCACGGACCTCTCCATGGGGATGTCGGGCGATTACCGCGCCGCCATCCTCGAAGGCGCGACACACCTACGCATCGGCACGGCAATCACGGGAAACCGGCCGGTCGCCGGTTAATCTGGCTGCACGAGCTATCACCGGAGGAACACAATGGCAGGTCCACTGCGCAAGACCATGGTTTACCTTGGCCTCGCTGACGAAGAATACGACTACGAAGCAGCGCAGCCGAGTGCCCCAGCCGCACCCGCGGCCCACACCCCCGCTGCGGCGCACAACGGCCCCGCACAGGGTGCTGCCTCGAACAGCGCGCCGACCCAGAACCGCGCCCCCGTTACCCCGCTGCGTCGCCCTACGGCCGCACGCCAGGCAGGACCCGCAGACATGAACGAGATCCTCACGGTTCACCCCCAGCACTACAAAGACGCGCAGATGATCGCGGAGAACTTCCGCGAGGGCATCCCCGTCATCATCAACCTGTCGCAGATGAGCGAGCCCGACGCCCGCCGTCTGGTCGACTTCGCGAGCGGACTCTCTCAGGGTCTGTATGGAAAGATCGAGCGTGTGACGGGCAAGGTCTTCTTGCTGTCTCCCGCCCACGTCGTTGTGAGCGGCGATCACGCCGAGGCCGAGACCGACGTCGAAGCATCCTTCTTCTCGCAGCCGTGATCTCCGATTTCCGGGCGCGGGCCTGTGTTGCTCGCAACGCAGGTGCGCCCGCTGAGCATGTGATGGCCCAGTGAACGGTGTTTCCGTAATAGCGACGATTATCTATGTCGCGTTGAATATCTTCGTCGTCGTGATGTGGGCGCGGTTCGTGCTCGACCTCGTGGCAATGCTCGCGAGGGACTGGCGCCCGCGCGGCTTCGTCCTCGTGCTGGCCGAATTGGCGTACACGATCACCGATCCTCCGGTGAAGGCCGTGCGTAAAATCGTTCCTCCGCTGCGCGCCGGCGGCATCCAGATCGACTTTTCCTGGAGCATCGTGCTCATCGCCACGATCATCCTCAGCTATATCGTCGCGGGATTTATCAATTAGTCTCGCGCATGTACTCTGGAGAGCATTGATCAGCTCGATAGGGACCAATCTGGGGCGACCAAAGCTCCCGTGAAGTATTTGTAGCGTTAGCTAAACGTTACGTTCAGTTTGAGAAAGTTTTAGAGGTGACGGATATGGCTTTGACTCCCGAAGACGTAGTCAACAAGCGGTTCCAACCAACGAAGTTCCGCGAAGGTTATGACCAGGATGAGGTCGACGACTTCCTCGACGAGGTAGTGGTCGAGCTCCGACGTCTCAATCAGGAGAACGAAGAACTCCGCCAGCGTCTGATCGCGAGCGACTCGCGCATCAACGAACTGCAGCGCAGCCAGGGTTCGGCCCCGGCCGCGGCACCCAGCTTCGTCTCGGCTCCCACCGAGTCGTTCAGCCAGCCCGAGCCGGCGAGCCAGCCCGAGGCCCCCGTCGAGGCGCCCGCCGCACAGCCGGCGCCCGCGTCGTACGCCGCCCCCGACACCTCGGTCGACCCCAACAACACGAACAACCTCCTGCAGCTCGCTCGTCGCCTGCACGAGGAGCACGTGCGTGAGGGTGTCGAGAAGCGCGACGCGCTCATCGCCGAGGGCCACGAAGAAGCCACCCGCGTCGTCCAGGAGGCGGAGGCCGCCCAGCGTGCCGCCGCAGCCGAGGCGGAGGCCGCCCAGCGCGCCGCCGCGGCAGAAGCGGAGGCCGCCCAGCGCGCCGCCGCAGCCGAGGCCGAATCCGCCCAGCGTGCGCAGCTCGCGACCCTCGAGCAGGAGCGTCAGCGGCTCGAGCAGGAGCGTCAGCAGCTCGAGGGCAAGGTCGAGGAGCTCCGCAACTTCGAGCGCGACTACCGCCAGAAGCTGAAGAGCTACATCGAGGGCCAGTTGCGCGAGCTCGACTCGACCAACGCGATCGGCAACTCGAACGGTTCGTCGTCGGCCTACGCCGCACCGAGCGGCCAGTCGAACGCTGCTAACTACACGGGTTTTGCCGGCACCAACTAGCACCGCCACGGAGGCCAGTGCGCCGAAGGTCAGGTTTCTGGCCCTCGGTGTGCTGGCCCTCGTTGCTGTGTGCGTCTACGCCCTCGACCAGCTCGCCAAGTTCCTGATCGTCGAGAACCTCACCGAACGCCAGCCCGTCGAGGTCATCGGCCACCTCGTGCAGTTTTACTTCGTGAAGAACGCGGGCGCGGCGTTCTCGCTGGGTAGCGGCAGCACCTGGATCTTCGCGATCATCGCCTCCGCTGTCGCCATCTTTATAGTCGCGTTCGCCCCGCGCATCCGCTCGCTCGCCTGGGCCGCCCTGTTCGGCCTGCTGCTCGGCGGCAACCTGGGCAACCTCACCGACCGGCTCTTCCGCGAGCCCGGCTTCGGCGTGGGGCACGTCATCGACTTCATCCAGGTGCAGTATTTCCCCGCCATCTTCAACGTCGCCGACATCGCTATCGTCGCGAGCATGGGAGTCTTCATCATCCTCACCGTCCGCGGTGTGCCCCTCTCGGGCAAGCAGCCCGCGATTTCGCAGACGATCGCTCCGGATGCCACGTCTACGGATGTCTCGTAGTGGAAACCCGTAGCCTTCCCGTGCCCAACGGCCTCGTCGGCCAGCGCGTCGACGCCGCCATCGCCAAACTGCTCGGTTTCTCGCGCACCTTCGCCGCCGAGGTGGCCGAGGCCGGGGGAGTGACCGCCGACGGCGTCGTGCTCGGCAAGTCCGACCGCCTGCAGGATGGCGCATGGCTCGAGGTCTCGTGGGAGGACAAGCACGCCCCCGAGGTCGTTCCCGTCGTCGTCGCCGATCTCGGCATCGTCTACGACGACGACGATTTCGTCGTCATCGACAAGCCCGTGGGCGTCGCCGCTCACCCCTCGGTCGGTTGGACCGGCCCCACCGTGCTCGGCGCCCTCGCCGGCGCCGGCTTCCGCATCTCCACCTCGGGAGCGTCCGAGCGCGCGGGAATCGTGCACCGGCTCGACGTCGGCACGAGCGGCCTTATGGTCGTCGCCAAGTCGGAGCGCGCGTATACCGAGCTCAAGCGCCAGTTCCACGACCGCGAGGTCGAGAAGATCTACCACGCCGTCGTGCAGGGCCACCCCGACCCGCTCGCCGGAACCATCGACGCGCCGATCGGGCGCCACCCCGGCAGCTCGTGGAAGTTCGCCATCACGGCCGACGGCAAGCCCTCCGTCACGCACTACGAGACGCTCGAGGCCTTCCCCAGCGCGTCACTGCTGGAGGTGCACCTGGAGACGGGACGCACGCACCAGATCCGCGTGCACATGGCGGCGCAGCGTCATCCGTGCGTCGGCGACGCGATGTACGGCGCAGACCCGACCATCAGCGCCAGACTGGGGCTCTCGCGACAGTGGCTGCACGCCATGAAACTGGAGTTCACCCATCCGGGCAGCGGGGAGCGGGTGCGCTTCGAATCGCGCTACCCCGACGACCTGCAGCACGCCCTCGATGTCCTCCGTGAGGCTTAGGCTTAACCCCTCCCGATCGTCCGTCGTTCTCTTCTAGTCGGAGTTGTTTTGCCCAGTAACGATTCATTCGTTCACCTGCATGTCCACAGCGAGTATTCGATGCTCGACGGCGCGGCGCGCGTCGGCCCGCTCATGAAAGCCGCGGCGGCTGAGGGCATGCCCGCGATCGCCATGACCGACCACGGAAACATGTTCGGCGCCTACGACTTCTGGAAACAGGCCACGGCCAACGGTGTCAAACCGATCATCGGCACCGAGGCCTACATCACTCCTGGCACGGCCAGGGGCGACCGCACGCGCGTGCGCTGGGGTGGCCAGCACCAGAACCAGGACGACGTCGGCGGTTCCGGTTCGTACACCCACATGACGCTGCTCTCCGAGAACAACGAGGGCATGCACAACCTGTTCCGGTTGTCGTCGCTCGCCTCGATCGAGGGCTTCTACTTCAAGCCGCGCATGGACCGCGAACTGCTCAGCCAGTACGGCAAGGGCATCATCGCGACCACCGGTTGCGTGGGCGGCGAAGTGCAGACCCGCCTGCGGCTCGGACAGTACGAGGAGGCCAGGCAGGCCGCATCCGACTTCCAAGACATCTTCGGCAAGGAGAACTTCTTCGCCGAGGTCATGGACCACGGCATCGACATCGAGCGCCGCACGATGCAAGACCTGTTCCGGCTCGCCAAAGAGCTCGACATGCCGCTCGTCGCCACCAACGACCTGCACTACACGCACGCCCACGACGCCACGGCACACGCCGCGCTGCTCTGCGTGCAGTCGGCCTCGACCCTCGACGACCCGAACCGCTTCAAGTTCGACTCCGACGAGTTCTACCTCAAGTCGGCGGCGCAGATGCGTCACCTCTTCCGCGACCACCCCGAGGCTTGCGACAACACGCTGCTCATCGCCGAGCGCTGCGAGGTCAACTTCGAGCACCGCGACCTCATGCCGCGCTTCCCGGTCCCCGAGGGCGAGACCGAGGCCAGCTGGTTCGAGAAAGAGGTCGCGGCCGGCATGATGCGCCGGTTCCACAACGCGCCCTCCGAGGCCCACCTGGCGCAGGCCAAGTACGAGGTCGACGTCATCAAGCAGATGGGGTTCCCCGGCTACTTCCTGGTAGTCGCCGACTTCATCACCTGGGCCAAGCAGCAGGGCATCCGTGTGGGTCCCGGCCGTGGTTCCGCCGCCGGCTCGATGGCCTCGTACGCGATGGGCATCACCGAGCTCGACCCGCTGGCGCACGGCCTCATCTTCGAGCGCTTCCTCAACCCCGACCGCGTCTCCATGCCCGACGTCGACGTCGACTTCGACGACCGGCGCCGCGGCGAGGTCATCCGCTACGTCACCGACAAGTACGGCGACGACCGCGTCGCGCAGATCGTGACCTACGGCACCATCAAGGCGAAGCAGGCGCTGAAAGACTCGTCGCGTGTTCTCGGCATGCCGTACTCGGTCGGCGAGAAGCTGACCAAGGCCATGCCTCCGGCCATCATGGGCAAGGACATCGCGCTCGGCGACATCATGAACAAGGATGCGCCCCGCTGGAAAGAGGCGAGCGACATCCGGGCGGTCATCGAGACCGACATGGAGGCCGCCAAGGTCTTCGAGACCGCGCTCGGCATCGAGAACCTCAAGCGCCAGTGGGGGGTGCACGCGGCAGGTGTCATCCTGTCGGCGGAGCCGCTCCTCGACGTGCTGCCGATCATGAAGCGCGAAGACGACGGCGCCATCATCACCCAGTTCGACCAGCCGCCGCTCGAAGACCTCGGCCTGATCAAGATGGACTTCCTCGGGCTGCGCAACCTGACGATCATCGAAGACGCGCTCAAGATGATCGAGAAGAACACGGGCTCGAAGCTCGTGATCGAAGACCTCGACCTCGACGCCGACCAGAAGACCTACGACCTGCTCGCCCGCGGCGACACGCTCGGCGTGTTCCAGCTCGACGGCGGGCCGATGCGCGCGCTGCTCAAGCAGCTCAAGCCCACCAGCTTCGAAGACATCTCGGCCGTCATCGCCCTCTACCGCCCCGGGCCCATGGGCATGAACTCGCACACCAACTACGCCCTGCGTAAGAACGGTCTGCAGGCGATCGAGGCCATCCACCCCGAACTCGAAGAGCCACTGCGCGAGAGCCTCGGCATAACCTACGGTCTCATCGTCTACCAAGAGCAAGTGATGTTCGTGGCGCAGAAGGTCGCCGGGTTCTCGCTCGGCCAGGCCGACGTGCTGCGCCGCGCGATGGGCAAGAAGAAGAAGAGCGAGCTCGACAAGCAGTTCGCCGACTTCGAGGCCGGAATGGTCGGCAACGGCTACAGCGCGGGCGCCGTCAAGGTGCTCTGGGACACCCTGATGCCCTTCGCCGACTACGCGTTCAACAAGGCGCACTCGGCCGGCTACGGCGTGCTCAGCTACTGGACCGCGTACCTCAAAGCCAACTACCCCGCCGAGTACATGGCGGCGCTGCTCACGAGCGTCGGCGACTCGAAAGACAAGCTCGGCATGTACCTCAACGAGTGCCGCCGCATGGGCATCAAGGTGCTCGCGCCCGACGTCAACGAGTCGTTCGTCGACTTCACCGCCGTACCGACCGCCGAGGGCGCCACCGGCATCGGCGACATCCGCTTCGGCCTCGGTGCCGTGCGCAACGTCGGCGCCAACGTCGTCGAAGGAATCCGCGCGGCGCGCGAGGCGAAAGGACGCTTCGAGTCGTTCCACGACTTCCTCGCCAAGGTGCCGCTGCAGGTCACGAACAAGCGCACCGTCGAGTCGCTCATCAAGGCGGGCGCGTTCGACTCGCTGGGTTCGACGCGCCGGGCGCTGCTGGAGATCCACGAAGACGCCGTCGACGGCTCGGTCAACGTCAAGCGCACCGAGGCGACGGGGCAGGCCGGCTTCGACTTCGACAGCCTCTTCGACGAGCCGCAGGAGACCAGCAAGGTCCCCGACCGCCCCGAGTGGGCCAAGCGCGACAAGCTCGCCTTCGAGCGCGAGATGCTCGGCCTCTACGTCTCCGACCACCCACTCGCCGGGCTCGAGGTCGCACTCGCCAAGCACGCGAGCGCCACGATCACCGACCTGCTCGCGGGCGAGGTGGCGGGCGACGGCGAACACGTCACGGTCGCCGGACTCATCACCAGCGTGCAGCACCGCGTGGCCAAGAACTCGGGCAACCAGTACGGCATCATCTCGGTGGAGGACTTCGGCGCCCAGATCGACGTGATGTTCCTCGGCAAGGCCTACCAGGAGTTCGCGCCCGAACTCGTCAACGACTCCGTGGTGGTCATCCGCGGACGGGTGAGCCTGCGCGACGACGGCATGAACCTGCACGGCTCGAGCCTGATGGTGCCCGAACTCGGCCAGGGCGGCGTCGCCGGATCGATCATGATCTCGCTGCCCGACACGAGGGCGACGCCGCCGACGATCCGCGCGCTCAAAGAAATGCTGCTGCGCCACAAGGGCGACGGCGAGGTGCGCCTGCGACTGACCAAGGGCGACACGGGCCGCATCTACGAGGTGCCCTACTCGGTGCAGACCACCGGGGACTTCTTCGGCGAACTGAAGAGCCTGCTCGGGCCCGGCTGCCTGGTGTAGCCGGGCCGGTGGGCGGCCGCGCACGTGGCCGCCGCACACGTGGCCGCCGCACATGAGGCGATTCCGGCGATATGAGCCAACCGCGGCTGGCTCATTTCGCCGAAACCGGCTCGGTACCGGTCGGCACTCGCCTGGTAGTGCTTGGGGCCGTCCTCCACAGGGTGCGTTATGCACCGGATCGCGTTCGGCGTGCCGGTGGCCACTCCGCTGGACCACGCTCGGGGGATGTCTAAACTCCCCGTTCTTTTCTTGAGCCGCGAGGCCGAGCAGCTCGGCTCCGCGCGTCTGTTGCGGCAGCAGTGCGCGGCCGGGATCTTCACGCGCGTCGCGCCCGGCGTCTATGTGGATCGTGCCGAATGGACCGGGCTGAATGACGACGACCGCTATCGCGTCCGCGTGCGTGCGGCGGCTTCGCGTTCCGCCCCCGGGTCACAGTTCTCACACGACTCGGCAGCTGCGATGCTGCGCCTGCCTTCGATCGGAGCATGGCCGGCGAGGGTACACGAACTCGTGGCACCGGCCGCCGGCGGTACCTCGCGCCGGGGCATCCTGCGACACGGCCTCGGTCTCGACCCGAGGGCGACGGAGATCGACGGCGTGTGCGTCACCTCCATCGAGCGCACAGTGATCGACGTGGCGTGCACCACGACCTTCGTGCGCTCGGTCGCCATGATCGATCAGGCGCTGCGGCCCGAGCGGGAGGGCGAGCCGCGTTGGAACCTCGGTATCCCACTCGCGACGAAGCCGGGGCTCCTGACCCTGATCGACGAACTCGACCCGTACCGCGGGCTCGTGTCGGCGCGCCGGGCGGTCGAGTTCGCCGACGGGGGAGCGGGCTCCCCGGCCGAGTCGCTCGGGCGCGTACAGTTCCATGCTCTGCGGTTGCCGCCGCCCGAGTTGCAGGTGCCGTTCTTCGATGACCGGGGTCTCATCGGGTACGCCGACTTCTACTGGCGCGAGTTCGACCTCATCGGCGAGGTCGATGGTCGGTCGAAATACGGGCCGCAGCGGCACTTCCAACGGGGTATCCCGCTCGAAGAACTCCTGTGGCAGGAGAAGCAGCGCGAGGACCGCCTGCGCGCGGCTGTGCGCGCGTTCGTCCGTCTGGATTGGGCGGCATTGAACGACCGCTCCGGTCTCGCCTCGCGCATGTCGCAGCACGGACTAAGGCGCAAATGAGGCTCTTCCGGCGATATGAGCCCGCCGTGCCAGGCTCATCTTGCCGAAAGTGGCTCGCGAACCGGTTGGAGCCGGCGGCCGGCCGCGCTCAGCCCAGCTCGCCCGGCTTCATGTAGGTGCGTTCGTGGTACAGCAGCGCGTCGTCCTCGGCGCCCAGCGCGCCCTCTTCGATCTGCACGACGACAACCGCGTTGTTGTGCACCGGGTGCACCTCGATGATGCGGCCGACCATCCAGGCCGTGACATCCTTCAGGATCGGCACCCCGTGCGGGCCGGGCGCCCAGTGACCGCCGACGAACCGCACCGCGTTGTCCGCGGCCAGCTTCTCGGCCTGGTGCCGCGACCGCGGGCCGAGCGTGTGGATGGCGACGCGGTTTCCGACCGTCATGGCGGGCCAGGCGCTCGCGATGCGAGCCATGTTGAACGTGACGAGCGGCGGCACCGCGGCGAGGCTCGCGAGGCTCGTGGCCGTGAAGCCGACCGGGCTGCCCTCGGGGGACAGCGACGTGATCGCCGCAACTCCCGCGGCGTGCCGGCGGAAGGTCTGCTTGAAGGCCTCCAGGTCGCCGGGCTGCTCGACGGGCGGTTGCGAGCCTGGATCGTGAGGGGGAGTGGTCTCGTTCATACGCAGGTATCAATCATCAGCGGGCTTTGCCTATTCCCTGCACGTCGTCACCGGTGCACACAACTAACATGGTGAGGCCATGATCCAACTCATTGACCTCCGTGACCTCCAGCCTAATCGCGTCGACCTCACCGAACTGATTCCCCGTTCCCAGAACGACCCCTCCCAGGTCACCGACGTGGCGCAGGGCCTCATCGACGCCGTTCGCGAGCGCGGCGAAGCCGCCCTGCTCGACCAGGCCGAGCGCCTCGACGGGGTGCGCCCCGCGCAGATCCGCATCCACGCCGACGAGATCAACAGGGCCGTCCGCGACCTCGACCCCGCGGTTCGCGACGCGATCGAGGAGGCCATCCGCCGCGTCACGATCGCCTCGCAGGCTCAGCTTCCCGCACCCGTCGTCACGACCCTCGGCGACGGCGCCCAGGTCATCCAGCGCTGGCAGCCGGTCAAGCGGGTCGGTCTCTACGTTCCGGGCGGCAAGGCGGTCTACCCGTCGAGCGTCGTGATGAACGTCGTTCCGGCACAGGTCGCCGGCGTGTCATCCATCGCTCTCGCCTCTCCCGCACAGAAGCACTTCGACGGTTCCGTGCACCCGACCATCCTCGCGGCCGCCGGCCTGCTCGGAGTCGACGAGGTCTACGCCATGGGCGGCGCGGGCGCGGTCGGCGCCTTCGCCTACGGCGTGCCGTCGATTGGGCTCGACCCGGTGCACGTCATCACCGGCCCCGGCAACCAGTACGTCACGGCGGCCAAGCGCCTCGTGCGCGGTGTCGCCGGGATCGACTCCGAGGCCGGCCCCACCGAGATCCTGGTGATTGCGGATGCCACGGCCAACGCCCGCCTCATCGCCGCCGACCTCGTCAGCCAGGCCGAACACGACGAACTGGCTGCCGCGGTTCTCGTCACCGACTCCCCGGAGCTCGCCGAGCGCGTGCGCGTCGAACTCGTGTCGGTTGCCGCGTCCACCCACCACACCGCGCGCGTCGCGGAGGCTCTCGCCGGCCAGCAGTCGGCGATCGTCCTGGTCGCCGACCTGGCCGCCGCGGCCGCCTTCAGCAACGCCTACGGCCCCGAGCACCTCGAGATCCAGACCGAGGAACCCGGCGCGGTTCTCGACCTCATCGACAGCGCGGGCGCGATCTTCCTCGGCGAGAACTCGCCGGTGAGCCTCGGCGACTATCTGGCTGGCTCGAACCACGTACTGCCGACCGGCGGCCAGTCCCGCTTCTCCTCGGGGCTCGGCGCCTACACGTTCCTGCGCCCGCAGCAGGTCATCAACTACGACCGTGCCGCGCTGCAGGCGGTGGAGGCCCGCATCGTCGCCCTCAGTTCGGCCGAAGACCTGCCCGCGCACGGCGACGCCGTCACGGCCCGGTTCACGCAGCAGTAGCACCGCGGCGCACCGCCGGCCTCCCGCGCCGCGGGGGTGACCGGGGTACAATCGAGCCACCATGTTCTGCCCCTTTTGCCGCCACCCCGACAGCAGGGTCGTCGATTCCCGCACGAGTGACGACGGCATGTCCATCCGCCGCCGTCGCCAGTGCCCCGAGTGCGGCCGTCGTTTCAGCACCACCGAAACCGCGAGTCTCATGGTGATCAAACGCAACGGCGTCGTCGAGCCGTTCAGCCGCGAGAAGATCGTGAGCGGCGTGCGCAAGGCCTGCCAGGGCCGCCCCGTGACCGACACCGATCTCGCGGTTCTCGCGCAGAAGGTCGAGGAGTCCATCCGCGCCACCGGGGCAGCGCAGATCGAGGCGAACGACATCGGCCTCGCGATCCTGCCGCCGCTGCGCGACCTCGACGAGGTGGCCTACCTGCGCTTCGCGAGCGTCTACCAGGGCTTCGACTCGCTCGACGATTTCGAGAGCGCGATCACGTCGCTCCGCGTGGCCCACGCGCACACCGCGGCCCTCGACAAGAGCGGCGAGTAGGCACCCGCGAAGAGCCGCAACCGGTCGGCGCTGTAGCGTTGACCCCAGCATGTACAGACTCTTCTTCTCCACGGTCCTCACCCGCATCGACCCGGAGCGCGCCCACCACCTGGCCTTCATGGTCATCCAGCGGCTGCCGCTCATCGGCATCGGTGCGCTCGTGCGCCGGTTCACCCGGCCCGACCCGAGCCTCGCGGTCTCGGCGCTCGGCCTGACGTTCGACTCGCCGTTCGGTGTGGCGGCCGGGTTCGACAAAGACGGCAAGGCCATCCGCGGACTCGGGCAGCTCGGCTTCGGCCACGTGGAGGTCGGTACCATCACCGCACGCCCGCAGCCGGGCAACCCGCGGCCGCGACTGTTCCGCCTGGTCGCCGACAGCGCCGTCATCAACCGCATGGGCTTCAACAACTACGGCGCCGCCGCCGCGCGCGACCGCCTCGCGAAAGAGGCGTCGCGGTCGTCACGGCCGATCATCGGCGTCAATATCGGTAAGTCCCGGGTGGTCGAGGTGGATGACGCGGTCTCCGACTACCTCGAGAGCACCATGCTGTTGGCGCCGGCCGCCGATTACCTCGTGGTGAACGTGAGCTCGCCCAACACCCCCGGCCTGCGGGGCCTGCAGGAGCTCGACAAGCTGGCGCCCCTGCTCTCCGCCGTGCAGGGCGCCGCGGGAAACACGCCGGTGCTCGTAAAAATCGCGCCCGACCTTTCCGACGGCGAGGTGCGCCGCATCACCGAGCTCGCCCTCGAACTCGGCCTCGACGGCATCATCGCCAACAACACGACCCTGTCGCGCGAGAACCTCGCCACCGACCCCGCGATCGTGACGGCGGCCGGGGCGGGCGGCCTCTCCGGCGCACCACTGGCCGCGCGGTCGCTCGAACTGCTCGTCCTGATCCGGTCGCTCGTGCCGGACGATTTCTGCGTCATCTCGGTCGGCGGCGTCGACACCGCCGCCGACGTGCGCGCGCGTTTGGCCGCTGGGGCCACCCTCGTGCAGGGCTACACCGCGTTCCTCTACCGCGGCCCGTTCTGGGCGAGGTCGATCAACCGCGGACTCGCGGCGCACGGCGCGTAGCCGAAACGAGGCTCAGCCAAAACGAGAAGAGCCCGTCGAGAATCTCGACGGGCTCTTCTCACACTCTGTCAGCTCGGTACCGGGTCAGCTCGGGTACTGGCGGCGCTTGACCTGCGGCTTCGGCAGGCGCATCAGGCGCAGCTGCAGCGCGCGCATCGCGGCGTACCAGCGCAGGCCGGCCTCGACCTTGTCGGCGCCGAACTTCGCGGCCAGCTTCTTACGGATGATGAGCCCGACGATCACGCAGTCGATCACCGCGGCTATGAAGAACAGCCAGAGCAGGCCGAACGCGCCGACCTGGACCTCGGGGGACGGCACGACGGTGGCGATCAGCACGATGACCATCACGGGGATGAGGAACTCGCCGATGCTCGTGCGTGCGTCGATGTAGTCGCGCACGTAACGGCGCTGCACGCCGCGGTCACGGGCGGGCATGTACTTCTCGACGCCGTTGGCCATGCCGATGCGCTGCTTCTCGCGTTCGGTGGCGAGCACGGCGCGCGACTGGCGACGGGCCTCCGCGCGGTCGTTGGACACGAGGGGCCGCTTGCGGGCCTCCTCCTTCTCTTTGCGCGTGGGCGTCGGGCGCCCCTTGCCAGCAGAGGTGCTGTCTTGGTTGAGCTCGTACCGGGCGTCGTTGTCGGTCGAGTTGTCGGTGTTCCTGGCCACGATGAGTCCTTGCGATTGGGGGCGTCTTAAGATTACCTCTATGACAGATTTCGAGCAGACAATCCCGACAGGCTCCCACCCGGAGCTCGCCGCCCTGAGGGAGTCCGTGCAGCTCGGGCTGCCCGCGGCGATCGCCGACCTCTCCCGGCTCGTGCGCATCCCCTCCGTCTCCTGGGACGGCTTCGACCCCGCCCACGTGGCCGCGAGCGCAAACGCCGTGAAGGGTCTCCTCGACGACCTCGGCGTCTTCGACTCGGTCGAGATCGCCCGCGCCCCGATCGGCTCGACCGAGACGCTCGGCCAGCCCGCCGTGCTCGCTACCCGCGCGGCCCGCAACGGCCGCCCGACCATCCTGCTCTACGCCCACCACGACGTGCAGCCGCAGGGCAACGAAGACGACTGGGACTCGGCGCCGTTCGAACCCACCGTGCGCGGCGACCGCCTCTACGGCCGAGGCGCCTCCGACGACAAGGCCGGGGTGATGTCGCACATCGCGGCCATCCGCGCCTTCGCCGCAACGGTCGGCTCCGACTTCGATCTCGGCCTCGCCGTCTTCATCGAGGGGGAGGAGGAGTTCGGCTCGCGTTCGTTCTCGAACTTCCTCGCCGAGAACGAGACCGCCCTGCGCGCCGACGTCATCATCGTCGCCGACTCCGACAACTGGAACGTCACCACCCCGTCGCTCACCGTCGCCCTGCGCGGCAACGTCGCCTTCAAGCTGAAGGTCTCCACCCTCGCGCACGCCTCGCACTCGGGCATGTACGGGGGAGCGGTTCCGGATGCCATGCTCGCGACGATCAGATTGCTCGCGACCCTGCACGACGAGACCGGATCCGTCGCGGTCGCCGGTCTCACGACGCACGAGGCCGACACGCCCGATTACCCCGAGCAGCAGTTGCGCGACGAGACGGGCCTGCTCGACGGTGTCTCACCGATCGGCACCGGACCCGTTCTCAGTCGCCTCTGGTGGCAACCGGCCATCACGATCACCGGTATCGACGCGCCGACCGTCGTCAACGCGTCCAACACGCTCATCCCCTCGGTCACGGTGAAGCTGAGCGCCCGTATCGCCCCCGGCCAGACGGCGAGCGACGCGTACGCGGCCATCGAGGCGCACCTGACCGCCAACGCCCCCTTCGGCGCGCATCTGGAGATCACCGACGTCGACCCGGGCAACCCGTTCCTCGTCGACACGTCCGGCTGGGCCGCCGTCGAAGCCAAGGCGGCCATGCACGAGGCGTGGGGTACCGCGCCGGTCGAGACCGGCATCGGCGGCTCGATCCCGTTCATCGCCGACCTCGTCGACGTCTTCGGCGACGCCCAGATCCTCGTCACCGGCGTCGAAGACCCCGACACGCGCGCGCACAGCCCGAACGAGTCGCAGCACCTGGGAGTCTTCCAGCGCGCCATCCTCACCGAGGCCGTTTTGTTCGCAAAACTCAACGACCGCGCGTAGAATCGCGAACATGACTGACACCACCCTGACCACTGCTGCGCCAGTAGCCGCGCACGGCGTCGGACTTTCGGATGCGGCAGCGCAGAAAGTCCGCAGCCTCATGACCCAGGAGGGTCGCGACGACCTTCGCCTGCGTGTCGCCGTCCAGCCGGGCGGCTGCTCGGGCCTCATCTACCAGCTGTACTTCGACGAACGCTTCCTCGACGGCGACGCCTCGGTCGACTTCGGCGAGGGCGTAGAGGTCGTCGTCGACAAGATGAGCGTGCCCTACCTCGACGGCGCGTCGATCGATTTCGAAGACACGATTCAGAAGCAGGGCTTCACCATCGACAACCCCAATGCCGCGGGAAGCTGCGCATGTGGAGACTCGTTCCACTAAAAAAGGGTCGAGACACGACGCACAAGGGGCACTGACCGGAAGGTCGGTGCCCCTTCGGCGTTATAGACTCGAATAGTTCCAGTCCGTGTCATCCGAGAGGTTCCAGGTGCGCTCCAAACGCCTAAGTCGATGGGCCATAATCCCCATTGCGTTAGCAGTCTCGGTGGTTCTCGCCGGGTGCACGCAGGCCCAGTTGCAGGGTTACCTGCCTGGTGATCCCGATACCACCAACCACACGAGCCGCATCATGGGCCTGTGGGTCACCTCCTGGATCGTGCTCCTCGCGGTCGGTGTCACGACCTGGGCTCTCGTCATCTGGGCCGCGGTCGTCTTCCGCCGCCGCCGTGGCCAGACCGGTCTCCCCGTGCAGCTGCGTTACAACCTCCCGGTCGAGATCTTCTACACGATCGTGCCGCTCATCCTCGTGCTGGGCTTCTTCGCCTTCACCGCGCGTGACCAAGCCGAGATCGAGGCAGACCCGGGCAACCCCGACGTCAAGGTCGAGGTCTTCGGCAAGCGTTGGGCGTGGGACTTCAACTACCTCAACGAGAACGTCTACAGCGCCGGCGTTCAGGCCACCGAGCTCGAGACCACCGACGGTGTCGACAACGACGCCCTCCCCGTTCTCTACCTGCCGGTAGACAAGAAGGTCGAGATCGACATCGAGTCCCGCGATGTCATCCACTCGTTCTGGGTCATCGACTTCTTGTACAAGAAAGACATGATCCCCGGCAAGACGAACCACATGTACTTCACGCCGACCAAGATCGGCACCTACCAGGGCAAATGCGCCGAGCTGTGTGGCGAATACCACTCGCTCATGCTGTTCCAGGTGAAGGTCGTCTCTCAGGACGACTACGACGCCTACATCGATGCTCAGCGTGCCGCCGGCTTCGAGGGTCGCCTCGGCGCCGAATACAACACGAACACCAACCTGCCGGGCACCGGCGCGGTTGACCACAGCGAAGAAGGCTAAGTCGCGATGAGCACAGCAACAGCAACGAGGCCAGGCCTCAGCACTCCAGCGGTAGTGCGTCGGGGCAACGTCCTGGTCAGTTGGATCACCTCCACCGACCACAAGACGATCGGGTACATGTACCTGATCAGCTCCTTCGTCTACTTCTGCATCGGCGGGGTGATGGCGCTCATCATCCGCGCCCAGCTCTTCGCTCCGGGTCTGAACATCGTCGACTCCAAAGAGCAGTACAACCAGCTCTTCACGATGCACGGCACGATCATGCTCCTCATGTTCGCGACGCCGCTGTTCGCGGGGTTCGCCAACGTGCTGATGCCCCTCCAGATCGGTGCACCGGATGTCGCGTTCCCGCGACTCAACGCGTTCGCCTACTGGCTCTACAGCTTCGGCAGCCTGATGGCCGTCGCTGGCTTCCTCACCCCGCAGGGTGCCGCGTCGTTCGGCTGGTTCGCCTACGCCCCGCTCTCGAGCACGACGTTCTCGCCCGGAGTGGGCGGCAACCTCTGGGTCTTCGGCCTCGCGATGAGCGGTTTCGGAACGATTCTCGGTGCCGTCAACTTCATCACGACCATCATCACGATGCGCGCCCCCGGCATGACGATGTTCCGCATGTCGATCTTCACGTGGAACGTCATGGTCACCTCGATCCTCGTTCTGATGGCCTTCCCGGTTCTCGCCGCGGCCCTGTTCGGACTCGGCGCAGACCGCGTGTTCAACGCCCACGTCTACGACCCCGCCAACGGCGGTGTCATCCTTTGGCAGCACCTCTTCTGGTTCTTCGGCCACCCCGAGGTGTACATCATCGCGCTACCGTTCTTCGGAATCATCTCCGAGGTGCTGCCGGTGTTCAGCCGCAAGCCGATCTTCGGCTACAAGACGCTCATCTACGCGACCATCGCGATCGCCGCGCTTTCCGTGACCGTGTGGGCTCACCACATGTACGTGACCGGATCCGTGCTGCTTCCGTTCTTCTCGCTTATGACGATGCTCATCGCGGTCCCGACCGGTGTGAAGATCTTCAACTGGATCGGCACCATGTGGCGCGGCTCCGTGACGTTCGAGACACCCATGCTGTGGGCCATCGGCTTCCTCATCACGTTCACCTTCGGCGGACTGACCGGCATCATCCTGGCCTCGCCGCCGCTCGACTTCCACGTCTCCGACTCGTACTTCGTCGTCGCCCACTTCCACTACGTGGTGTTCGGCACCGTGGTGTTCGCGATGTTCTCGGGCTTCTACTTCTGGTGGCCCAAGTGGACCGGCACGATGCTCAACGAGCGCCTCGGCAAGATCCACTTCTGGCTGCTGTTCATCGGCTTCCACACCACGTTCCTCATCCAGCACTGGATCGGTGTCGTCGGTATGCCGCGTCGTTACGCGACGTACCTCCCCGAAGACGGCGTGACGTGGATGAATCAGGTTTCCACGGTCGGAGCGGCGATCCTCGCCACCTCGATGCTGCCGTTCTTCTACAACGTGTACCTCACGGCGCGTACCGCGCCCAAGGTCACCGTGAACGATCCGTGGGGCTTCTCCCGCTCGCTCGAGTGGGCCACCTCGTGCCCGCCTCCCCGCCACAACTTCACCTCGATCCCGCGCATTCGTTCCGAGGCTCCCGCGTTCGACCTGAACCACCCCGAGGCAGAAGTGCCGATCGGTATCGGTCCGGGTAAGGACGCGCCCGACGCCCCCGTGTACGACATGTCAGACGAGAAGGTCAAGTAAGCATGAAGGCCAATATCAACCTCTTCTGGGTGCTGTTCGCGTTCTGCGTGGTCGCCGACATCGCCTACATCATCTGGTCGCTGGCCGACCCGATCCACGGCGGCCGGATCGAATGGGTGGGAACCCTCGGAATCGGTCTCGCCGGCGTGCTGTCGGGCTTCATCGCTTTCTACGTCGGTGCGGTCCACCGCTCGCAGGGCGGGGTTCTCCCCGAAGACCGTCTCGACGCGAACATCGACGACGGCGACGCCGAGCAGGGCTTCTTCAGCCCGTGGAGCTGGTGGCCGGTAATGCTCGCGGCCGCGCTCTCGCTCATGTTCCTCGGGCTCGCAGTCGGTGTCTGGATCTCGATCATCGGCGCCGCGATCGTCGCCATCAGCATCGTTGGGTGGGTTTATGAGTACTACCGAGGCAACTTCGCCCACTAGCCAGGTGCTGATCCGTCCGGCGCGTGCGAGCGACGCCGACGTGGTCTTCACCCTGCTCAACGAGCTCGCGGTCAGCTATCTGCCCGACCGCGATGCCTTCGATCTCACGTTCGACTCCTTCGCAGCGGGGGAGTCGAACGCCCTCCTCCTGGTGGCCGAGGTCGACGGCGTGGTGCACGGCTACGCCCTGACCACCATCTCCCGACTGCTGTACACCAACGGTAGCTCGGCCCAGTTGCAGGAGCTCGTCGTCGAATCGTCCGCCCAGGGTGCCGGCCTCGGCTCGCTGCTGGTCGAGGCGACCGAGCGCGAGTGCAGGGAGCGCGGCGTGCGCCAGCTCACCGTCGCGAGCCGTCGGGCCTCGGGCTTCTACGAACGCCTGGGCTACGGCTCTACGGCCGACTACCTCAAGCGCTCCTTCGACTAGAGCCTGCTTTCGACTAGAGGCTGGTGTAGACCGACACGTCGACCGCGACGGTCACGGTCGTCGACGATGCGTCGTCGGGCCGCGGATGCGCCCCGTGGTGTCCGCTCGGACCCATCGCCGCGAGGTCGGCGACCTCCGCCTCGTCGAGCCGTACGTCGTAGGCCGTCGACAGCCTGTCCCGCAGCGCGAACCGAGCCCCGAGGGTCTCGTCGAGGTGCCCGAGCTTGTGCGGCTGGATGCCGATGAGCTGCCCGCGCTGGCGGAGCTGCTCGAGGTGGCTCGGCGCCGGGGTCACGACCACGAGGGTCCCGTCCGGGCGCAGCATTCGCGCGAACTCGTCGGCGTTGCGCGGGGCGAAGACGCACAACACGACGTCGGCGCGGGCGGAACGCACCGGCAGCGGCCGCCAGACGTCCGCGACCACCCCGGGAGCCCCTGTGGCCCGCACGGCTAGCGTGACGGCGTCGAGTGACACGTCGAGCTCGAGCAGGCGCGTGAGCGGTCTGCGGGCCCTGAGAGCGGCCGCGTAGTAGCCGGAGCCGCATCCGGAATCTACGACGTCGAGGGCGGCCTGTGTCGGCAGCGCCGCGTCGAGCAGGTCGACTATGGGGGAGTAGTGGCCGAGGGCGAGGAATCGCTCCCGAGCCTCGAGGATCTCACGCGTGTCGCCGAGGATGCCGCGCGAGCGGTCGACGAGGTTGAGGTAGCCACGCTTGTTCGCGTCGAAGGTGTGACCGGAGGAACACAAAAGCGACCAGGAGGCGGACCCTGCGCTGTCGAGATCTCTCTCGCAGCGCGGGCACCGCAACCAGGTCGCCAGTGTCTGAGCGTCCGAACCGATTAGTGGTCGTCTCCGTGGTGAGCGCCCTCGATCTCGCCCTTCGAGACCGGAAGGATGCGGTCTTCGAAGAACCAGCGCGAGAAGCCGGCGCGGAGGCGCTGGGTGACCGTGATGCGGCCGTCGCTGTTCGGGCGGATCATGAGCGGCTCGTAGTCGGTGTAGCTGGTCAGTCTCCAGCGCTCGGCATCGCTGAGCGGCTGGTGGACCTCGATGTACTCGCCGCCGGGGAGGCGCACGATGCGGCCCGACTCGAAGCCGTGGAGCGCGATCTCGCGGTCCTTCTTCTGCAGGCCGAAGCAGATGCGCTTGGTGACGATGTACGCGATGATCGGGCCGAGGAAGAACAGCGCCTGCAGGGCATGGATGACGCCCTCGATGCTGAGCTTGAAGTGCGTGGCGATGAGGTCGGAGCTCGCCGCCGCCCACAGCACCGCGTAGAACGTCACGCCGGCCGCGCCGATCGCCGTGCGCACCGGGGTGTTGCGCGGGCGGTCGAGGATGTGGTGCTCGCGCTTGTCGCCGGTGATCCACGCCTCGATGAAGGGGTAGAAGGCGACGAGGCCGAGGAACACGGGCAGGATGATGAGCGGAAGCAGCACGTTCATCGAGAGCGTATAGCCCCAGACCACGAACTCGAGTCCCGGCGGTACGAGACGCAGGGCGCCGTCGGCGAAGCCGATGTACCAGTCGGGCTGGGTTCCCGCGGACACCGGCGAGGGGTCGTAGGGGCCGTAGTTCCAGATCGGGTTGATCGTGAAGGTCGCGGCGATCAGCATGATCACGCCGAAGACGATGAAGAAGAAGCCACCGGCCTTCGCGGCGAACACCGGCATGACCGGAACGCCGACGACGTTGTTGTTGGTCTTGCCCGGGCCGGCGAACTGGGTGTGCTTGTTGATCACGAGCAGCAGGAGGTGCACGCCGAGTGCGGCGACCAGGATGGCCGGCAGCAGCAGGATGTGCAGCGTGTAGAAGCGGCTCACGACGTCGGTTCCGGGGAACTCGCCGCCGAAGAGCAGGTAGGAGATCCAGACGCCGATGATCGGGACGGCCTTGACCATTCCGTCGATGATGCGCAGGCCGTTACCGGAGAGCAGGTCGTCGGGGAGCGAGTAGCCGGTGAAGCCCTCTGCCATCGCGAGGATGAAGAGGACGAAGCCGATGATCCAGTTGATCTCGCGCGGCTTGCGGAAGGCACCCGTGAAGTAGATGCGCAGCATGTGCAGACCGATGGATGCCACGAAGAGCAGCGCAGCCCAGTGGTGTACCTGGCGCATGAGCAGTCCGCCGCGGATGTCGAACGAGATGTCGAGGCTCGACGCGTACGCGGCCGACATCTCGATGCCCTTGAGCGGCACGAACGAGCCGTCGTAATGCACCTCGACCATGCTGGGCTGGAAGAAGAAGGTGAGGAACGTGCCCGAGAGCAGGATCGCCACGAAGCTGTAGAGGGCGACCTCGCCGAGCATGAACGACCAGTGGTCGGGGAAGATCTTGCGACCGACCTCCTTCACCAGGCCCGAGATGCTCGTGCGCTCGTCGATGTAGTTCGCTGCCGCGCCGGTGAAGCGCGCGCCGCGGGTGGGCGACGCGAACGGGCCGTAGGCGGTCGAGGTCGAGCCCGCGGTGGTGGCGGGTTTTGCGGTGACGGGGGTTTCCGTTGCTGTGCTCACAGCTCACGCTCCCAGAAGCTCGGGCCGACGGGTTCTAGGAAGTCGCTTTGGGCCACCAGGTATCCCTCGTCGTCGATGGCGATAGGTAGTTGGGGTAGGGGCCGGCTTGCCGGTCCGAAGATCACCTTCGCCTGGTCCGAAACATCGAACTGCGACTGGTGACACGGGCAGAGAAGGTTGTGGGTCTGCTGTTCGTACAGCGCGACCGGGCAACCGACGTGGGTGCAGATCTTCGAGTAGGCGACGATTCCCTGGTACGACCAGCTGGCCTTCTCTTCGGTCTCGATGAGGTCTTCGGGACGCAGGCGCATAAGCAGCACCGCGGCCTTGGCCTTCTCTTCGAGCTTGTGTTCTTCGTCGTTGAGACCCTCGGGGATCACGTGGAAAGCCGATCCGTACGTGACATCCGAAGCTTTGATGGGGGTACCGGAGGGGTCGCGCGTAAGGCGGGTTCCCTCTTTCCACATGGTGTGACGCAGCAGTTCGCCGGGCTCTTCGGCCGGGGCGAGGTCGCGGAACAGCACGACAGCCGGGATTGGCGTGACGGCGAGGGCCGCGATCAGGCTGTTACGGATGAGCGTGCGGCGGCCGAAGCCCGACTCCTTGTTACCCAGGGTGAAGACCTCGACGGCCTTCGCGCGGGTGGTATCGCTGCCGCGGGTACCGTGACGCTCCTCGGTGATCTCCGCGTCGGACATGAGCGCCTTGGCCCAGTGCACGGCGCCGACTCCGATGCCGAGCAGGCCGAGGCTGATCGCCACACCGAGGCTCAGGTTGCTGATGCGCACCGAGTCGAGGTTGCTCGGGTCGATCGGGAACAGGAAGTAGAACACGACCGCGAGAACGCTGCCGATGAGCGACAGGAAGAAGAGGGCGGAGACGCGGCGGGCGGCCTCCTTGTCTTTCTTCGGGTCGAGGTCGGTGACGCGAAGGCGGTGCGGCTGGTGTCCGGGGTTCGGGATGCCGTCTGACACGACGACTGCGGTACCCGAGGAGACCGTACGAGGCACGGACGTCTCGACAGCGGTGCCGGCCTCTGTGCTGCCGGACTGGCCTGTGCTGCCGGACTGGCCACCGTTATGGTCTGCCATGGTGTTCCCTTCAACTGTGCGCGGTGCGCGAAGTGCGATGTAGTTGTGAAGCTGTCGGCCGACCGGGGTCGGCCTCGGCGGTTAGTTGGACTTGGCGGTGAGCCAGACGGTGATCGCTACGATCGCGCCGAGGCCGAAGATCCAGATAAACAGACCCTCGGAGACCGGACCGAGGTTGCCCAGGTCGAAGCCGCCGGGAGACGGGTTCTCGTCGAGGAACTGCAGGTAGGTGATGATGTCTGCTTTGTCTTCGAGCGTGAGGTTGTTGTTGTTGAACACCGGCATGTTCTGCGGGCCGGTGACCATGGCCTCGTAGACGTGGGTCGAGGTGACACCCGAGAGCGACGGGGCGAACTTGCCCTGGGTGAGCGCTCCACCGGCGCCGGCGACGTTGTGGCACATGGCGCAGTTGATGCGGAACAGTTCGCCACCGAGGGCGGCGTCGCCTTCTCCGGCGATCGTCTCTTCATCGGGGAGGCCCGGGCCGGGCGACTGTGCGCCGACGTAGGTGTAGAGGGCCTCGATCTGGTCCTCGGTGAACTGCACGGGTTTCTCTTCGGCCTGCGGGCCGCTGGCCGCGAGCGGCATGCGGCCGGTGGAGACCTGGAAGTGAACGGATGCTTCGCCGACACCGATGAGCGTCGGGCCGACGTCGGTGCCCTCGAGTGCGAGCCCGTGGCAGGAGGCGCAGTTCGCCGCGAACAGCTTGCCGCCCTCTTCGACGAGCTGCTGCTGCGAGGCCGAGGTGTCAGCCGTGGCGCTCGTGGTGGCGAGCGCGTAGACGCCGCCGGTGCTGAGGAGGCCGATCACGATGAGGGCGACGGACGCGAGGGGGTGCCTGCGGCCAACTTTTCGCTGGTCGGTTGTGGTGCGTGAAGACTTCTTCGCCATGGTGCTTACGGGTTCCGATTCTTACTTGAGGATGTAAATGATGAGGAAGAGGCCGACCCAGACGACATCGACGAAGTGCCAGTAGTAGGACACGACGATCGCGCTGGTCGCCTCCTTGTGGCCGAAGTTCTTGACCGCGTAGCCGCGGCCGATGATAAGCAGGAAGGCCATGAGCCCGCCGATCACGTGCAGGCCGTGGAAGCCCGTCGTGAGGTAGAAGGCCGATCCGTAGGAATCGGAGGAGAGGCTGAGGCCCTCGCTGACGAGTACCGCGTACTCGTAGATCTGGCCGACGACGAAGATCGCGCCCATGGCGTAGGTGAGGAAGAACCACTCGACCATGCCCCACTGGGTGGGCTTCCATCCGGTGCGTCGCGGCTGCAAGCGCTCGGCGGCGAAGACACCGAACTGGCAGGTGAGCGACGAGAGCACGAGGATGATCGTGTTCGCGAGCGAGAACGGCACCGTCAGCAGGCTCGACTGGGATTCCCACAGCTCGGGGCTGGTCGAACGCAGCGTGAAGTAGATCGCGAAGAGGCCGGCGAAGAACATGACTTCGCTTCCGAGCCACACGATGGTGCCAACCGCTACCGAGTTGGGGCGGTTAACCACAGGGGCGCCGACAGATGGGCTGATGGAGGTCGTAGTCACCTCTCCATTATGTCCGATAACCGAGGCTCCGTTTCCCTTTCGGGCGGTCTGTCGCGAGCCGGCGCGGACGAATGCGGTCATTAGAATTCGTTCTATGTCGTCCCCACTGACCTGGCCCCGCATTCTCGGAACCCTCGTGAACGGGGAGAACCTCTCCATTTTCGAGTCGACCTGGGCGATGAAGCAGGTCATGGCCGGTGAAGCGACCTCGGCGCAGCTGGCAGGACTGCTCGTCGCCCTGCGGATCAAAGGCGAAACCGTCGACGAAATCGTCGGCTTCCGCGATGCGGTGCTCGAGAACGCACTTCCCCTCGACGTCGACCCGATGGTGCTCGACATCGTCGGCACGGGGGGAGACCCGTACGGCGCCGTGCTGAACATCTCCTCGGTCGCCTCGGTCATCGCCGCCGCCGCAGGGGTGCCCGTCATCAAGCACGGCAACCGCGGCGCCAGCAGCGCCTCCGGTGCATCCGATGTTCTTTCCGAGCTGGGTCTCAACCTCACCATCCCGCCGGAGCGCGTGGCCGAGGTGCAGCGCGAGACCGGCATCACGTTCGCCTATGCGGCGATGTTCCACCCCGGGTTCCGCCACGCGGGACCGACCCGCAGCGAGCTCGGCATCTCCACCCTGTTCAACGTGCTCGGCCCGCTCTGCAATCCCGCGCGTCCCGAGGCGTCGGCGGTCGGCGTGGCAAGCCTCGAGCGCGTGCCGCTCGTGGTCGGCGTCTTCCAGACGCGGGGTGCGACGGCGCTCGTCTACCGCGGGGACGACGGCATCGACAAGCTCACGACGACCGGTCACAGCCACATCTGGGAGGTCTCCCTCGGCTCGGTGACCGAGCACGACCTCGACCCGCTCGACCTCGGCATCCCGCGCGCGCCGATCGAGGCGCTGTTGGGTGCATCGCCGGCCCACAACGCGGGAGTCATCCGCTCCGTGCTCGCCGGCGACACCGGCCCCGTGCGCGACGTCGTGCTGCTCAACGCCGCCGCGGGCCTTGTCTCGTTCGCCCTGGCGGAAGACCCCGACCAGTCGCGCGTCCCGATCCTCGACCGGCTGGCACAGAAGATGGAAATCGCCGCGCGGGTCGTCGATTCGGGCGCGGCAGCGGCGAAGCTCGACGAGTGGGTCGCGGCGACGAACCGCTAGATCGACCGGCTACAGCGCGTCGACGTAGTACCAGCGGCGCCGTTCGCGCACGAAGCGGCTGTTCTCGTGCTGCTCGCCCGCGCGGCCGCCGAGCCGGTACTTCGCGATGAACTCGACGGTGCCGACGTCGTCGAGCATGCCGCCGCGCGACGTGCGCACGATGTCGAGCAGGAACCAGCGCTGGTCGGCGTCCAGTTCGAGGGTCGAGGGCCGGGTGGTCGGATGCCACGTGGCGAGCAGATAGCGCACGTTGCCGGTGACGTAGGCCGAGTAGCGCGACCGCATCAACCGTTCGGCCGACGGGGCGAGGGCCTCTCCCCGGTGGAACGGGGCGCAGCAGGCGCCGTAGGTCGCACCGCTCAGGCAGGGGCAGCGCGCCGAGTCGTCGGGCTTCGGCCACGGCGCTGAATCGGTCATGCGCCCATTATCGGCCGATTCTTCCGCCGCGTCGGGGTAATGATTGTTGCGTTTATACCGTCTCGGGGGACTTGGCTGGGCGGCACGGCGGTGGAAAAATAGCAGCGTGGAGAGAGTCTGCGTTGCCATCGACGGCACCGCCTCGGGCGAGGCGGCGATCGACTGGGTCGTCGAGCGCAGCGCACACACCGACCTCGAGATATCGGTCACGGCCGTATACGACCCGCTGCCCTCCGAATCGGTGCTCGCGGGAGGCGACTACCGCGCTCTGTTCTCCACCCTCCTCGGCGAGGCGGTGCGCAGAATCGAGGAAGCGGCGCCCGGCGCCCGGGTCGAGGGCACCCTGCGCACCGGCCAGCCGCGGGCCCAGCTCGTTGCGGCGTCGAGCGAGGCCGACCTGCTCGTGATCGGGACCGGCCGTTCGGGGGCCGGGTCGTACGCGACGCTGCCCATCCGGATCGCCTCGACCGCCCGGTGTCCCGTCGTGGTGGTTCCGGCTCCGCGTCCGGCACCCGACAGCGGAGTCGTCGTGGGTCTGGAGAGCACGGCGCAGCAGCCGCTCGTCGTCGACTTCGCCGCGAGCGAGGCGCAGAAGTCGGGCCAGCCGCTCACCGTCGCGCACTGCTGGAGCGTTCCGAAGCTGATCGCCGTGGCGATGTTCGCCCATCCGGGCGTCTGGTCGAGGATGCAGGACCTGCACGCGAGAGCCCTGGCCGAGACGCTCGCGCACGTGCGAGCCGGGTGGCCGGGCCTCGAGCTGCACCAGCGGTTTCGGGAAGGGCCGTCGGCGGTCATCCTCGCCGAGGAGGCCGCGGGCGCATCGCTGCTCGTGGTCGGACGGCACGACCGAGCGACGGTCGGGGATACTCTGCTCGGCAGCACGAGCCACGAGCTGCTGCTCGGCATGACCTGCCCGATCGCGGTGGTACCCGAGTAGTCGGTCGCTAGACGGCTCGTGTCGCGAGCTTGCCGGTGAGTGTCGCCTCGTCGGGCACGAACCAGATGTGCTCGCCGCGATTCGACTCCCAGACGAAGTCGCGGAAGGCGGCGCTGCGCGACTCGAACGCGCCGATGTCGCCGATGACCGCGACGGTGACGCGGTAGTTGACCGCCTTCTGCGCGAACTGGCCGGCGAACTGCGAGCTCAGGTCGAAGAAGGCCGGGTCGATGCGCTCGACCGGGATCGCCACGACGCCGACGTGCTCGAACCAGGCGTTGCCGATCAGGTCGGAGGTCTCCTCGGCGGTGGAGAGGGCGGGACCGTCGGTCTCGAGGAAGAGGATGCGGGTGCCGCCGACGCCTTCGATGCGCATGCTCACACGGTAGTGCTCGAGGGCGGCCGGGCGCACCGGTATCCGGGGCCTGTTTCGTGTCGGTGGCTATCGCTAACATCGCCCGCATGGGACGCATACTCTTCGACACCGCGACCACGATCAACGGGTGGATCGCCGACAGCAACAACTCACTCGCCTGGCTTTTCGCCGTCGACGGGGGTGAACACCCCGACAAGGGGCTGTTCCCCGCCGGCGTCGGGGCACAGGTCGAGGGTTCGACGACCTACGAGTGGGTTCTGGCCGAGTCCGACATTCTCGCCCACCCCGAGAAGTGGGCCGAGTTTCACGGCGACCGTCCGACCTTCGTGTTCACGACCCGCGACCTGCCGGTGCCCGAGGGCGCCGACATCCGGTTCGTGCGCGGTTCGGTGGCCGAGCACCTGCCCGCCATCCGTGAGGCAGCGGGCGACGGCGACATCTGGGTGGTCGGCGGCGGCGATCTCGCCGGGCAGTTTCTCGACGCCGGAGCGCTCGACACGATCGCCCTGTCGGTCGCGCCGGTCGCGCTCGAGGGTGGGGCGCCGCTGTTCCCTCGCCGCATCGAGTCCGACCGGCTACGGCTCGTCTCGGCCGAGGCGCACGGCCAGTTCGCGCGGCTGATCTACGACGTGGTGCCGCAGGCCTAGGGAGGAGTGGCGGCGCGTCAGGCGGGCTGCGCGACCCCCGCGGTGTGCCGGTCGCCCGGACGGGCGAGCACGGTAGCGACGGTGTCGCCCGCCGCCGCGACGGCGTCGGCGAGAATCTCCGACGCGAGCGAGGGGTCTGCGATGTGGGTGACGAGCAGCGTGGTGGCCCCGACCGCCATGGCGAGCGCACCCGCGCCGGCGCCGGTGAGGTGGCCGTGTCCCTCGAGCTCCTGCTCGGTGGCCCGCAGGTAGGTCGCCTCGCAGACGAACACGTCGGCGCGGTCGGCGGCGGCGCGCACGCCCGCGCAGTCGGCTGTGTCGCTCGAGAACGCGACGACGGCACCCGACGCGTGGTGCTCGAAGCGCAGGGCGGCGCTCGGCACCGCGTGCTTCGCGGCGTGGGCGGTGAGCACGAGACCGTCGAGGATCTCGATCGGCGTCGGGGTCACGAGGTCGAGGCCGCGCACGTCGAAGGCCTGCGCGAGAGGCTGCTGCAGGGTCGGCACGGTGGGGATGCCGATGAGGTCGTCGAAGGATGCCACGTAGTCGAGGCTCTCGGCCGGGAGGTAGAGCGGGATGCGTTCGGCGCGGGGGGTCGGGAACTGCACCCGGAAGGCGAACGCGCCGAGGTCGAGCGCGTGGTCGGCATGCCGGTGCGTGACGACGATCGCACGGACGTCGTCGAGCAGTCCGCGGCGGGCGAGCTCCATCACTACGCCGGGGCCACAGTCGACGAGCACGGAGCCGCTCTCGGTGGTGAGCAGGTAGCCGCTGGCGGCCGAGGTCAGCACCGGCGCGGTGGCGGCGACGCCGATGATGTCGAGGGTGAGGGTCATGCGTGGGACTCCTGGTGGATCGAGGGCGAGAGTGTTGGCTGGTGGGGCGCCGGGGTGGGGGCGGTGCGGCCCCGGTCACGGTGCACGGTGGTCCCCGTCATCCGGAGTTCGAATCGCAACCGCGTGCCCGGCAGCCACGGCGTCTCGGCGGCGACCGTGATTTCGGGCCAGCGCGGGTCGGCGACGCCATCGGTCAGCAGGCGCACGCGCAGGGCCCAGTGGCCGCCGTGCGGTTCGGCGTCGACGACGACGCAGTCGCGGACGCCAGGATCGAGCGCGCCGAGCAGATCGTCCGCGGCAGCCTTGTAGACCGAGGCGCCGTTGTCGGGGCGGATCACGACGAAGGCCGAGGCACCCGCGACGGCGTCGGACGGCGAGAAGACGTCGCGCGGCACCTTCCAGTCGTCGGCGATGTGCACGCGGCGTTCGGTGACGCGGGCCGGCAGTACGGCGGCGCCGGCGACGAACTCGGCGACGAACGGCTCGGCGGGGTGGTTCCAGATGCGTTCGACGGTGTCGGCCTGCACGACGCGCCCGGCGCGCATCACGGCGACACGGTCGGCGAGGGCGAGGGCCTCGGACTGGTCGTGCGTGACGATGATCGTGGTGCAGTCGGCCGCCGCGAGCAGCGCGCGCAGGTCGCGCCGCATGCCGTCGCGCAGCTGCGGGTCGAGCGCCGACAGCGGCTCGTCGAGCAGCAGTACGGTCGGGCGGATCGCGAGCGCGCGGGCGAGCGCCACGCGCTGGCGCTGTCCACCGGAGAGTTCGGCGGGCATGCGGGCGGCGAATTCGGTCATGCGGGTCAGCTCGAGTGCCTCGTCGATGCGTGCTCCGCGTTCGGCGCGCGGGACCCGTTGGGCCGCGAGCCCGTAGGCGACGTTCTCACGCACGCTCAGGTGCGGGAACAGCGCGTACGACTGCGGCACGTAGCCGATGCCGCGGCGCTCGGCGCGCAGGCGGGTCGCGTCGTCGCCGCCGAGCCAGACGGTCCCGGTCGACGGAGTCAGCAGGCCGGCGATGAGGCGCAGCAGAGTGGACTTGCCACAACCGCTTGGCCCCACGAGCGCGAGCACCTCGCCGTCGCCGACCGAGAGCGTGACGTCGTCGACGGCGACCGTGCTGCCGTAGGCGTGGCCGACGCCCTCGAGGTGCACGGCGCTGCGGATGGAGGGGGTGGTGATCACGAGGCGTCCTTCCGGGACAGCGAACGACGGGCGAGCAGGGCGGCGGCGATCGCGGCGGGAATCAGCGCGACGCCGAACAGCACCGACCCGGCCGCCCCGAGTTCGAGGCGCTGGGTGGTGAAGGCCGAGTAGAGGGCGAACGGCGCCGTCTGATGCGCCGGAGGCACAACGAAGAAGCTGAGGTTGAACTCGCCGATGGAGAGAGCGGCCGCCATGAGCAGGGCCGCCGCGAGCGGCAGCCGGATGCCGGGCAGGGTGATGGTGAGGAGTCTCCGAAGCGGTCCTGCGCCGAGCGTCGACGCGACCCGTTCCGCCTCGATCAGCTTCGGGTCGGCCAGGGCCGGCACGAGACCGGCGACGAGGAACGGCACCGTCACGAGAAGCTGACCGGCGACGAGCAGTGCGCCGCTGGAGCGCAGCGCGGGGTCGGAGGCCGCGAGGGCGAGGCCAAGTGCGACCCCGGGCACGGCGAGCGGAAGCATCGTGATCTGGCGGATGACCGCTGTTCCCGGCACGATCCGGCGGGCGATCGCGTGGCAGAGCGGCAACACCACGAGCACCGCGCCGACCAGCACGCAGGCGGTGACGGCGAGAGTGGGACCGACCTTCGGCTGCAGGAGCTGCCACGCCAGCACGTACCAGTCGCCCGTGATCCCGCCGACGAACGGGCCGCGCGACGCGTCGGGCGAGAGGGAGACGGCGATCGTGCCGAGGATGGGGACGAGCACGAAGACGAGCACGACACCGAGGGCGAGCGGGCCCACGCGTTCGCGGTAGCCGGGCCGGCGGGTCATCGTGCGACCTGCGCGACGGGAGCGAGCACGAGCGGGAGATCGGCACCGGTTCGCGGCGACCGGCGCTCGAGCAGGCGAGCGACGGCGGTGCAGAGCACGAGCGAGAGCACGGCGAGGAGCGCGAGCACGACGGAGAGGGCGGCGGCGCTGCCCTGGTCGCCGCGGGTGTAGAGGGCGTCGGCGACGTCGAGCGGCAGCACCCGGATGCCCTCGGACAGCGTCGCGGCCGTTCCGTAGGCGCCGAGGCAGGTCGCCATGCAGACGCCGGCGGAAGCGAGCAGGGGAGCGCGAAGCAGCGGCACGGTGACGGTCGCGGCGACACGCAGCGGATAGGCGCCGAGCGAGGCGGCCACGACGGGGAGGTCGGGGTTGAGGGTGGAGGCCGCGCCGCGCAGTGTGCCGATCACGCGCGGGATGCAGAAGTAGACGTACGCGGCGGCGAGACCGCCTGCCGTGTACGCCCAGCGGGCGCCCGGCTCGCCGGTCGTGGTCTCGAGCAGCTGCGAGGCGAGGCCGTTACGGCCGAGAAGAACGATCACGAAGAAGCCGATGACGATTCCGGGGAAGGCGAGGGGGAAGACCAGGATCGCGTCGACCACGGCGGAGAGGCGGGGCCCGGAGCGGGCCAGTGTGAGCGCGGCGGGCGTGCAGACGACGAGGGTGATCGCGGTCACGGCGGCGGAGAGCACGATGGTGGTGACGAGCGACTGTCGCAGGCCGGCGTCGACGAAGACGGCCTGGTAGTTGGCGAGCGTGAATCCGGGCGCGGTCACACCGAAGGTGGTCTGTCTGAAGGAGTCGACGACCAGCTGGGCGAGGGGGCGCAGCAGGAACCAGGCGAGGAAAGCGAGCCCGGGCAGGGCGACCAGAAGGCCGCCCCACCCGGTCCGTCGTGCGAGTGCAGACACGGGTCAGCGGACCTGCGCCTGGTACGCCGTCACGAAGTCGGCCTGGGCGGCGGCGAGTGCCGCATAGTCGACGACCTCCGCGCGCTCGAAGTCGTCGGCGTCGGCGACCTTGGCCGCGACGTCGTCGGGAACCTCGCCCGAGATGGGGCGCACGTAGCCGCCGGCGAGCGTGGCCTGGCCCTCGTCGGAGAGCAGGTAGTCGAGCCACTTCTTGCCGAGCTCGGGGTGCGGCGCGTTCTTGACGAGGCCCGCGATGTAGGGAACCTGGATCGAGCCCTCTTCGGGGATCGTCACTGTGAGCGGCGCGTCCTCGTTGTACTGGGCGGCGTAGCCGTTGAAGTCGGCGTCGATGAGGATGGGGATCTCGCCCTGCACGACCTTCGCCGTGGCGGTCTGGGCCGGGGTCACGGCGCCGTTCGCCTTGAGCTTCGTGAGGTAGTCGAGCCCGGGGCCGAAGTCGTCGATGGTCCCGCCGAGCGCGAGGTTGACAGCGGCGGCGACCGAGTAGCCGACGGCTGCCTGCGAGGGGTCGAGGTATCCGACCATGCCGGCGTACTTCGGGTCGAGCAGGTCGGCCCAGCTCGTCGGGCAGTCGAGGTCGCCGATCGCCTCGGTGTTGCAGATGAAGGCGATGGCGCCGGTGTGCACGGCGAACCACTTGCCGTCCGGGTCCTTCAGGCCGTCGGGGATATCCTCGAAGCCCTCGGGCTTGTAGGCCTCGGTGACGTCTGCGGTAACCGCGCTCGGTCCGAAGGCGATGCCGAGGTAGACGGCGTCGGCCTGGGGCGCGCTCGCCTCGGCGACGAGGGCGGCGAGGGCCTGCCCGGAGTTCTTGGTGTCGCTGGGGGCCTCGACGGAGTTCTCTGCGCCGAACTGTTCGAGAAGGGCGCCGAAGTTGGCGAAGGACTCGGGGGAGTTGTACGTGATCAGGGTGCCTCCGCTGACATCCGACGACCCTCCCGAGGCGGACGAGCCGTCGACGTCTGTGGACGCGCAGCCGGCGAGGGCGAGCAGGACAGCGCCGGATGCCACGGCTGCTGTGGCTCGGGAACGGGTGAAGATCATGGTGAACCTTTCATCGGGGTGGGGTAGCTATAACGTTATAGTCGGTGATGGCGGGGCAATTCGCCTTCCGGTAAATGGAAGATGAACAGCACCCGTCGGATTACCCGGGCGGCCCGCAATCCGCCCGAACCACCCGCCGACGACGCTAGGAATATGCGATGACCGCCGATCAGTCACACCGCCGACGCGTCTCGCTCGCCGACGTCGCGCGCGAGGCGGGAGTGTCGACCTCGGCGGCGAGCTTCGCCCTGAACGGACGCACCGGGGTGAGCGAGCCGGTGCGCGAGCGGGTCAAAGCCGCCGCCGAGGCGCTGGGGTACGTGCCGTGGAATTCGGCCGTCGCCCTACGCACCGGGCGGTCGGGGGCGGTCGCGCTGCTCATCCGCAACCTGCGCAATCCCTTCTTCCTCGACGTGATCAACGGCTTCGACGCGACCTGCGCTACCGCGGGGCTCGCGGTCATCATCGGGTCGGCCGACTACTCCTCCGATCGCGAGCGGGAGCTGGTCTCGACCTTCATCGCCCGGGAGGCCGACGGGCTGGCGCTCGCGCCGATCGGCGGCGGCGACGCGGCAGCGCGCTGGCAGAAATCGACGGGAAAACCGCTCGTGCTCATCAACGCCGCCAACCACTCGCCGCAGCTCGACGTGAGCAGGGCGCACGTCGACAGCGAGTCTGCCGTGCGCCAGGCGGTGGACCATCTGCGCGAGCTCGGCCACCGCCGAATCGCGATCGTCGCGGCGCCGCACGACCGCAGCGCCGACGACGAGCGGGTCGACACGTTCCGGGCGGAGATGACGCGCCACCGGCTCGAGGGTCGGGTCGTCGAGACCGCGATGCAGCACGACCGGGCCGCGGAGGTCGTGGGCGCCGTGATGCGCGAAGACCCCGCGACCCGTCCGACGGCCTACATCACGAACAGCGACTACATCGCGTCGGCGCTCTACTTCGCCGCGGCCGGCGCGGGGGTGCGCGTCGGCGAGGACATCAGCATCGTCGGCCACGACGACCTCTCGACCAGCCGGCTGCTGGCGCCGGCCCTCTCCACGGTGGCGGTAGACCGCTTCGAGATCGGCGTCGCCGCCGCCACCCTGCTGATCCAGGAGCTCGACGGCGGCGAGCGCGACACGGTCGTCATCCCCGCGACCCTCGTGCCGCGCGGGTCGTCGGCTACGGCGGTGAATTAACCGGCTGCCGGCTGCGATCCGACGGCGGTTGTATACCGGTTGGCCATCGCGGCCACGTCGTCGACGTAGCTCTCGAGGTGGTTGTACGAGAACACCGCCGCCCGCCAGTTCTGCGGGCTGCTGAGATCGCCCGTCGCACACAGGTAGCGGGCCGTGGCGAGTGCGGCGTCGTCGATCTGGTTCGGATCGGTCATTCCGTCGCCGTTGCCGTCGGCTGCCCAGTCGGCCCAGGTCGACGGTATGAACTGCATCGGGCCCACCGCCCGGTCCCAGACCGCGTCGCCGTCCCAGACACCGTCTTCGGTGTCGGCGATGGCGGCGAAACCGTGCCCGTCGAGGGCCGGGCCGCGGATCGGGGGCGACGGGTATCCCTGGCCGTCGAGGCGGCTGCCGTCGATGGTGGCGTGCACCGACTCGATCGCGCCGATCGCCGCGATCGTGTTCCAGCCGAGACCGCAGCCGGGCTGCTCCGCGCCGACGGTGAGGTCGGCCGAGGCATAGGCGATTATCGCCCTGGCCGGAATCCCCGTGGCGGCGCCCGTTTCCGCGGCCCACAGCGGGTCGACCCGATCGGTCGGAGCGACGAGCGCCGCGGCATTCGGAGCCACAGGGGCGGCGGCGGCCATCGGCGCCGCAACGGAAGCCGCAATGCGAGCCTCGGGTGCTTCGATCGAGGTGAGCCGCGTCAGCATCACCGCCGCCCCCACGATCACGACGATGCCCCCGTACACGATGACGCGCAGGAAAGCGCTCACGGTGTGATCGCCGCCGCGGCCGGGGAGGGCTGGGTGCGTTGCATTTCGGGTTCTTTCGTCCAGGGCCGGGCAGACGGCGACGAGGCGGCGGCGGCGCTGACATTGTCGTACATCAACGTGGCCGGGAGGTGTCGGGTTCCCGGCTGCCCGCTAACCTATGAGAGCAATCCCCACGTTGCGCGGCATCCCCGGCACTATTCCTCCACAGACTAGAGACGCTTTGGCTTTCAGAACCCCCGTCGCGATGATGAGGCACGTGCCCCTTCCCGACTGGGCGTGGGCGATCATCTCCGGCGTCGCATCCATCGCCTACTTCCTCATCACCATCGAGACGGGCACCAGCTTCTTCGAGGCGAACGGCGGCCCATCCGTCAGCGCCCTGAGCGTGTGGGGGAGCGTCGCGCTCTTCGCGGTGCAGGCCGTTCCGATGATCTGGCGCACACGGGCGCCCGTTCTCTGTTTTGTACTCGTCTACCTGTGCTTCCTCGCGGCGGTCTACATCTCGATCGACCGCAACCTCACGATCACGATCACGTTCCTGTTCGCGATCTTCAACCTCGCCGCACTCACCCCGTGGCGCACCTGGGGTGCAGTCTTGGGCGCGGCGTTCGCCGTCGACCTCGCCGTCCACCTCGTCCTCGCCGCGATGAGCATCGGGGCACTGCCTCCCGTGGCGGTCCTGGCGACGCTCATCCGCATCGTGCCCTCGTATGTCACCCCGATCCTGGCCGGCCTGCTCTACGGTTCGCAGCGCCGCCGAGCCGAGCTCGCCGCCGAGGCCGCCAACGCGCAGCGCCAGGCCCGCGACGGCCAACTCGCCGCCGCCGTCGCCGAAGAGCGCAATCGCATGGCGCGCGAGCTGCACGACGTGGCGGCACACCATCTCTCGGGCATCCTGCTGCAGACGAAGGCGGCGATCCGGGTGCAGACCTCCAACCCGTCGACCACCGCCGAGCTGCTCGAATCGATCAACAGCGAGGGCGAGCTGACGCTGCAGAACCTGCGCGAGGTCGTCGGCGTGCTGCGCGAAGACGACGAGACCGGCGCGGTGTCCGAACCCACCCTCAGCCGGCTTCCCGACCTCATCGAGTCGGTCCGCACATTGCACCCCGCGATCGATCTCACCGTCGAGGGAGACATCGACGACCTGTCGCCCGCCACCTCGTTGGCCTGCTACCGGATCATCCAGGAGTCCCTGACCAACGTGCGCAAGCACGCGCCGGGCGCGTACGTGGCCATCCACGTCGATCGCTCCGCCCGCGAGGTGGTGCTCACCGTCTCGAACTCGGCGCCGCCGACCGACGACGCGACCGCCCCCTCGACGCGCGCCGGCCACGGCGTGGTCGGTATGCGGGAGCGCGCCACGATGCTCGGAGGTCGCCTGGACAGTGGCCGCACGCCCGATGGCGGCTGGCAGACCCGTGCCGTCATCCCGATAGAACGGCGGCCCGTCTCATGATCCGAGTCCTCATCGTGGACGACCAGCTTGTGGTGCGCCGCGGGCTACGGGTGCTGCTCGACGACTTCCCCGACATCGAGGTGGTGGCGGAGGCGGCGTCGGGTCCCGAGGCAGTCGCTCGGGTCACCGAGGTCACACCCGATGTCGTGATCATGGACATCCGCATGCCCGACGGCGACGGCATTGCGGCCACGCGCGCCATCGCGACGAGCGACGACCCGGTCCCCGTGATCGTGATCACCACGTTCGACGTCGACGAGTACGTGTTCGGTGCCATCGAGGCGGGCGCGGTGGGCTTTCTGCTGAAGAACACCGAACCCGACGACCTGGCCGACGCGGTGCGCGCCGCCGCCCGCGGCGACGGACTCGTCTCGCCGGCCGTCACACGCCGCGTGCTCGCCGAGTTCGCACAGCGACGCCGGTCGCCCGTCGCCTCCGACGCCGTCACCGCGGTTCTCACCGCCCGCGAACTCGACATCGTGCGCGCCCTGAGCCAAGGCCTTTCCAACGCGCAGATCGGCGGACTGCTGCACCTCGAGCCCGGAACCGTGAAGACGCACCTCTCGCGCATCATGGGCAAACTCGACATGCAGAGCCGGGTGCAGCTGGTGATCTGGTCGTTCCGCAACGGAATCGCCTCGTAGCGCCGGCGCGTGGCCGAACGGCATACGCCCACTAGTGACTTTCGGCAGACGCGCTGAAGGGCGATTTCGGGCGAGGCTTCTCCCGTGCCATTGACCCACCTGAGTTTCGCGAGCGCCGACCCGTTCTTCTACGACACCCCCTCGCGCGGTCCGGCGGCGCGACGCTCGAACACCTTCGTTCCCGACGCCCAGAGCGATTGGACCGGATGGCGCCACGACGCCGACGACGACCTGTCGGGATGGCGCCCTCGCGATTCGAGGCTGCCCGAGCAGGGGTGGAAGATCCACGTGTCGGCGACGCCGTCCGGCGCCGCCGACATCCTGCGGCTCGTGTCCGGCTACTGCAACGCCGCCGGTCTTCCCTTCACGCACGCGCCCACCGCCGTGGCCCTCCTCTCTCGCAACTCCAAAGACGCCGACCGCACCGCTTCCGGCCGATTCATCACCGTCTACCCGGCCGACGAAACGCAACTGCGCGACGCATTGCTCGCGCTCGACGCTCTGGTCGGCGGGCGGCCAGGACCGTACCTCCTCTCCGACCTGCGCTATAAAGCCGGTCCGCTCCACGTCGGTTACGGCGCCTTCGCCCCGCTCACCGTGCGCGGCGACGGCGAGGACCTGCCCGCGATCCGCACCCCCGAGGGCGACCTGGTCGAAGACCGGCGCACCGCGGGTTTCACGCGCCCGCCCTGGGTCGAGCTGCCGGCATTCCTGCGCGAGCAGCCCGCCGCGCTGGGCGGCGCCGACGCGCTCGACGGTCTCGCCTTCGCGATCACCCGGGTTCTGCACCGATCGAACGCGGGCGGCGTCTACGAGGCGACGGATGCAGCGGGGGAGCGGGTCATCCTCAAGGAGGCCCGACCCCACGCCGGACTCACCCCCGACGGTCGCGACGCGGTGGCCAGGCTTCTGGACGAAGAGAGCCGCTTACGCGCCCTGGCGGATGACACGGTCGTCGGCGTGCGCGCATCCGTCGACCTGCACGGCCACCGATTCCTCGCACTCGACTTCGTCGACGGCGACGACCTTCACTCGGCGGTCGTGGCGCGCACCCCCGCCACCCGCGCGAACGCGGCGGCGGCCGACTACCTCGAGTACCGCCAGTGGGCGCTCGAGGTGGCCGCGCAGACCCAGGCCGCCCTCGAGCGGGTGCATCGACTCGGCTACGTGCACGGCGATCTGCACCCCGGGAACGTGCGGGTCACCGCTGGGGGCCGTGTGACGCTTCTCGACTTCGAGATGTGCCAGCCGGTCGCCGATGCCGGCCCCGTGCTGATCGGGGCGCCGGGTTTCGTCGCCCCGGCCGACGCGGACCCCTCGACCCAGCGCGGTATCGGAGCGGACCGCTACGCGCTGGCTGGCCTGAAGCTGTTCCTGTTCGTGCCGCTCACTCCGCTGCTCGCGCTCGACCCGCTCAAGGTCGACGAGCTGCTGGACAGCGCGCGGGACAACTTCGCGCTCGACGACGACTGGGTCGACGAGATCCGCATCGACCTCGGGCTGCCGGGCCGGGACACGCTCGCGACGCGCAGCAAGCTCGTGTGCGACGCCGATGCCGCCGTGCGCGCCTGGCGCACCGACAGCGAAGACGCGATTCTCGCGCTGCAGGTGATGATCGGCCGCTCGCTCGACGCCAGCGCCGACTTCGCACGCGGCGACCGGGCGTGGCCCGGCGACCCGCGGCAGTTCGGCGGCAACGGTTACGGGCTCGCGCACGGTGCCGCCGGGGTGATCCACGCGCTCGAGTCGACGAGCCTCGAGCTCGACCCGCAGGCGCTCGATTGGCTGGGCGCGGCGACCGACGCTCCGCAGTCGCGACCGGGACTGTACGACGGGCTCGCCGGCGCGGCATGGCTGCAGCGCCGGATCGGCGAAGACCATCTTGCCGACGACCTGCTCGAGCGGGTGCTGCGCGTCGACCTCGAGTCTCTCGGCGCCGACCTGTACGGCGGGCTGCCGGGCATCGGCCTCTACCTGCTCGGCGAGGTCGACCGGTTCGAAGAGGTCGAGTGGCAGCTGGCCCGCATCGCCGAACTGCTGCGCGAGCACTACGACCGCCGACCCGACCCCGACAGGAACGACCCGCGGCCGAGCGCGCGCACGGGTCGTGGCGGGCTGATGTGGGGCGCGACCGGTACGGCACTGTTCGCCCTGCGTCTGTACCAGCGCACGGGCGATGCCGCACACCTGCGGCTGGCGCAGGACGCCCTCGACCACGACCTCGCCCGCTGCACGCTCGCCGCGGACGGCTCGCTGCAGCTGGACGAGGGAGGCCGGCTGATTCCCTACCTGGCCACCGGCTCCGCCGGCATCGGGATGGTCGCGGCCGAGCTGCTGCCGCTCGTCGACAACCCGCGGCGGTATCTCGAGGCGATCGACGCCATCACCCTGGCCGCGTGTGCGCCCTTCGCTGTCGAACCCGGACTCTTCTACGGGCGTGCCGGCCTCATCCACTATCTCGTCGCCGTCTCGCGCGTCGGTCTCTCCAGCCCGGAAACCGACACGGCGCTGGCCGCCCACGTCGCAGCCCTCCAGCTGCACGCGGTGCGCCACAGCACAGGTATCGGATTTCCCGGCCGTGGTCTGCTGCGCCTGTCGTGCGACCTGGCCACGGGTGCCGCCGGGATCCTTGCGGCGCTCCAGGCCTACCGCCTGAGCGTCTACGACCCCTCGCGAGACGGCTGGCAGGACCTTCTTCCGTTGCTCGGCCCCCCAACGGACCGCTTCGCCGATGCCGAACCGACCTGGTACCGGGGATCGTCCGGCCAGACGCGCTGGTGATCCGACAACGACGGAACGGGCCGGCAGGATTCCGAGGGGAACCCTGCCGGCCCGTTCTGTTGTGTCAGTTCAGGAAGCAACCTTGCTGTCGCGCTTGATGCGTTTTTTCGCGGCGCGCTCGGTGAGGATCGACAGGTAGTCGCGCACCGGACGGCCCGCGATGGCGTCGAACTCTTCGCGCGCTACGCGCTCGAGCTCTGCCCTCGGGGTGTCGGGGAGCTTTTCCTGCAGCCGGTCTACGACCTGTCGGATGGTGTCTTCGTCGTCTACGTCTGTGGTCACAGTTGAGTGTGCATGATGTGATCACATCTGGTCAAGAAACGTAGCGGGCTCACTTCCTGACGGTGGAATTTGCCGGGATCAGGCGGCACCGAGGTGACGGATGCCGCGGACGATGGTGCTCGCACCGCCGACGAAGCTCTGCGCCGCGTCATCCGCGGTTCTGAACGTTCCCAAACGGCGGTCGAGCCAGTCATAGAGCACGAACCCGTCGTCGGCGCGCCAGATCGTGCCGATCACGGTGAGGGAATCGTGCAGACGGATGTCCCAGCGCCCCGGTGCCGCGGCGATCAGTTCGAACGTCTCGGTGGTGGTCATGGTGTCCTCCTCGGCGACCAAGGTGTGTGGCGACCACGGTAGACGGCCGAGGTGAACGCCACGGAAACGCCAGCGCAAGACGTGAGCGCTCATCAGCCGGCGCCCTGCACCACGCGGCTGATGACGACGCCGAACACTGTCGACCACGCGAGGATGGCGATCGCCTGCCAGAACAGCACGCGGGCCTTTCCGACGCCCCCGGCGGCGAGCATCGTGGAGGTGAACTGCGTGGGCAGGAGGAGCGGGCCGAGCAGGCTTACCCCCGGCACGCCGTAGCGGTCGAGAGCACGCTGGAACTTCGCCTTGCGCGCCGCCTTGCGGCCGGACAAGGCGTAGTCCTCGTCCATCGCTCGGATCGTCTCGTCGGTCGCAGAGCCGGAACGGGTGCCGCCCGAGGCAAGCACCACCTCGTCGGCGGAGCGGCGGTTGACGACGGCCGACCGGGCGCCCGAGGTCAGGAGCACCAGCACGAGCACGCACAGGAAGTTGCCGATTGCTGCCGCCGCGACGGCGACCACGGGGTTGAGTCCGCCGAGGATGCCGATCGTCGTGGCGCCCTCGCCCTCGACGAACGGCACTGCGCCGGCGGCGGCGACGATGACAGGCTGGAGGAACTCGGGCACCTCGGCAACCAGGTCTTGGAAATACGCGACGATGTCCATGGAAGAACTCTTTCTCTTTCGGGGCGGGACCCGGTCGACCCCGCCGCACTGCCATCAGTCCACCGCCTCCGTCGCGGCGGCGGCAGTGTCGGGATGTCACCGGTTTACGGGCCTTTCTCCCGCGCCATCCGTGACAAATGTCAGGGACCTACAGTGGTGGTGTGATTACGCACACCCAGCTCTCCGAAGCGCGAGAGCCGCGCTCGCTCCCGGTGCGGGCGACGTCCCGCGGCGTTCGGGTCACCTGGTGGTACACAGCAGCGGCAATCGTGTCCTTTGAGCTGATCCTGGTGTTGACCTGGGCGGGAACGCTCCGGCAGGCCGGGCTGCAGGGCGTTGCGACGGTCGCCGTCCTGGTGGGCGGGCTCATCTGGTGCGGATCGACCCTGCCGCTCCTTCTCGCCTACCGGCATCGCACCGGCGAGCCCACTGCACTGCGGTGGCGCACGGTGCTGCTCCCGCTCCTGGTCGCGGTGGCGTACGGTGTGTTCGCCTTCTCCCTCTCGGGCCTCTGGCTGCTGCTCGTGGTTCCCGTCGCGCAGTCGGTGCAACTGCTTGACCGGCCGCAAGCGGAGCGGATGCGGGTGGTGCTGGCGATAACCGCGGTGCTGGCGTGCCTCTGGGTGATCGACGCCAAGATGATCGTCTCCGGCTCGCTCGACATCACGAACGGCTACTACCCGCTGGGCTATATCTCTGCCGCTCTACCGATAATGACGGTGGTGTCGCTGTGGTGGTGGGACGTTCTGATCTCACTCGACCGGGCGCGGGTATCGGAGGCGCGGCTCGCCGCCATCCAGGAGCGGCTGAGCGTCGCGACCGACGTGCACGACCTGCAGGGCCACCACCTGCAGGTGATCGCCCTCCAGTTGGAACTGACGGAACGGCTGCTGCCCAGCGATCCGGCCGCCGCTCTCGAACAGCTGCGGGCCGCCCGCATCAGCGTGGACGAAGCCCGGCAGGGGACACGCGACCTCGCGACCCGGTTCCGGTCCGTCCCGCTCCGCGACGAGCTGGCCAACGCCCGCGACCTGCTGCGTGCCGCCGGAATCGCCGCCGAAACCGTCGTCGGTCAGGACGCGGACAACGCCCCGGCATCCCTGTTCGGCCCGGTCATCCGCGAGACAACGACGAACGTCCTCCGCCACGGCGGCGGCCGGCATGCGACACTTCGGCTCGCCAGAGCGGGGGACCTGTGGCGGTACGAGATATCAAACGATACGGATGCTGCGGCCGCGAGTATCCCGACCCCGGGCTCACCACGGGTCGGCGCGAGGTCGGAGGGGACCGGGCTCGACGGCCTGGCCCGCCGTGCCACCGAAGCCGGGGGAGCCCTCGAGATCGTGCGAGGCGAGAGCGACTTCACCGTGATCGTCACGGTGCCCGCGACCGAGGAGCCCGAGCTGTGACCGACGCAGCTCCGGGCGCGAAGATCCGGGTTCTCATCGCCGACGACGAGGTCATGATCCGCTCGGCTCTCGCCGCACTGCTGCGGCTGGAGGGCGACATCGACGTGATCGCGGAATGTTCCGACGGAGAACACGCGGTCGCCGAGGCCGAACGGCTGAAGCCCGACATCTGCCTGCTCGATCTCGAGATGCCGGGCCTCGACGGGGTCGACGTCGCGGAGCGGCTGAGGCGCACCGTCTCTGCGCGGTGCGTGATCGTGACCAGGCACGCCCGTCCGGGCGTGCTGCGCCGCGCTCTCACCGCGGGCGTGGCGGGATTCCTGCCGAAATCCCGCGACGCCGGCGAGGTGGCCGCGGTCATCCGTCAGGTGGCCGCGGGCGCCCGCTACATCGACCCGGAGATCGCCGCCGACGCCCTGAGCGACGAGCGCTGCCCGCTGACCAACCGGGAACTCGACGTTCTCCGGCTGGGCAGCAACGGCGAGACGACCGCGCAGATCGCCCGTGCGCTCTCACTGGCCCCCGGCACCGTGCGCAACCACATTTCGACCGTGCTCAGCAAGCTGTCCGTCGACACGCGACAGCAGGCCGTGCTCGTCGCCCGCGAGCGCGGGTGGATCTAGCCCCTGCTAGACCCGCAGCTCCAGGTACTTCGCGATGAGCGCCTTGCTCGACGAGTCCTGGGTCGCGAGAGCGGCCGCGTCTCCGGCGACGGCGGGGGTGATCTGCAGGGCGAGCTGCTTGCCGAGCTCCACGCCCCACTGGTCGAACGAGTCGATGCCCCAGATCGTGCCCTCGGTGAACACGATGTGCTCGTACAGGGCGATCAGCTGACCCACGACGCTCGGCGTGAGGGCCGGTGCGAGGATCGACGTGGTCGGGCGGTTGCCGGCGAACTCCCGTGCCGGTACGACCTGTTCCTTGGTGCCCTCGGCGCGCACCTCGTCGGCGGTCTTGCCGAAGGCGAGGGCCTTCGTCTGCGCGAAGAAGTTGGCCATGAACAGGGTGTGCACGTCCTGGCCGGGCTCGACACCCGCGCCGTCGCCGGTCGCGTCCTTCAGCGGGTGCGCGGGGTTGGCGACCGCGATGAAGTCGGCCGGGATCAGCCGTGTGCCCTGGTGGATGAGCTGGTAGAACGCGTGCTGTCCGTTCGTGCCCGGCTCGCCCCAGAAGATCTCGCCGGTCTCGGTCGTGACGGGCGAGCCGTCCCAGCGAACGCTCTTGCCGTTCGACTCCATGGTGAGCTGCTGAAGGTAGGCGGGGAAACGGTGCAGGTACTGGGCGTAGGGGAGTACCGCGTGGCTCTGGGCGCCGAGGAAGTTGGTGTACCAGACGTTCAGCAGCCCCATCAGCACGGGAACGTTCTGCTCGATCGGCGCGGTGCGCGTGTGCTCGTCGACGGCGTGGAAGCCGGCGAGGAACTCGCGCCAGTTGTCGGGCCCGATCGCGATGATGACCGAGGTGCCGATGGCGGAGTCGACGGAGTACCGGCCGCCCACCCAGTCCCAGAAGCCGAAGGCGTTCTCCGGGTCGATGCCGAACGCCGCGACCTTGTCGAGGGCGGTCGACACGGCGACGAAGTGCTTCGCGACAGCGCCGGTGCGCGCCTCGTCCGTGTCATCCAGAGCACCGGCCTTGCCGAGTTCTGCCCACAGCCACTCGCGTGCGAGACGCGCGTTGGTCAGGGTCTCAAGGGTGCCGAAGGTCTTGGATGCCACGATGAAGAGCGTCGTCTCGGGGTCGAGCCCTGCGGTCTTCTCGTAGACGTCGTTGGGGTCGATGTTCGAGACGAAACGGGCCTCGATGCCCGCTTGGACGTAGGGCTTGAGCGCCTCGTAGACCATGACCGGTCCGAGGTCGGATCCGCCGATACCGATGTTGACGACGGTCTCGATGCGCTTGCCGGTGACGCCGGTCCACTCGCCCGAGCGCACCTTGTCGGCGAAGGCGTAGACCTTGTCGAGCGTCGCGTGCACGTCGGCGTCGACGTCTTGCCCGTCGACGATGAAGCCCTTAGGCGGAACGAGGCCTTCGCCGTCCTTGGGGCGGCGCAAGGCCGTGTGCAGTACGGCGCGGTCCTCCGTGGCGTTGATGTGCTCGCCGGCGATCATGGCCTGGTAGCGGCCGGTGACGTCGACGTCCTTCGCGAGCTGCACGAGGTTCGCGACGATCTCGTCGGTGATGAGGCCCTTCGACAGGTCGACCGTGAGTTCCGCGGCCTGGAAGGTGTAGCGCTCGGCCCGGCCGTCGTCGGCGTCGAACCAGCCGCGCAGATCGGGGGAGAAGCCGTCGGCGATGCGGGCGAGGTTGCGCCAGGCGTCGGTGGACGTGGGATCGACAGGGGCGGTTTCGGTCAAGGTGTTCTCCTGAGTGCAGGGACGGAGCTCGGCCCGCGACTCCCGCGGCAGTGCGAGGCGGACCATCATCAACCCTATTCCCGCGACGCGAGCAGGGCGACCGACCGTCGGCGGGAGACGTCGTCTGCTATGCCCCGTTAGTTGGCTATGCCGACGCGAGCGGGGCTATGCGGCCGATGATCGCGGTGAGGCGGGCGTGGAGTTCGGCGAGTTCCTCCACGTCGACGCCCAAAGCCGCCACGACCTGTGGTGGAACGCGCGTGGCCTCCGTCCGCAGCGCGCGGCCCGCCTCGGTGAGCCGCACCTCGAGCTGCCGCTCGTCGGCGGTCGAACGCTGGCGGGTGAGAAACCCGCCGGCCTCGAGACGCTTGACGATCGGGGACAGGGTCGCCGGCTCGAGCCGCAACACGTCGGCCAGCTCGGTGAGGGAGCGCGGCTCGGTTTCCCACAGGGCGAGCATCACGAGGTACTGCGGATGGGTGAGTCCGAGGGGCTCGAGGATCGGGCGGTACGCGCCGATCACCGAGCGGGATGCAACGGCCAGCGCGAAACAGAGCTGCTGGTCGAGCGCGAGCACGTCGGGCCCGACATCGTCGGTGGGCGGTTGCTCTGTACTGGCCGTCATAAATAGTTAGTATACTAAGTGTTATGACGCGAAAGAAAAACGGGGGAGACGAGCGGGTTCGGCGGCAGACCGCCATGAACCCGTTTATCGGCAAACCCGGATTCTTCAACCGGCTCAACCGCATCGTCTTCACGTTCGCCGGGCCGGCGCAGATCGGCATCGGCAAGCCCGAAGCGCCGTACCGTGCGCCGTCGGATCCCGTGTGCCCGATGTGCGGAATGCCGATGGCGCTGCACACGATCGACCGCAGCGGTCCGCGCACCCAGGTCGACTGCCCGCGCTGAGCGGGCGGGGCGCGTCGCCGCGCCCTGGGGGAGTCGTGCCGCGAGAGGCGCATCCGCGACCGGTTTTGGTCGCTAGTCGTTCGATTTTGTGGCCGGACACCGCGGATAGCGTCCAAAAGATACGCGGATGCGCCTCGCGCCCGGCCGCCAGCGCCAAGGCGCGCACCGGGGGCCGATCGCCCGGCGATTTGCGGGAGCGGCGCATCCGGAGCGCGCGTGTGTTCACGCTGACGCATGCCAAATGCAGGAGATTTCCGCGTCGAGGCCGCCCGATCCGCGCCATTGTGTGACTCGAGGCGAAATTTCCTGCATTTGGCACGCAACGGGGCGCGGTCGGGCGAGGAGTCGCGACCAGACGGGCAGTGCGGACAGACGGCGGTCAGACCTCGCGGAATCGCTTACTTGACATAATGTGCATTATCAGCGCGCAATAGTTCCGCCGAAAGGGGCTGCAACGCAGCCGCGTAAAGCGGCAGTGCCCTGCCTACGCGCCAACGTACGACGCCAGGTGCTCGCCCGTCAGCGTCGACCGCCCGGCCACCAGCTCGGCGGGCGTTCCCTCGAAGACGATGAGCCCGCCGTCGTGCCCGGCGCCCGGCCCGAGGTCGATGATCCAGTCGGCGTGAGCCATCACGGCCTGGTGGTGCTCGATGACGATGACCGTCTTGCCCGAGTCGACCAGCCGGTCGAGCAGCCCGAGCAGGTTCTCGACGTCGGCCAGGTGCAGACCGGTGGTCGGCTCGTCGAGTACGTAGACGCCACCCTTCTCCCCCAGATGGCTCGCTAACTTGAGCCTTTGTCGCTCGCCACCGGAGAGGGTGGTGAGCGGCTGCCCGAGGCTGATATAGCCGAGCCCGACGTCGGCGAGCCTGGCCAGGATGGCGTGCACCGCGGGGATGCGCGCCTCCCCGGCCGCGAAGAACTCGAGCGCCTCGGCGACCGGCATGCCCAGCACCTCGCTGATGTCGAGGCCGCCCAGGTGGTAGTCGAGCACCGCAGCGTCGAAGCGCTTGCCCTCGCACACCTCGCACGTGGTCGAGACGCTCGCCATCACCCCGAGGTCGGTGTAGATGACGCCGGCTCCGTTGCAGTTTGGGCAGGCGCCCTCGGAGTTCGCGCTGAACAGCGCCGGCTTCACGCCGTTGGCCTTCGCGAACGCCTTGCGGATCGGTTCGAGCATACCCGTGTACGTCGCCGGGTTGCTGCGCCGCGAGCCCTTGATGGCGCCCTGGTCGATCGACACGACCTCGTCGCGCGTCGCCACCGAGCCGTGGATGAGCGAGCTCTTGCCCGATCCCGCGACGCCCGTGACGACGGTCAGCACTCCGAGCGGGATGTCGACGTCGACGTCGCGGAGGTTGTGTTCGGATGCACCGCGGACCTGCATAACGCCGGTGGCCCCGCGCACCGACGGTTTCACCGTCGCGCGGTCGTCGAGGTGCCGCCCGGTGAGGGTGTCGCTCGCGCGAAGCCCCTCGACGGTGCCCTCGAACATGACCTGGCCGCCGTGGGCGCCCGCCCGTGGTCCGAGGTCGACCACGTGGTCGGCGATCGCGATGGTCTCGGGCTTGTGCTCCACCACGAGCACGGTGTTGCCCTTGTCGCGCAGCTGCAGCAGCAGCGAGTTCATGCGCTGGATGTCGTGCGGGTGCAGGCCGATCGTCGGCTCGTCGAACACGTAGGTCACGTCGGTGAGCGACGACCCGAGGTGACGGATCATCTTGGTGCGCTGGGCCTCTCCCCCGGACAGCGTGCCCGATGGGCGGTCGAGCGACAGGTACCCCAGACCGATCTCGCTGAACGAGTCGAAGATGTGCTGCAGGTTCTTCAGCAGCGGCGCCACCGACGGCTCGTTCAATGCGCGCACCCACTCGGCGAGGTCGCTGATCTGCATCGCGCAGGCCTCAGCGATGTTGAGCCCGTTGATGCGCGACGAGCGGGCGCCCTCGTTGAGCCGGGTGCCCCCGCAGTCGGGGCAGGCCGTGAAGGTGACCGCGCGGTCGACGAACGCCCGGATGTGCGGCTGCATCGCCTCGCGGTCTTTCGACAGGAACGACTTCTGCACCCTGGGGATGAGCCCCTCGTAGGTCATGTTCATGTCGCCGAGCTTGATCTTGGTCGGCTCTTTGTAGAGAAAGTCGTGCAGCTCCTTCTCGGAGTAGTCGCGGATCGGTTTGTCGCCGTCGACGAAGCCCGAGCCCGAGTAGATGCGCACTCCCCAGCCGTCGGCGGTGTAGCCGGGGATGGTGAGGGCTCCCCCGTTGAGCGACTTGCTGTCGTCGTAGAGCTGCGACAGGTCGATGTCGTTAACGGTGCCCATTCCCTCGCAGCGCGGGCACATGCCGCCCGTGATGCTGAAACTGCGCCGCTCCTTGGTCGTCTCGCCGGCGCGCTCGATCGTGACCGCGCCGGCGCCCGAGATCGACGCGACGTTGAACGAGAAGGCCTGGGGCGATCCGATGTGTGGCTCGCCGAGCCGGCTGAACAGGATGCGCAGCATCGCGTTCGCGTCGGTGGCTGTGCCGACGGTCGACCGCGAGTTGGCACCCATGCGCTCCTGGTCGACGATGATGGCGGTGGTGATGCCCTCGAGCACGTCGACGTCGGGCCGCGCGAGCGACGGCATAAAGCCCTGGACGAACGAGCTGTACGTCTCGTTGATCATGCGCTGCGATTCGGCCGCGATGGTGCTGAAGACGAGCGAACTCTTCCCGGAGCCCGAGACGCCGGTAAAGACGGTAAGCCTGCGTTTCGGGATCTCGACGCTGATGTCTTTGAGATTGTTCTCGCGGGCACCCTGCACCCTGATCACATCGTGACTGTCGAAGCCGTGTGTGCCAGCCGGCTGTTCAGCGGTCGTGACCGTGCTCATCCGAGTCTCCATCCGTCGTCGTTGTCGTCGGCCGCCATAGCGGTCGGGGTGGGTCACCTCCGAGCATAGGGCCGGCCACCGACGGCCGGACGGCTCACGCCGCCTGGCGAAAGAACGCGAGGTCTAGAAGCCGCCCGTCACTCCCCCAGAAACTCTTCGAGGGCCTCCACGACGAGGGCGTGGTCGTCGGCCTGCGCGAGGCCGGACACGGTGACGGTGCCGATCAGTCCCGCGTCGCGGATGACGATCGGGAAGCAGCCGCCGTGCGCCGCGAAGAGAGCGAGGGGCAGGCCGGATGCCTCGTTGAAGTCTTTGCCCGCGGCTTTGTGACGGCGGCCGATGAGAAACGAACTGGCGGCGTAACGCTTGACCGTGCGGGTCTTGCGCGCCACCCAGTCGTCGTTGTCGGCGGTGGTGCCGGCCAGCGACACGTGGAACACCTGCTGCTCGCCCTTGGTGATGTCGACGGTGATGCCGAGCGAGCGCTCGGTGCCGAGACGCACGAGGATCAGGCCGAGCGCCAGGGCGTCCTCGTGGGTGAAGCGCGTGAACTGGAGGCGGGCCTCCTGCTCCTCGATCTCGGCGATCTGGGCGGCGAAGTCTTCGGTCATCGGGGCAACTCTCCTATGAGTGGTCAGGCAGGTTCGTGCGGACGAGTTCGACCAGGTTGGCCGGTTCGTAGCTGTCGGTGAGCGCTTCGAGCTCGGCGAGGCTGAACCAGCGGTGCTCGAAGACCTCGACCTTCTCGTCTTCGGTCCAGTTGTCGTGCGACGGTTCGAAGTTGTCGACGACGGCGGTGTAGAACACGGCGTGGCCGGTGTCGTGGTCGGCGCTGTCCCACGCGACATCGAAGTCGTGCTCGAAGACGGGTTCGCCCAGGTCGACGCCGGTGAGACCGGTCTCTTCGAACAGCTCGCGGTACGCGGCATCCGAATGGTTCTCCCCCGGGTCCACTCCCCCGCCGGGCGTGAGCCAGCGGGACATTCCGCTCGTGTCGGGTGCCAGCGTGAAGAACAGCAGCACCCGGCCCTCGCGGTCGAAGAGTACGACGCGCGAGGTGAGCCGGTGGTGGTGCAGGTTAGGCAAGGAAGCCGCTCACGTCGCCGACGTAGCGCGTGTTGTCCTCGGGAACGGGCTCGACAGCGGCCGCGGCGACCTCGGCGGCGAACTCGCTCACGTTGTAGAGGCGTCCGGCCGCTTCCTTGCGCTGGCCGATCGCACCGGGGTTGGCGCGTTCGAGCAGCGTGGCGGTGATCGTTCCCTCGATCATGTCGCCGGAGACGACGACGAACTCGATGCCCTTCTGCGTCAGCTCCGGGACCATGGCGCGCAGGGCGTCTTCGCCGGCGCGCTTGCTCAACGCGACCTGCAGGTACTCCGGCATGGTCTCGGCGGTGTGGATGAAGTGCGCCTGGTGGCTCGTGACGAACACGACGCGTGCGCCGGGCGCGAGCAGCGGCAGCGCGGCGGTGAGCAGCTTCACCTGGGCGTCGCGGTTGAGCTGCATGGCGTAGTCCTCGGCCATGCCGCTCTCCATGCCGCCCGAGGCGTTCATCACCAGGATGTCGAGGCCGCCGAATTCTGCCGCGATGGTGTCGAAGAGTTCTGTGACGGATGACTCGTCGGTGAGGTCTGCACCGACGGCGATCGCCGACCCGCCCTTCGCCTCGATGGCGGCGACGAGCTTGAGCGCGCGTGCCTCCTTGTTGCGGTAGTTCACGACGACGCGTGCGCCGCCCTCCGCGAGGTAGGAAACGGTGTCTGCGCCGATGCCTCTCGACGATCCGGTTACAAGGGCGCGTTTGCCGGTCAGGGATCCGGGCTGTACAGGGTTGCTCACGACAGAAGAGACTACCAATAGCCCCGTCCGACGGACGTGCGTGTTAGGTTCGGAACGATACGACACGCGAGAGGTGCCGACCGATGCTGCTGGATTTCCTGATCGATTACGCGTGGGTCGTGTGGGTGTGTCTCATCCTGATCTTCCTCGTCATCGAGGTGTTCACGCTCGACTTCACCTTCCTGATGCTCGCGGTCGGCAGCGTCGCCGGACTCGCCGTGAGCTTCACGCCCATCGACTTCTGGCTGCAGATCGTGATCGCCGCGCTCGTCGCGGTTCTGCTGATCTTCGCCGTCCGCCCGTCGCTCATCCGCCGCCTGCACCGCGGCGACGATCCGACGCTCAGCAACGTCGACGCGCTGCTCGGCCAGCCCGCGACGGTGACGGCCGACTTCGTCGGGGCCAACGGCTACGTCAAGCTCTTGAACGGCGAGACCTGGACGGCACGGCTCACGCCGACCTCGTCGTCGCACCCGCTCGAAATCGGCGACCGCGTGGTCGTCGTCTCTATAGACGGGGCGACCGCAGTGGTCGCGCCCGCTGAAAGGACAGCACCGTGAACTCCGGCGAACTCTTCGGGCAGATCGTTCTCGTGATCTTCCTGGTCGTCATCGTGGTCTTCGTGATCGTGGTGCTCTTCCGGTCCATCCGCATCATCCCGCAGGCGAACGCCGGCGTCGTCGAGCGGCTGGGTAAGTACCGCAAGACCCTGATGCCCGGACTCAACATCCTTGTTCCGTTCATCGACCGGGTGCGACCGCTCATCGACATGCGCGAGCAGGTCGTCTCGTTCCCGCCGCAGCCCGTGATCACCGAAGACAACCTCGTGGTCTCGATCGACACCGTCGTGTTCTTCCAGGTCACCGACGCCCGCGCCGCGACCTACGAGATCGCCAACTACCTGGGGGCCGTCGAACAGCTCACCACCACGACCCTGCGCAACGTGGTCGGCAGCCTGAACCTCGAGGAAGCGCTCACGAGCCGCGACACCATCAACGGCAAGCTGCGTGTGGTGCTCGACGAGTCGACCGGCAAGTGGGGCGTTCGCGTCGGCCGCGTCGAGCTCAAGGCGATCGACCCGCCCGTTTCCATCCAGGACTCGATGGAGAAGCAGATGCGCGCCGAGCGTGACCGTCGCGCGCAGATCCTCACCGCCGAGGGCACCAAGCAGGCCGCGATCCTGCAGGCAGAGGGCTCGCGCCAGGCGTCGATCCTCGAGGCCGAGGGCGAGGCCCAGGCCGCCGTCCTCCGCGCCAACGGTGAGGCCCAGGCCATCGAGACGGTGTTCGGGGCGATCCACGCCGGCGACCCCGACCCGAAGCTGCTCGCCTACCAGTACCTGCAGATGCTGCCGAAGATCGCCGAGCAGCCGTCGAACAAGCTCTGGATCATCCCGACCGAGCTGACCGAGGCGCTCAAGGGAATCACGTCCGGCTTCATGACCGGCCGCGGCCCGACGCCGCCGACGCCGCCCACGGTCTAGACAGCCCGAGAGCCACCACCATCACGCCCTATTTCACCCCCGCTCCCCCACGGGTGCTCGCCCACAGGGGCCTCGCGCTCGAGGCTCCCGAGAACACCCTGCTCGCCTTCGTGGCGGCGATCGGCATCGGCGCGACGCACATCGAGACCGACGTGCACGCGTCGAGAGACGGTGTCGCGGTCGTCAGCCACGACCCCGAACTGGACCGGGTCGCCGGCATCCCCGGCCGCGTCGACGGCATGACCATGGCCGGGCTGCGCGGGATCGACCTCGGTCACGGCCAGTCGTTCTGCTCGCTCGCCGAGGCGCTCGACGCCTTCCCCGAGACGCGCTTCAACATCGACCTGAAGAGCGCCGCCGCGGTGGCGCCCACGGTCGCCGCCATCCTCGACGCGAAGGCCGTCGACCGGGTGCTGGTCACGTCCTTCAGTGAGAAGCGGCGCCGCGCCGCCGTGCGCCAATTGCCGGGCGTCGCGACATCCGCATCATCTCTCCTGTTCGCGGCGGCCTTCGCGGCCGGCCGTCTGCACGCCGCTCCCCTGCTGCGCCGTGTCCTGCGCGGCATCGACGCGGTGCAGATACCCGAACAACACGCCGGGGTCCGGATAGTGACCGATCGGATGATTCGGCTGCTGCACTCCGCTAAGGTCGAGGTGCACGTCTGGACCGTCAACGACGCTCCGGCTATGCACCGGCTCCTCGATCTCGGGGTAGACGGCATCGTCACGGATCGCGCCGACATCGCACTCGGCGTCCTGACCACTCGCGCGCAGTAGGGCGAATCGCGGCGTTTCGCGCCCGCTTTCGACCGCTCTGTGAAGCTGTGACGTTCCTGTGAAAGACCCTCATTCGAGGTGCTCTTGGAAGGTTACGTACAGCTTGCGGGTTTATTAATTCGTATGTATCGCGAGAGTGCAATTTCGTCTCGTGTGAAGTTTTTTCTAGAGGAGGCCACACAATGGCAGACCGTAGTTTGCGCGGCATGAGGCTCGGAACCCAGAGCCTGCAGAGCGAAGTAGGCGTTGAGTTCTCGCCGCGAAAGAAGAGCGTTTACCGCACTGCCGACGGGGAGACCTTCGAAATGGTGTTCGCCGCAGATGCCGAGGTTCCCGGGGTATGGGAGTCGGCGAAGAGCGGCATGGAGGGCGTACTGCTCGACGACGAGGGCGTAGCCGTCATCTCGGAGGCCGTGGAGACGAAGATTCCCCGCAGCCACTGGGACATGCTCCTCGAGCGTCGCACCCGCCCCGAACTCGAGGAGCTTCTCCAGGAGCGCCTCGACTTCCTCCGCGCACGTCGCGGACAGCAGAAGATCGGCGCCTAGGCGTCGGATCAGCTCCACGGACGGCCAGCCTTCGGGCTGGCCGTTCGTTCGTTAAGCGCGCTTGCGAGGGCCCCGCAGGAGTAGGCCGGCGAGCACGACTCCGAGCATGCCGATGCCGCTGACGAGCCACTCGACCTGGCGGCCCAGCAGCACGGCGGGCGTGGTGACGCTCGAGAGCGGCACGTCGTCGACCATGGCCGCGGCGGTAAACGTCGGCAGCTGGTCGATCGTCGAACCGTCGGGCGCGATGATCGCGCTCGTGCCGACGGTCGAGACGTTGACGACGCTGCGCCCCAGCTCGATCGCGCGCACCCGGGCGATGGCGAGCTGCTGCACGCTCTCGTCGCTGCGGCCGAAGTCGGCCGTGTTCGACTGGGCGAAGATGATGCGGGCACCCTCTTCGACCGAGTCGGTGAGGATCTGGTCGTCGACGATATCGAAGCAGATGTTCACGGCGGCGATCACCCCGTCGATGTCGAACACCGTGTCGGTCGTGCCCGGCGTGTACTCGCGGCCGACGAGGTCGATGAGGTCGGGGGCGAACGGACGCCAGAACGCGCGGTCGGGCACGTACTCGCCGAACGGCACCGGGTGCTTCTTGTCGTAGTAGTCGAGCTGTCCCCTGCCGGCCTGCCAGAGCATCGAGGTGTTGTAGTAGGTGTCGGGGGCACCGTCGTCTCCCGCGCGGGTGGTGACGGCCCAGGAAACGAAGGGCGCATCCATCTCGCGGCTGACGTAGTCGAAGACCTTCGCCGTGTAGGCGTCGTCGAGCGGGCTGGAGTCGGAGCCGCCCTCCGGCCAGACGACCACGTCGACCTTCTCGTCGCTCTCGTCGTTCTCTTCGATGACGGGCAGGGTGGCGTCGACCTGGGCGTCGAGCAGGTCGCCCGACTGCCGCTCGTCGAAGTAGCCGGCCTTGCCGTTGCCCTGCACGGCCGCGACGCGCATGGTGCCGTCGGTCAGCACGGGGAAGGCCGGGACGGCGAGGATGACGGCGGCCAGCCCCACAGCGACGGTGGCCCGCACGAGCCGGTCGGCAGTGCGCAGGCGCAGGCACTCCACGACCACGGCTACGAGGTACACCATCACGAAGCTGACGCCGGAGACACCCACCCAGCCGAAGAGCGCGGCGAACGGGCTCTCCGACTGGGAAAGGGCGACGCGTCCCCAGGCGAATCCGCCGTACGGCCACACACTGGCGATGGCCTCCCGCGCGGTCCACAGGCCGGCGACGACGAGCGGGAGGAAGAGCAGGCGGGCCCACGTGCCGCGCCAGACGCGAGGGACCCAGCGGTAGGCCAGCGTGATGCCGACCGTGCCCACCGCGAAAAACAGGGACTCGAGGGTGGACAGCGCGACCATGGGCACCAGGCCGAGGAAGAGCGAGGCCCATTCGATGTGGATGAGGTAGAACGACATGCTGGCCACGAAGCCGACGAGGAAGCTCCCCCATCCGCTGCGGCCGATGGCGGCGGCGAGCACGAGCCCGATACCGACGAAGGTGGCGGGCCACCAGCCCCGGTCGGGGAAGCCCGCGTCGAGGATCGGACCGGCCGCGAGCGCTACGAGGAGCGCCGCCCACAGGGGTAGCGCGCGACGGGCTGGTGGATGCACGGATGAAGCCTAGGCGACGGAACTGTAAGCGACGATTCCGCGTCGGATCGCGTCGAGAGCCTTACGCGCGGTGGCACCGACGGGCGAATCGGCGACGACCGAGAGCTGGTCGAGGAGGTCGATCGTCTGCTTAGTCCAGCGCACGAAGTCGCCCGCCGCGAGGTCGGTCTCCCTGAGCACGTTGTCGAGGCGGCCGCCCTTGGCCCACTGGTACATGCCGAGGCACAGGCCAGTGGCGAGCGGGTTGCTTCCGGGTAGACGCTTGTCGCGCTCGAGGTCGTCGAGGTTGCTCCACAGGTCGCCGGTGGCGTCGAACGCGGCGCGGAACGGACCGTGCGGCAGGTTGCGCTCGTCGGCCTGGCCCTCGTCGCGGCGGGGTTCGTAGATGAGGGCCGCGGCCATGGCCGCGAGCGAGGGCGCGTCGAGGTTGTTCCACAGTCCGAGTCGCAGCGACTCCGCGACCAGCAGGTCGCGTTCACCGTAGATGCGACGCAGCATCCGGCCCGCGGGCGCGAGCACGACCCGGCCGTTCGCGTCCGACTCGAGGTAGCCCAGAATCGTCAGCACATCGGTGACCCGGTCGAACACTTTGGCGACGGCGCCCGTGCGCGTGCGGATCTCGGCCGTGATCTGGTCGGTCTGCTTCTTGAGCTTCCAGTACCGCTCGGCCCAGCGGGCGTGGTTCTCGCGGTCGGGGCAGAGGTGGCACGGGTGCAGCTTGAGGCGCTTGCGGAGCGAATTGAGCTGGTTCTGCCGCTTCTCGCGTTCGCCGCGACTCGAGTAGTCGCTGCGGCCGGCGCCCTTCTTCTCGAGGTCGCTCAGCTCGCGGCGGATCGTCGAATATTCGGCGAAGTCGCCGAGGTGGCACGTCATCGACTTCTGGTAGCCGGCGAGCGACTCCTGCTGGCTGCGCACCTTCTGGGCGAGGTCGACGACGGCGCGGTCGGCCTGGAACTGCGCGAAGCTCGACTCGAGGATCTCGCGCGTGCGCTGCCGGCCGAACTGGTCGATGAGGTTGACGGCCATGTTGTAGGTGGGCTTGAAACTCGAGTTGAGCGGGTACGTGCGGCGCGACGCGAGCGACGCGACCGCCTGCGGGTCGAGACCGTCGGCCCACTGGATGACCGAGTGGCCCTCGACGTCGATGCCACGGCGGCCGGCACGACCGGTGAGCTGGGTGAACTCCCCCGACGTGATCGGCACGCGCGCCTCGCCGTTGAACTTCTCGAGCTTCTCGAGCACCACCGTGCGGGCGGGCATGTTGATGCCCAGCGCGAGCGTCTCGGTGGCGAACACCACCTTCACGAGCTTCTTGCGGAACAGCTCCTCGACGACCTCCTTGAAGGCCGGGAGCATGCCGGCGTGGTGGGCGGCGACGCCCCGCTCGAGGCCGTCGAGCCACTCGAAGTAGCCGAGCACGCCGAGGTCTTCGTCGAGGAGGGTGCGGCAGCGTTCCTCCACGATGGCGCGGATCTCGTCGCGCTCGTGCTTCTGGGTGAGGCGCACACCGGCGCGCAAGACCTGTTGCACGGCGGCGTCGCAACCGACCCGGCTGAAGACGAAGAAGATGGCCGGCAGCAGGTTGCGCGAGTCGAGCAGTTCGACGAGGGCGGTGCGGTCGGTGCGGGCTCCCCCGCCGCTTCCGCCGAAGCCGTTGCCGTTGCCGCCGTTGCCGCCGCGGTTCTGCTTGCCACCGCGACCCTCGTGGCGCTTGCCGCCGCCGTCGAACCCGCCGCGGCCGGCCGGCGTGCGCGGGCCCCCGTGCGAGAGCCGCACCAGCTCGGGGTTGACGCGCGTGGTCGTGAGCCCGGGCAGGGCGGCCGGGTGCTGTTTCGTGCCGCGGTTGCGCGCGGGACGGTCGCCGTAGGCCACGGTGGGAGCGATCGCGACCGGCTCTGCGATGGTCGTCGACACGGCGGCCGGCATCCGCGATCTGGCTTCATTCGGCCCACCGGCCGCGTCGAAGAGGTCGAGCAGCTTGCCGCGCACGAGCACGTGCTGTTCGAGCGGCACGGGTCGCTCCTCGGAGACGATCACCTCGGTGTCGCCGCGCACGGCCTGCAGCCAGTCGCCGAACTCCTCGGCGTTGGAGACGGTCGCGCTGAGCGAGACCATGCGCACCGAGCGGGGAAGGTGGATGATTACTTCCTCCCACACGGCGCCGCGGAACTTGTCGGCGAGGAAGTGCACCTCGTCCATAACGACGTAGGAGAGGTTGGTGAGCAGGTCGCTGCTCGCGTAGAGCATGTTGCGCAGCACCTCGGTCGTCATCACGACGATGCGCGCCTGCGAGTTGACGTTGGTGTCGCCGGTGAGCAGGCCGACCGACTCCGCGCCGTACTCGGCGACGAGCTCCTGGAACTTCTGGTTGCTCAGCGCCTTCATCGGCGCCGTGTAGAAGACCTTGGCCCTGCTCTCCTGCATGGCCTTGAAGATCGCGAACTCGGCGATGATCGTCTTGCCCGCGCCGGTGGGCGCGGCGACGAGCACGCTCTTGCCCTGCTCGACGAGCGCGCACGCCTCGCGCTGGAACGGGTCGAGTGCGATGGGCAGCTTGTCGGCGAAGGCGTCGAGGATCGGCAGGCTCTTCTTCGCCTTGGCCTGGGCGAAACGCTCGGAGGGGCTCAGTTCAGTCGTCATGCGAGGAGGCCACCGGTATCCGTTTCGAGTGCGGCGAGTCGTCTGGCGACGGCCCGGTCGTGCAGCCACGCGACGCCGGCCGCCAGGTAGTAGAGGCCCACCATCGGGATGGCGAGCATAAACATCGCGAGGATGTCGGCGCTCGGGGTGGCGAGGGCGGTGAAGATCACGATGCCGAGCACGGCGATGCGCCAGCCCTTGAGGACGGCCTTGGCCGAGAGGATGCCGATGAAGTTGAACAGCACGAGGAACACCGGCAGCACGAAGGCGATGCCCACGGCGAGCACGAGCTTGATGAAGAAGTCGAGGAAGTAGCGCGCGGTGAGGAAGGTGGAGAAGTCTTCGGGGGCGAAGCTGAGCAGCAGTGTCACGGTTCGCGGGAAGATGATCGCGCCCAGGGCGGCCCCGGCGAGGAAGAGCGGGATGGCGCTGCCCACGAACGCGAGCGCGTATCGGCGCTCCTTGCGCAGCAGAGCCGGCACGATGAACGCCCAGATCTGGTAGAGCCAGATCGGGCTCGTGCCGACGATGCCCACGAGGAAGGCGATCTGCACGTTCGTGTCGAACGCCTCGGTGATGCCGGTGTAGTTGATGGTCGCGCGTTGCGAGGCGGCGATCGACTCGATCGGTTCGCTCAGCGCCTCCCACAGCGTGGGGGCGATGATGAAGCCGCCGATGGCGCCCAGGAAGATCGCGATGCCGCTGATCGTCAGTCGTTTGCGCAACTCGATAAGGTGCGCGCCGAGCGACATGCGCCGCTCATCGACGCGGGGCTTACGTGGAGGCATCAGCCCGTTCCGAAGGGGGGAAATCAGGACTTTGGTGCGTTGTCACCCGGAGCGACGGGTGCTCCGTCGGCGGGCTTCGCCGCGGCGTCTTCGTCTTTGCCGGTCTTGATCTCGCTCTTGAAGATGCGCAGCGACTGCCCCATGCTCTTCGCGAGCGCGGGAAGCTTGGGTGCACCGAACAGCAGCACAACGATGATCAGGATGACCCACCAGTGGCTGCCGAGATTAGCGAGGCTCATGTGGCCACTCCTTCAGGTCGATTGTTGCGGTTGTAAGCATTTTACCCCTTTGGATGCGGGCTTGCCTGCGAGCGTGCTTACGTTCGGCCCGTCGAGCCATGCGCGCACCGGTGGTGGCCCGCACCTCGTCGCCCTCGCGCAGGATCGCGTTCATTGGCCGGGCCTCGGTCTCGGCCGCGACGCCGTCGAGGATCGACAGCTTCTCGGTGACCACGAAGACATCGTCGAGCAGTGCGAAGAACCGTTTGACCAACCGCCAGCCGAGCAGCGCGACCACGGCGAGCAGCGCGATCACGAGCCCCGACCAGATGAGCAGCCAGCCCCACCACGGGATCACGATGCGTCCCCGTCGTAGCGCGCGGCGCCGGCCGCGGCCCACTCTGCGACCACGCGCCTGGCCTCGGCCGGTTCGACGACGGTGGCGACGCCCGACATACCCGCCATCAGCCGCTTGAGCCCGTGGTAGTGCGAGACGCGCACGGTCGTGCGCACGCGCCCCTCGAGCTGTTCGCGGGCGGCACCGTCGGGAATGTAGTCGGCGAGAAGCGCCGCGGCCGAGTTGGTGACCTCGACGGTGACCACGAGGTCTTCGGCCGAGCTCTCGAACAGGGTGTCGGGAAGGACCACGTCGCCCGCGCTGTGGCTGATCGGCTGTTCGCTCACACGCGGGTTGGAGATGCGGTCGAGCCGGAACGTGCGCACGGCCTCGCGCAGGTGGTCCCAGCCGCGCAGGTACCAGTCGGCGTCCATCGATTCGACGCGCAGCGGGTCGACTCGACGACGCTCGCGCGTGCCGCGGGCGCCCAGGTAGTCGAACTCGAGCTGGGTGCCGGCGGTGACCGACTGGCGGATGAGCGCCAGGGTCGCGTCGCTGCCGGTGTCTTCGACGGCGAGCTGGCTCGGCTGGGCGGAGGCGCCCCGGGACAGCTTGGTCATGAGCGAGGCGACGGCCGTGCGGTCGGCGTTCTCGGGCAGCGCCGACAGGTACTGGAGCCCGGCGATGAGCGCGGCGGCTTCGCGCGCCGAGAACCGGGGCGAGTCGTCGAGCGCCACCTGGTTGGTGAGCACGATCTGGTCGTTGTCTTCGAAGTCGTCCCACGCGATGTCGAAGAGGTCTTCGTACTGGTAGGTGCTGGTCTCGCCGGGAACACCGGACACGGCGATGAGGCGCACCGCCTCTCGGATCTGCTCCGCATCCACCCCGAAGTGTTCCGCGACCTCGGCGACGCTCACCCGCTCACGCTCGATGAGGAACGGCACGAGCGACAGCAGGAAAGTTAGTTTCTCCTGGGCGTTCATCGCCTTGGGCTTCTTGACTCTAGCCATGGTCGGCCGCCGTTCGGGTCAGTCGGTCGCGAACCGCGGCGCGCAGTTCGGGCGGCGAGGTGACGAGCACCTCGGGACCGAAGCCCGCGAGCTCGTCGGCGAGGATGTTGATGTCGGAGAAGTGCAGGTGCAGTTCGGATGCCACGGCCACCGTTCCCCGCCGCTTCTGCAGTCGCGTGCTCGCGTCGGATCCCGGCTCGACCTCGACGACGGCGGTGTGCGCGTTCCACACCTCTTCGAGCTCGCGGAGGGCGCGGGCGCTCTGGTCGTCGTCGGGTGCGGGGAAGGTCTTGCCGGTGATGGTGACCCGGCCGACGATGCGGCGCAGCAGGAACGTCTTGCGGATGCCCGTGCCGTCTTCCTCGGCGGAGAGGTGCCAGCGGCCCTGGTGCTGCACGAGTGCGAGCGGGGCGACGGTGCGCACACGCGCCTCCCCCTCCCCCGGCTTGAGGTAGGCGAACCGCACGTAGGCGTTGCGTCCGAGCGCGGCGTTGAGCGTCTCGAAGGCGGCGTCGCGCACCCGCACGCGCGGCGCGTAGCCGAGCACGGGTTCGTCGGCGGTCACGCCGAGCGACCGCAGCTTCAGCAGGGCCCGCCGCGATTCGGCCGAGAGCGAGCCTTCGCGCCAGACCATCGCGGCCAGGTTCAGCAACGTCGTCTCCTCGGCGGAGAACGCGATGTCGGTGGGCAGCTCGTAGGCGCCGCGCGGGATGCGGTAGCGCAGGTTCTGGTTGTTGCCGGGATCACCGGGCGACTGCACGGTCTCGAGCGGCACGCCGAGCTCGCGGATGTCGTCCTTGTCGCGTTCGAACTTGCGCTCGAGGTTGGCGTTGTCGCCGGTCTGCGCGAAGTCCTGACGGTAGCCCTGGACGGTCGACAGGATCTCGGTCTTCGTCAGGCCGTTTTCGGTCGCCAGCAGGGCGAGGACGAGGCTGAACAGCCTCTCCTCGACGGGTACCTTGGCGGAATTCTCGAGCGACACGAATCGATCCTATGGTGAGGACACCCGGCCAGTGTCGGTGGTTGCGTGGTGCGAGGGGCTGGAGCCCGCCGCGCTAGTCCTTCTGGATGCCGAGCACGTCGACCACGTACACGAGCGTGTCGGTGGCGGTGGCGCCGGTGGGCAGCGTCGCGCCCTCGGCGAAGCTGTCGTCACCCGGGGGAACCACGACGAGCAGCTGGCTGCCGACCTTGGCGCCGATCAGCGCGTCGGCGAGGGCGGGGATGACGCCCGCGCGGGAGCCGGTGGCGTCTTCGGTCGCGAGCACCGTGGTGGGAACGGCGGGCTTGTCGCCGACGACCCAGGTGGAGTCGAGAACCGTCTTGCTCTCCCACGACAGGATCGTCTGGTGCAGCACGACGCCGTCGTCCTCTTCGACGGTCTCGCCGGAGCCGAGGATCGTGGTCGCGGTCTGCGTCTCGTCGGGCGCTTCGGCGTTGGGGATCGTGACGCCGGGCTGGCCGCTCGGCGCGAGCGCGATAGCCGGCATGCCGTTCTCCGCGAGCTGGGCGACGCCGTCGGCGCGACCGATGAAGCTGCGCACGACGTCGATGATGAGCACGACCGTGGTCTTGTCGGTCGGGTCGGTCGAGAGTCCGATTTCGCCCACCTCTGCGGTGACGCCGAGACGGTCGCCGACGGTGGAGCACTCCAGGATCATGCCGAGCGGGTCGGACGTGTCGCCGGCGGTGCGGCGCACGATCGACGCGGCGTCGAGACCCTGGAGGGTGATGACCTCGGCCGTCTCGGCGTCGACGAAGGTGACGTGGAAGTCGGCCACCTCGCCCGGGTAGACGGTCTTGCCGTCGCCGGCCGAGATCGTCGAGACCTCGACGCCGTCGGTGATGAGCGGCGTGGGGAATTCGGGCGTGAGAACGGTGCCGGGCTTGCCGGTCGCGTCGATCAGCGCGGAGGCGTCACCCGACTTCGCGGTCGGCTCGCACGAGCCGGACTCGTCGGAATAGCTGGCGGGGGCACAGGCAGACAGTGAAGCCACCAGTCCGACGGTGATGATGGCCGCGGTGAGAGTGCGCACGAATCCTCTTTCTTGGGTGCCCGGGTACCGGACGATCTTACCCTTGTCTATTCTGTCGAATTTTCGGCCGCGACCGCCGCGTCGGCGACCGCCTGGGCGTGCCGGGCGGTCTTGCGCAGGCGCTTGTCGCTCGACGACCGCTCGCCGAGCGAGCCCGGTGTCCAGGCTTCTACGTCTTCGTCGCTGAAGTCGCTCTTCGACGCGCGACGCTTGAGCTCGGGCAGCACCGTGCCTGGCGCGAGCCGGCGGGCGGTGAGCAGGAAACCGGTGTGTCCGATCATGCGGTGGTCGGGGCGCACGGCGAGTCCCTCGACGTGCCAGCCGCGGATCATCGTCTCGCTGGACTCGGGGTTGGTGAACTGGCCGGTGCGGCGGAGCGCCTCCGACACGCGCGACAACTGGGTCACGGTGGCGATGTAGCAGATGATCACGCCACCGGGCGTGAGGGCCTCGGCCGCGACATCCAGGCACTCCCACGGGGCGAGCATGTCGAGCACGATGCGATCGACGGTGCCGGGTTCGGCCACCTCGGGGAGGGTCTCGGCGAGGTCGCCGAGCGTGATGTCCCAGTTCTCCGGTGTCGCGCCGAGGAAAGCGGTGACGTTCGCGCGCGCGACGTCGGAGAACTCCTCGCGCCGTTCGAACGAGTGCAGCGTGCCGGTCGGGCCGATCGCCCGCAGCAGCCAGAGCGAGAGCGCCCCCGAGCCGACGCCCGCCTCGACAACGGTGGCGCCGGGGAAGATGTCGGCCTGCGCCAGGATCTGGGCCGCGTCCTTGGGGTAGATGATGGCGGCGCCGCGTGGCATCGACATCACGAAGTCGGTGAGCAGCGGGCGCATCGCGAGGTACTCGACCTCGTTGGTCGAGAGCACGACCGACGCGTCGGGCTGGCCGATGATCTCGTCGTGCTTGAGCACGCCGCGGTGCGAGTGGAACTCTCCCCCGGCCTCGAGGGTGATGGTGTTCATGCGGCCCTTGGGGCCGGTGAGCTGCACGCGGTCGCCGGCGCGGAAGGGTCCGCTCTGGCGGCGGAAGGTGTCGTTGGTCATTTTTGAGTTCCCGGTCGTGCGGCGACGTAGACGTCGGTGAGGTGGCTGAGGGTGCGGCCGGCGAGGGTCGGCCAGAGGGTGTGGGTGTCGGCCTCGTCGATCGGCACCATGTGGGGCACGCCGATCGAGACGGCGCCGGATGCGACCGCAGAGGCGAGTCCCGGCAGTGAGTCCTCGAGGGCGACGCACTCGGCGATGTCGACACCGAGCAGTTCGGCTCCGCGCAGGTAGGCCTCGGGGTGCGGCTTGCCGTGGGTGACGTCGTCGCCCGAGACGATCGCCCCGAACACGGGAACCGGCATGAGCGAGACGACGAGTTCGGCGAGCGTGCGCAGCGACATGGTCACGAGGGCCGTCTTGATGCCCGCCTCGTGCAGCTCGGTGAGCAGCTCGAGGGCGCCGGGTCGCCACGGGATCTCCACGCGGATCTGGTCCATCACCCTCGCGGTGAGGCCCTGGATGAGTTCGTCCTCCGACAGGTCGACGCCCTTCGCGCGCAGCACGCGGGCGGAATGCCAGAGACTCTGACCGACGAGGGAGAGGGCCTCCTCGTGGCTCCACGTGCCGCCGTACGACTCGACCAGCAGCGTTTCCGCACGCATCCAGTACGGTTCCGTGTCGACGATCGTGCCGTCCATGTCCCAGAGAACGGCCGCCGGTTGTAGAGAAGTCACAACGGGCGAGTCTACCGAGGTTACGCCGAGGGCAGAACGCGGAAGGTTCGGTTCGGAGAGACCTATTCTTATAGACATGGCAGACAACACGGGCTTCGCAAGCGGCCGGCTTCTGGTCGTGGCCTTCGAGGGCTGGAACGACGCCGGAGAAGCGGCGAGCAACGCGGTGCGCACTCTCGAGGAACAGCTCGAGCTCTCCCCCATCGCGCGCGTCGACCCCGAGGACTACTTCGACTACCAGTTCAACCGCCCGACGATCTCGCTCGACGACGACGGCAACCGCGTTCTCGAGTGGCCGGGTGTCACGATGTACGGACCCACGGATCCGGATGCCACGGCTTTCGTTCCCCTCGCGGCGGATGCCGAGCTCGCGGTCACCGGAGACAACGGCTCCAACGTCTACCTGCTCATCGGCACCGAGCCCTCGCGCGGCTGGAAGACCTTCGTCGCCGAGATCCTCGAGTCGATCGACGCGAACGGCATCACCTCGATCGTCTTCCTCGGCTCGATGCTCGCCGACGTGCCGCACACCCGGCCCATCTCGGTGTTCGTCAGCAGCGAGAACGCGGGCGTGCGCGACGAGCTCTCCATCGAGCGTTCGACCTACGAGGGCCCCGTCGGAATCCTCTCGGCGCTCGGCGACGCCGCCGACAAGGCGGGCATCCCGACCCTCTCGATCTGGGCGTCCGTGCCGCACTACGTACACAACGCACCCAGCCCCAAGGCCACACTCGCGCTGATCGACAAACTGGAGGAGATCATCGACGTGGTCATCCCCCGCGGCGACCTCGTCGACGAGGCGGCGGCCTGGGAGACCGGTATCGACGCGCTGGCCTCCGACGACGACGACATGACGAGCTACATCGAGCAGCTCGAGCAGGCGCGCGACACCGTGGACTCCCCCGAGGCGAGCGGCGAAGCGATCGCCCACGAGTTCGAGAAGTACCTGCGCCGTGAAGACGGCAAGCCCGACTCCGGCGGCAAGGCCGGCGGCAGCTAGCTACAGGCGCACACCCAGTAGTGCGTCGATCGCGTCGACATCGGTGGCGGTAGCGCGCTCGCCCGAGGCGACGCGTGCGTCGACGGCCGCGAGGGCGGCCGGGGTGTCGAGGTCGTTCACGAGCGCTGACCGCAGCGTGTCGACGAGAGTCGCATCCGCACCCTCGACCGCTTCCGCGGCCCAGGTCTCCCACTCGCCCAGTCGGCACTGGGCCTCGGTGAGCTGGACCCGCGTCCACTCCCAGTCGGCGCGGTAGTGCCGGTCGAGCAGGGCGAGGCGGATGGCCCGCGGGTCTACCCCGTCGTCGGTGAGGCGCGAGACGAGCACGAGGTTGCCGAGCGACTTGCTCATCTTCTCGCCGTCGTACGCCACCATGCCGGCGTGCGCGTAGAGGTCCGCGAGCGGGCGTCCGGTGAGCGCGGCGGCGTGACCGGCGCTGAACTCGTGGTGCGGGAAGACGAGGTCGGAACCGCCGCCCTGCACCGTCATCGGGGTGTCGAGGTAGCGCTGCGCTATGACCGAACACTCGATGTGCCAGCCGGGCCGGCCGGCTCCGACGGGTGACGGCCACGACGGTTCGCCGTCGCGTTCGCCGCGCCAGAGCAGCGGGTCTAGGGCGTCGCGCTTGCCCGCTCGTTCGGGGTCTCCCCCGCGCTGCGCGCTGAGGGCGAGCATCGTGGCGCGGTCGAAGCCGCTTTCGTCGCCGAGGGTCCAGACCGCGGATGCCGCGGCGGAGTTGTCGAAGTACACGTCGTCGTCGAGGCGGTAGGCGATTCCGGCGTCGAGCAGCTGGCGCACGCCCTCCGCGACCTCGGCGATCACGTCGGTGACCGCGACGAAATCGGTCGGCGGCAGGACGCGGAGGCTCTCCATGTCGCCGCGGAACAGGTCGATCTGCTCGGCGGCGAGGGCGCGCCAGTCGACGTCGGTCGCGGCAGCGCGCTCCAGCAGCGGATCGTCGATGTCGGTCACGTTCTGCGCGTAGCGCACGGTGAAGCCGCCGTCGGTCCACAGGCGCACGAGGGTATCGAAAGCGAGGTAGGTGTTGGCGTGGCCGAGGTGCGTCGCGTCGTACGGCGTTATGCCGCACACGTAGAGGCTGGCGGATTCAGCGGGAGAAGCCGCCCGCACCGTGCGCGTCGACGAGTCGAACAGCCGGGGCACCGGCGCGCGGCCGGGCAGCGAGGGAACGACGGGCCTGGTCCACGATTTCACTGGGTCAGCTTACGCGGGGGTCGCTGGGAAACCGACCCCCCGCAGCCGACGCGGTCAATCCAGCCCGGTGTGCTCACCCGCACTCTGGAACGCGCGCAGATCGGCGTCGCTGAACGGGTGGGCGGTCGTTACGAACCGGATGGGGCTCTCGTACAGCCGGGGTTCGCTGACCGAGCCGATGTCGGCGTCGAACACGATCTCGTCAATATCGTTGGACATGATGGCCTCCTCGATAGTCTCACTGGAACAGTAAGCCGAGGTCCGGGGCCGTGAATGCTTTAAGGGTACGCCTGTTTCCGCGATTGGGAAGGGGGTGACTACAGGGAAAGCGACCGATTGACGACACGCTCGGCAACGTCGCGCAGGTTGAGATTGTTGCCTCGGGCGTAGGCGCGCAGAGTCTGGAACGCGGCATCCATGTCGACATCGCGCATGTACGCGATCACGCCCTTCGCCTGTTCGATGAGCACCCGGCTGTCGAGCGCGTGCTGCAGTTGGTTCTTCGCGATGTCGGCTTCGCGGATGGCACGTTCCTGGAGAATGCCGATGGTGGCGACATCGGCGAGCCCCTGCGCGACGGACTTGTCTTCGTCGGAGAGCGCCCCGGTGGTGGGGCGGAACAGGTTGAGCGTGCCGATCATCCTGCCCCGCAGACGTAACGGAACGCCGTGCACCGATCGGAATCCCTGCTCCAGGGCCGCTTTGCTGAACTCGGGCCATCGTTCGTCCAGTTCGGAGACATCACTCACGGTGACGACGGAGCCCGAGGCGAAGCACTCAACGCACGGCCCTGCGCCGGAGCTGAGCTGGATTGTCTCGACGATGCGGCTCTTCTCGCTCGTCGACGCGACGACGGCCAGCTCGCCCGTGGAGTCGGCGAGCATGATCCCGGCGGCCGACGCGTCGAGCAGATCGGCGCAGGTGTCGACGAGGGTCTGCAGCAGATCGACCACGTCGTAGCCCGCCACCAGTGTGTCTGCGAGAGTGACGAAGGCCGTGGTCAGCCGTCGTTCCCGCGTATCGCTCGCCATTCTCAGAGTTTACTCCGCGCGGTGATCAGTGCGCACCGGGTCATAGCGTGCCATCAAGCGCGAAGTCGAGGCGGCGCTCGATGATGTCGTTGGCGATCTCCGCCACCGTGCGCCCGCTCGAGAACGCGTGCGCCCGCAGGAGGAGGGCGGCGTCGGCGGCCGAGATGCCGAGCTGCGCGAGGACCATGCCCGTCGCCTGGTGCACCTCGCGCCGGTTGTCGGTGCCCTGCGGTTCGAGGTCTCCCGTGGGCTGGTCGGCGAGGATCCGCCGGAGCAGCTGCCACGCGGCGAGCGACGCTAGTTTCGTGGCATCCGACACCTCGTCTTCGTCCAAGGGGGCGTTCGACGACGAATACAGGTCGACCGCGCCGATATCGAGAGAACCGAGAGCGAGCGGGAACGCGTAGACGGCGCGGACCCCCGACCCCAACGCGTCCTCGTGCAGTGCATTGGCGAAGAGCGGCCAGGTGTGCCGACCGGAGGCCGGGAAGTCGGGGCTGAGCACGGGGAGCCTGGTCGACAGGGCGTCCCAGCACGGCCCCTCGCCGAGGTCGAACTGCAGCTCGTCGAGGCGCGCCGCGATGTCGTCGCTCGCGCACACCGTCGACTGGCCCAGCGAACCGGCGAGCACCGAGAGGGAAGCGCCTGCTACCGGAAGCACCGAGACGAAGGGGGCGCACAGGCTGCCGTTGCGCTCGTGTGCGTACAGAAGGTCGAGCTGTGCCTGTTTAAAGGCCTGTCGTGTCGGCATGATGCCTTACCCCCATTGGTCGCGGGGTCAAGGCGAGTCAACGAATTTTGCGTGAACCCCAGCGTACCGCTCGAACTATGTCGCCTGCAGGATTCCCGTGGAAAGTAGCACGATGAGGGCTACACCGAGCACCAGGCGATAGATCACGAACGGCAGGAAGCTGTGCGTCGAGATGTACTTCATGAGGTACGCGATCACGACGTAGCCGACCACGAAGGCGATGGCAGTAGCGACGGCTGTCTCGGCGTAGCCGTAGGCGCCCTGCGGCTCGCTGAAGCTGTGCTGCAGCTCGTAGAGTCCGCTGCCGAACACGGCGGGGATGGCCAGCAGGAAGGAGAAGCGCGCGGCGGCCGGGCGTTCGTAGCCGAGGGCGAGACCGGCGGTCGTCGTCGCGCCCGAGCGCGAGACGCCGGGGATGAGGGCGAGCATCTGGGCGAGGCCGATGCCGATGCCGTGGCCGTAGGTCATCTCGGTGAGCGGGCGGCTCTTCTTGCCGAACCAGTCGGCGAGGCCGAGGATGATGCCGAACACGATCAGCACGATCGCCACGATCCAGAGCGAGCGGAACGTCGAGCGGATCGCGTCCTGCGCGAAGTAGCCGAGCAGAACGATCGGCACCGTGCCGATGATGATGAGCCAGCCGAGACGCACGTCGGGATCGTTCTTCGCGACGCGGTGCGAGCTCGACCCGCCGCCGTTGCCGAACGACCGGAACCAGCGCCCGATGATGCGGGTGATGTCTTTCCAGAAGTAGATGATCACGGCGGCCTCGGTGCCGAGCTGGGTGATCGCGGTGAAGGTCGCACCGGGGTCGGTGTGCGAGGGAAGGAACTCGCCCACGATGCGCAGGTGGGCGCTCGACGAGATCGGGAGGAATTCGGTGAGGCCCTGGACCAGGCCGAGGATGATCGCCTCGATGAAACTCATTGGTGCTCCGCTGTCGAAATTAGTAGGTGGAGAGAAGGTCCGCGAGAACCCGCCTGCCAAAGACTAATGCGTCGAGCGGAACCCGCTCGTCGACGCCGTGGAACATGCCCGGAAAGTCGAGGCCGGCCGGCAGCTTGAGCGGCGCGAAGCCGTAGCCGGTGATTCCGAGCAGGCTGAGGGCCTTGTTGTCGGTGCCGCCGCTGAGCAGGTAGGGGAGCACGGGGATGTCGGGATCGTGCTTGCCGAGCGATGCGACCATGGCGTCGACCAGCGCGCCTTGGAACGGGTTCTCGAGCCCGATGTCGCGGTGCATCACGACGATCTCGATCTCGGGGCCGACGAGCCGCTGCACCTCGGCGATGACGTCGTCTTCCTCGCCGGCCAGCGTGCGGATGTCGATGAGCGCCTCGGCCGAGTCGGGGATGACGTTGTGCTTGTAGCCGGCCTTGAGCAGCGTGGGGTTCGTGGTCGTGCGCAGGGTGCCCTGGATGAACCCGCCCGCACTGCCGGTGGCGAGCACGACCTCCTCGGGTGTGACTCGCTGCGGGTCGACGCCGAGGATGCGAGCCAGTTCGCCTACGAGCTGCTCGGTGGTGTCGGTGAGGTGCACGGGCCACTCGCGTCGTCCGACCTTCGCCACGGCTTCGGCCAGCTTCGTCACGGCGTTGTTGTGCATGACCCTGCTGCCGTGCGACGCCGTGCCGCGGGCGATGAGCTTGATCCAGACGAGCGCCTTCTCGCCGGTCTGCAGCAGGTAGGCACGCTGGTCGTTGATGGTGACGGAGTAGCCGCCTACCTCGCTGATCGCCTCGGTCGCCCCGGCGAACAGTGTGGGGTGCTCCGTCACGAGGTGATGGGAACCGCGCACTCCCCCGGCCTCCTCGTCGGCGAAGAAGGCGATCACGAGGTCGCGCTTCGGCTGGGCGCCCGAACCCAGGATGTCCTGCAACGCCGTGATGATCATGGCGTCCATGTTTTTCATGTCGACGGCGCCGCGGCCCCAGAGCATGCCGTCCTGGATGACGCCGCCGAACGGGTCGACGCTCCAGTTGTCGGGGTCGGCGGGGACCACGTCGGTGTGGCCGTGCACGACGAGCGCCGGGAGGCTCGGGTCCGATCCCTTCACGCGGGCGACGACGCTCGTGCGACCCGGATCGGAATCGACGTAGGTGGTCTTCAGGCCGAGATCTTCGAGCAGCGAACCGAGGTATTCGGCGGCGTCCGTCTCCCCGTTGGAGACGCCCTCGCCGTAGTTCGAGGTGTCGAACCGAATGAGTTGCTGGGCAATCGCGGCTGTTGCTTCAAGCTCTGGTTCGGTTGTCATGCTGCAACGCTACCCGTCGGATACGGCGTGTCGGGTCGCCGTGGCGCCAAGTGACAAAACCACCTCCCAGAGCGTGCTATTCTCGTTTCTCGGCGGTCAACGCGGTGTAAAAACCACAGAGACTGGCCATGCGCGCGGATGGCGGAATTGGTAGACGCGCTAGCTTGAGGTGCTAGTGCCCGTAAGGGCGTGGGGGTTCAAGTCCCCCTTCGCGCACTTGGAATTGTTCGGTGTATTGCCGGAATCAATCCAGGGAATTGAGACAAAAAAGGCTGGACGATCGGAAAACGATCGTCCAGCCTTTTTTGTGTTGATTTCACGTTCGCCATCAGCGGGTGGCGGGAACCACAAGAAGCACCCGTTCCAGCTCGGCTAATGGTCTGTGCGGATCAGGCAGCGTCCCCGGCCGTGCGGCTGCGGTCGACGATGTCGACTACGACCGCGAGTCCGTCGGCCCCCGCTAGCCCCCGGTCTCGAACGGATGCGACGTCGGCGCCCAGTCGCGCAAAACCGTCGGCGAAGTGCTCTATGTCCTTTCGCATGAGTCCTTGCAGATGGCTCGCGATGGACGGAGTGATCTGGGTACCCAACGCCTGGATGATGAAGCTCCCGCCGCTACTCGTGGCGAGAAGGCGTTGCAGCGCGGCCACATCCACGCCCGTGGACTCCGCAATCGTGAATACGTCCTCCGCGTTCTTCAGATTCGTCATGGTCAGTGCGTTGTTCAGCAGCTTTCCCTGCTGTCCCGCACCCGGTACACCCATGAAGATCACTGCGCTGGAGAAGGTGTCGAAAACGACCTTCGCCGCGTCGAAAGCGTCGGGTGTACCACCGACGATCGTGGTGAGCGTGCGGGCCTCGGCGCCCGGTCCCCCGCCGCTCACCGGGGCGTCGAGCATCGCGATCCCTCGCGCGGCGGCGAGGGCCGCGAACTTCTGCGCCTCCTGAGGGTCGCCCGTGCCGTGATTGACGAGGATGGTGCCCGGACGCATGGCCGCGAGGATGCCCCCGTCGTTGAGCACACCGTCCACGTCCTTGTCGTCGCGGAGGACGAGCAGGACGATGTCGGACGCCGCTGCCAGATCGGCCGGCGAATCGTGAACGGTATGAGGGTGGCCGGCGAGGGCGTCGAGCGACGCGGGGCGACGCGCCCACACGCGCAGGTCGAAGGGCGAGTCGGCGAGGGCGCGCGCCATGGGCGCTCCTTGGTCGCCGAGGCCTATGAAACCTACAGTTTGGATGGTGGTCGAAGTGGTCATCGTCTGCCTTTCTCGTCTCGGATGCTTCAGGAGGCGGTAATCAGCGGAAGAGCCGTTTCCCACAGCCGGTCTGCATTTACGGGGTCGAGTGCGTAGAAGGCGACGCCGGACAGCCACCCGTTGCCGTCGTAGACGGTGACGGCCTCGTTGTTGTCTTCGAAGTAGCGCCCGCCGATGCCCTCGAGCAGGGGCGAAGTAGCGACGAACAGGGTTGTCGCCGCTCCCTGCTCGATCGACTTGCGTCCTTCCGGCGGCGTTTTCAAACCGCCGGTGTGCTTCTGTAAACCGGTCGAAATCGCTCCGGGCATGACCGAGTTGACGGTGATGCCGTCGGCAGCCCATCGGCTGCTGGCAGCGACTCCGAAGAGGACGGCCGCTGTCTTCGACTGGCCGTACGCTGCAAGAGGGTCGTACTGGCGGAACCGGAAGTTGATGTCGTCGAAGACGACCGGTGAGAGCAGGTGTCCGCTGGAGCTCACGGTGACGACCCGCGCACCGCCGGCGGCTGCCAGTGCCGGGCGGAGGCCGACGGCGAGAGCAAAGTGTCCGAGGTAGTTCGTCGCGAACTGCAACTCGAAACCCTCGGCCGTTCGCTCCTCCGGCGTCGCCATGACACCCGCATTGTTAATGAGCAGATCGAGTGGGCCGGTCCATTTGGACACGAACTCGCGCACCGACCACAGGTCGCTGACGTCGAGTTCAGCGGCGCGCACCGTCGTGGAACCGGTCGTCGAGCGGATGTCTTCGGCGATCCCGGTTCCGGCTGCGAGGTTTCTTACTGCCAACGTGACGTCGGCCCCTCGCATTGCGAGGACGCGTGCGGTCTCGATGCCGATACCGGACGATGCGCCTGTGACGATGGCTTTCTTGCCCCGTAGGTCGATGCCGGCGGTGACCTCTTCCGCGGTCGAGGTGAATCCGAAGTCGGATGTGATGAGTGTCATGGTGTCTCTCCTTCTGTCGCTGGTTGAAACAGCACGATGCCACCGGGGAATGCCCCGTGTCGTGGGCGAGCTGCTACTGGTAGTAGCACTCCCACGTTGCGGTCCGAGCGCAAAGAGAAGCTATGCCCGGCTTGCTCCGGCTTCTTATGCCGAAGGAGCATCGGCGTCTGATGTGCAGATCAGTTCCGCCTCGACGACCGAGAGCTGACGCGGCTACTGCACACGTGGGGCCGTGGCCCACCGCGACCTGCCGAGCTGACGAGTACGGTAAGGCGATGGATAACATCGACGGAAATCGGATCGGTGAGTTTCTTCGCGCCCGGCGCGAGCAGATCACGCCCGCGGATGTCGGCATCGCCGTGGCGTCCAGACGGCGTGTACCCGGGCTCCGTCGCGAGGAGATAGCGGTCCGGGCGGGCATCAGCAGCGAGTACTACCTACGGCTGGAGCAAGGCCGCGAACAGCACCCTTCAGACGCGGTCATTGCGGGCCTCGCGCGCGCTCTGCAGCTCGACGCCGACGCGACAACGTACCTTTTCGAGATCGCGCGGCCTATCGTGCAACGTCCCCGTCCACCCGAGAAGGAGACGGTGGCCGTCGGGATTCGGCAGCTGCTGTATCTTTGGACCGCTACCCCCGCTTATGTGCAGAGTCGCACGTTAGACGTTCTCGCTTCGAACGAGACAGCTCGCGCGTTGTCTCCGATTTTCACTCCGGGCGTGAATCTGATTCGCGCCGCATTCTTGGACCCGGAGGTCAAGTCCCTGTATCGCGACTGGGATCGGATGACGTCCAACACGGTCGCGGGGCTACGAGCACAGGCGGGCAACGAGGTGGGCGATCCAAAGCTCGCCGCACTCGTCGACGAACTGACAGCCAAAAGTCCCGAGTTCAGCCGGCTGTGGACTCGGCATGATGTCAGGCCGAAAGGTGCCGGGCGGTCATTCCTGCATCACCCCTTGGTCGGAGATCTCGATCTCCGGTATGAAAAGCTCGCGGTCGGCGAGGGACGGTCCGGGCAGATCGTCGTGATCTATCATGCAGACCCCGGATCGTCCTCGGAAACGCGTCTCGCCCTGTTGAGCAAGAGGGCGACCGACGGGGTCAATTGAATGGATGACGCGCGCCAATATCGCTCACACACGAGGCGAACGCGCACCCGGCGCCGATCTACGCCCCGCGGGGACGCCTACGCTGCCGTTGTCGCGGAGCCGACCGTGGCTGGTCGAGTCCGGGTGCCGACGACCGCAACGCGATCTCCTCGGCGTCGATCACGCGCAGGACTGCGATGACAGCCGCTTCGGTGAATCGTCCTTCGGCTCGCGCGTGAATTGTTGCTTCCCATTCGGCTTGGATCATCTGGCGGCGTAGACGCGCGTAAGACTCCAAGAGCGAATCCAGGTCCGGGGTCTCGAGGTGTCGGGCGATCGACTCGGCGGTGAGCGCGGCGTTTCCCCTGAGCTGCGAGACGACACGCTCCTCATCCGCTTCGGTGACGGCTGCCTCCAGCCGCGCCAGCCCGGCCGCGCGAGCTTCCGCCATGAGTGTCTGCCACTCCACACGCTCTTGTTCGATGTCAGGAGGCGGCAGATGAAGCAGGCGTATGAGCGGAGGGAGCGCGAGCGACCCCAGCAACGTGACGACGACGACCACGAAGGCGAGGAACTGGAGAAATTCGCGATTCGGCGTTTCGGCAGGAAGCAGGAAGACCGCCGCGAGGGTGACGACGCCTCGGACACCGATGACAGAGATCACCAAGGCGTTCTTGAACCGCACGTTCTGGTCGCGAAAGCGACGAGGACCGACGCGGAAAAATACGGCAATGGCGAAGATGAAAGCGAATCGAGCGACCACGAGGGCGACGAGGATGACGACGCAGATCAGAACCGATTGCCAGAGGCGGTGGCCTGCGGATCCCGCGCCGGCAACGATACTGGCGAGGTTCATCCCAATGAACAAGAACACCGCGTTTTCGAGGATGAACTGGACTGTGCGCCAGTTCACCGACTCGGCCGTGCGGGCTTCGGCCGATTGCACGACCGGGGAACGGTACCCGAGGTACAGGCCGGCGATCACGACCGCGAGCACGCCGGACCCGTGCATTGCTTCCGCTCCGAAGAACGCCAGGTACGGAGTGACGAAGGCCAGACTCGTGTCGAGGACGGCTGTCGCAAGTCGAAAGCGGAGCTGGGTCATAACCCAGCCGACGACGACGCCGATGACGGTTCCCCCGACCACAGCGAGGGCGAAGTCGCCCGCTATAGACCAAGGTGTGAGTACCTGCGTCATGGCGAGGATTGCAGAGCTCAGCGCCACAAGTGCGGCGGCGTCATTGAGAAGGCTCTCCCCCTCCAAAATCGTCGTCACCCGTCGTGGCAGCCCGATGCGGCTTGCGACGGCAGTCACCGCGACGGTGTCCGTCGGAGCGACCACGGCGGCGAAGGCGAACGCTGCTGCCAATCCGATTGTTGGAAGGACTAGCGCTGTGGCCAGTCCGACAACCACGACGGTGGCCGCGACCGTGCCGACCGAGAGAATCAGAACGCTGTCCCGACGAGCGCGGACGTCGGCGAAGAACGTCTGGCTGGCGGCGGCGAAAAGCAACGGCGGAAGGAGACCGTACATGACGAGTTCGGAGTCGACCTCTACCGATGGCAGACCCGGAATGAATGACGCAATGCCCCCGACCACCACGAGTAGGACGGGCCCTGACCAGCGCAAACGAAGGGCGACCCCGCTTACCGTGATTGTCACCAAGACGAACGCCACGATCCAGCCGATCGCCTCTGCCGGACTCATGGTCGGCAGTTTCTGGGACAGACCGCGAGCACTTTTTTCAGGTCAGCCACGTTGTCCCTCCGAGCTATCGAGCTCCGGACCTGTTCTCCGAAGTCGAAAAGGAGTGCGATTCGTAGCGTCGCACTGGTGGGGGCGGTGAGCGTCGGCCGTGTCTTGGTCGCTACCCGCGGCCGCTCGGCCGACGCTCACCTGGTTCAATGTCGCATCCGTCATCCTCGGGGTATGACTGCGATGCAGTCGATCTCGACTCCGTAGCCCGGCAGTACGGCCCCGACAGCCGTCCGAGCTGGCACCCGACTCCCGAACGCGCCAACGTAGACCGTGTTGAAATCGCTCAGGTCGCGGAGATCGCCAAGGAAGACGCCGCATCGGACGACGTCGTCAAGGCTGGCTCCTGCGGAATCGAGGATCGAAGCGATGTTGTCCAGCACTGCCCTCGTCTGCTCGCCTATGGGGCCCTTCACGATTTCCCCGTCGCGAGTCGGTATCTGGCCGGAGACGAATACGAACGTCCCGTCCGCGATCACTGCGGGTACGTACGGACGTGTGTCCGCTGTCCCCAATCGGATCTTCATATCGCTGTCTGCCCGCCTGCTCAATCCTCCTGCCCGTCACTGACCGGTCGTCGCCGACGCTGCTTCACGGATCAGGTCGACGACTTGGGCGGCTTCAGGGATGCCGACGGTGTGGGAACCGCCTACGAGCTCGACTGTTTTGCGCGAGCCCGCTCGTTCGGCCATGAATCGGTGGACCGCGGCGGGGATATTCCGGTCCTCGGCGCCGAAGAGAAACCAGGAAGGGACCGACTTCCACGCCGCCTTCCCCGACGCTTCGGTGAACGCTGCCTCGAGGATGGGGCGTTGTGTAACCGCCATGACCTCGGCGACCTCCACCGGAGAGTCCGCCGCGAACTGAGCGTGGTACTTGCTCTGCTGTATGTACAGGTCGTTGCCCCCATCAGGGACTGCTACCGAGGTGAGTGTGCCGGCCAGAGTGGAGCCCGGAAGCTTTCCAGCGAGATCGCCTGGCGTCTCGCCCTCCTCGGGCGCGAAGGCCCCGATGTACACCAGTGCCTTGACGTTGGGGTTGTCGGTGCCGCCGCCGCTGATGACCGTACCGCCGTAGGAGTGCCCGACGAGGACGACGTCTCCAGTCACATCGGTGAGCAGGGCTCTGAGGTAGTCAGAGTCGTACTTGACGCCGCGGAGTGGATTGGCGACGGCGATCGCGGGGAATCCATCGGCCAACAGCAGGCTGATGACTCCGCTCCAGCTCGACGACTCCGCGAAAGCTCCGTGGACCAGGACAACGGTCGGCTTACTGGATGGTTCGGTAATGCTCATGGTTATCTCCTCTGGGTTCGGCCCCTGATGTCGGGTCGCATCTACAGTGCGCCGCCGGTGGCGTGTTCTCGATGCTTTGTAGGCATAGCGTCCGGGGCGCGACTCCGTCACTTGAGGTAAGAACGCGACCAGGACGCGAGCGCTTCTAGCGCCGGCACGATCGCTTGTCCGGCGGGCGTGAGCGAATAGGTGATAGTCGTGGGCGGTCCGACTTCGACCTCGCGCCGAACCAGACCTGCGTCGGCCAGTCTGACTAATCGTGTCGAAAGGACAGCGTCGCCGAGCCCGTCGATGGATCGACGCAACGCGCTGAACCCGAGCGGCCCCGGGGTCAATGTGGCCAGGATCAATCCGTTCCAGCGCACCCCGATGACGGTCAGGCTTCTATTGAGATGCTCGCTGACTCGGCGCGACTCAGGGTCGGCGAACAGGGACTCACCGGACACGCGCGGCAACGCGGGGTAGGTCCGCTGCGGTGGATCCGTGCTGAGCGGCCGAGAGGCTCGGACAGAACGGCTGTGCCGCGGGAGGCTCGGCTGGATTGTAGCGCAGGTGTGTCCGGCTCTCGGAACCCCGGCGAAACGGTATGAAACGAACTGCATCGTGCGATTTCATGTACTGGGCTCCTGTCCGGCTTCCGCGGCGCGTCCCGCGCGGTCTTACCTTCCGCCGATTATCGGATGAGCGGATCATCCCGCCGATGCCTGTCGGACATACCGTTCCACGACCGCGTGCGTGGACCGCATGAAGCGGCCTGGGCGGGCGCTGCCTCGGACACCGGCGATCAGTCCTGCGTTTTCGCGAGGTCTGCCAGCGCGGCGTGCAGGGCCGCTCGGGAGGCGATGCCCAGCTTCGGGTAGATCCTGTACAGATGCGCCCCTACGGTTCGCGGCGAGAGGTTGAGGCGCGACGCGATGTCCTTGGTGCTGAGGCCACGAGCGGCGAGCTCGGCGATCTCTCGTTCTTGAGGAGTAAGCGGGTTCCTTTTCGACGGTCCCGACTCCGTGGCTACACGGGTAGCCCGCAGTGCGGCAGCCGACCGGTCCAACCACGCTGTGGAGCCGAGATTGCGGAAGATCCCCATGGCTTCGCGAAGGTGGGGGCGCGCCCCTGCCATGTCGTGGTGGCGACGAAGCCATTCTCCATAGGTCAACTCCAGCCGCGCGCGCTCGAATGGCCAGGTCTCGACCCCCTCCGCCTGCAGCGCCTGTGCGAACAGCTCCGATTGCCGGTGCGGCTCCCCGGTGATCGCCCGTGCGGCGGCCAGATGGAAGGCGAGCCTCGGGGACACTTTTCCGAGTCCCGCTTCCTCGGCGGCGGCGACGAATGCGCGGGCCTCGTCGTGGCGCCCGGTCTTCCATGCCGCCTCGACCGTCTCCAGGAACATCCATAGTGCGTGCGGACGGTACGGCACGAGCACGGAGCCACCTCCGATCTTCATGGCCGCCGCATATTCCTCCTCATAAAGTCCCTCGGACGAGAAAATCCTCATCTTTATGTGCTGGATCCACGCTTCACTCAAGCCGCCACCCCGCGGACGAGCCCAGGCCTCGACGCGGCTGACCTCGACCCGGGCGATCGCCAGGTCGCCTCTGATGGCCGCGACCATGGCGGCGATCGTCCTGAAATCATTGGTGATTTCGGCGAAGCCTGACTGCTCGGTGCCTCGCAATCCGCGATGCGCCATAACCGCAGCAACTTCCAGTTGACCCGACACCATTGCGTCCAAGGCGCTGAGGACCATAGCGATCCAGTAGCTGGGAGCCGACCCGCCGACCTCCTCCTGTTCGATGACCTTCCGTAGGATCTGTCGTTGGTGGGGCAGATTGTCGATGTACACGGACGCCATGCCCATCCATGCCGCGCGCCATGGTTCGAAATCGAGAACCGTCGGTATGAGGCCGTTCAGGCGAGGAGCGAGATCATGAGCGGTCCTGGCCGGATCGGAAAGCGCGTCGCGCGAGAGAGCCACCTCGATCGGGGCGTCGTCCCCCATTCGCTCCAGGATGTTGTCGAGCTGGTGCCAGTGCTCCGGTCGAGATGTTCGTACACAGACGAGGAGAAGAGAGTTCAGCATCTCCTGCACCCATGGGTGCCGGGCGTGTGTTTCTTTTTCGAGCGCATCGGTCAGGAGTCGGAAGGCTGCGAATGTGTCGCCTTCCCAGTTCAGGATCGCGTATGCCAGGACCACGTTGGCGTAGCCCTCGGTCTCTGCTGTCTCCGGACCGGGAGTCTTGCTGGTGCTCCACTCCCGTAGTTCTGCGACTTTCTCCCGAGCCATCATCAGTTGACCGGTCTGGTTGGCGAGATGTGCCGCGAATGCCAGCCGGCGGGCCCGGGTCGACAGGGTCGGAGTCAGTTCCACCGAACGGAGCGTCGCTCTCAATGCGATCTGCGATCCTCCTTTTCGCAGTGATTCGCGGGCGAGGTCTTCCAGGGCGTCGGCGACCTCGGCGTCGAAGTCCGTAGCGGCTGCCGCGCGATGCCAGACCCATAGTTCTGGCCGGGACCGGAGAGCGGCGGCGAGCGCTGCGTGGGCGGCGCGGAGATTGTCTTGCGCTGCGGCCTGCGCCACCGCCGACCGGGCGAGCGGATGATTGAATCGGACGCGCTCACCGAGGCGCTGGACGAGACCCATGTCCTCGATAGCCAACAGATCCGGCAGCCACCACTGCTCGCCCGACGCTACCTGTAACGTGGCGATGAGGCCGGTGCGATCCAAAGCACAGAGCAGCAGCAGCGCCCGCTGGCTATCCGTCAACTCCTCGACCCGCGCGGCGAACACTCGTTCTAGCCTCTCCGAGAGGGGCAGCATTTCGCTCGTCGTCGTCATGCTGCCGCCGATGTGTGCTCGACGGAGGGCTTTGGGAAGCTCTACCAAGGCCAGGGGGTTGCCCTCGGCTTCGGCCATGATGCGGTCCCGCAATTGCCCGACGGGAGCGCCAGGCAAAGAATCGAGAAGCGCTTCGGCGTCTCGGTTGCCCAGCGGGTAGAGCTCGACCTGGCGTATGTCCGAGCGCATCCAGGGTCCCCCTTCTGCTGAGCGGGTACCCACCAGGGTGAACACCTTGCTGTTGGTGATCCGTCGTGCGACGAACGCGAGGACGTTGGAACTCGCCTCGTCGAGCCACTGGACGTCGTCGATGACCAGCATGATCTTCGACTGACTGGCTGCGAAGTCGAGTAGTGCGAGAATCGCATTTGCGAGTTCGAAGGGACCGACAGGTACGTCGTCGCGCGTTGTGAAAGCACGATCCAGCACGGATGAGGTTGCCGGCGGTGCATCGAATGCCTCACGTATCGGTCGCAAGAGCTGATGTAGGCCGGCGAGTTGCTCACCGGCTTCCGTCTGCACCCCGGTACATCGGAACGTCGCCACGCCCGCGTCGCGCGCTTGCGCTGCGACAAAGTTGATGAGCGACGTCTTCCCGACTCCGGCATCGCCCGTAACGAGGAGCGCACGGGCGTCCGGATCGTCCGATTTGCTGGCGGACAGTACTGCGGCAAGGTCGTCGCCACGGCCGAAAAGCTCCACTGAGTACCTCGGGTCCTCTCGGGATGCGACGCACCCGTCCCTCGCCTACGACCATTGACATCCAGTAAGCACCTCGGCGTCTCGGAGGTGGTTCTACTTTCCTATGGGCTATAGAAATACTCGCAGGGCGGCATCGCTGTCAATGGCGGCCATTCGCGGCAGGCGCGGTGATTGACACTGGAAGGCGGTCGACGAGCCGGCGCCGTCGCAGTCGAGGCTCGAGGCGCACGCCGCGGGGCGGGCCGAAGCGCCGGTCAGAGGCGTGAAGCCAGAGCCCGGTGGACGGACGAGACGGCGCTGGCACCTTCGCCTACCGCAGCTGCTACCCGCTTCATGGAACCGTGCCGCACGTCGCCCGCGGCGAAGACGCCGGCCACGGACGACTCGAACGGGAGGGGCTTGCGTCCCTGCGAGCGCCTGCTGGCGGCGAAACGCCGGGCATCGACGTTTGTGTCGGTGTATATGAAGCCGTCCTTGTCGAGGTCCAGGCCGGTGTTCCACGCGGTAGCCGGCGTAGCTCCAATGAAGCAGAAAAGCGCGTGGCAGTCGTGGCGCTCACTAGCACCGGTAAGGCTGTTCGTGTGGGTGATTGCTTGCAGTCCCGCCGTCCCGTGAAGAGCCGTGACGTCCGTGGATGTCAAAACCCGTACGCGGTGATCGGCGACGAGCCTGTCGGCCAGATAGGCGGACATCCCGGCTCCGATGTCCGCGCCTCGGATGATCAACGACACGTCGCACCCTCTGCTCGCGAGGAACAAAGCTGCCTGTCCTGCTGAGTTCGCTCCACCGACGACGACGACGGGTCTCTCTTCGCACGATGCGGCTTCGAGGACGGTGGCACCGTAGTAGATTCCCGCGCCTTCGAATGCGTTCCAATTGAGGAGGTCGAGCCCTCGGTATTTCGCGCCCGTAGCCACTATCACCGCACCTGCTTCTATCTCGGTGCCGTCGGCGATGAGGACGCGGGGCAGCGGGCGTGAGACGTCCACGCTGTCGATTCGGCATGGGGCATAGAGGTGCGCACCGAATTTCATCGCCTGGACGGTGGCGAAGTTGGTCAGTTCGGTGCCGCTGAGACCATTGGGGAACCCGAGGTAGTTCTCGATGCGGGCACTTGCCGCTGCTTGCCCGCCCGGGCTCACCGCATCGAGCAGCACCGTGGAGAGTCCCTCCGATGCTCCGTACACTGCGGCTGCCAAGCCGGCGGGTCCTGCGCCGACCACGGCGAGATCGACGGATCTGTCGCGCTTGCGGTACGCCAACCCCAATCGCTCGCTGAGCTGCCCGGGAGTGGCTCTGACGATCCTGCTTCCGGGGAGCAGGACGACAGGGAGGTCCTCTTCGAGGATGGATGCCTCGGCCATCATCGCGAGTCCGGCGACCGAGTCGACTTCGAACCACGTGTGCGGGATGTCGAGCCTTTGCGCGTAGGTCCGTAGCGCCAGAGAGGCGGCGGAGCTCCGGTTCCCCACGATCTCGACGGTGCGCGAGGCAATGGATTTCACGAGAGCTCGGCGGGCTTGGAACGCCGCCAGGATTATTGCCGACAGCTCGTCGTCCTCTGTCATGAGGCGTCGGAGATTCGCCGGTGGGATCCGGTGGATCCGGCCACCGACCGCTACCCGCGCGCTGAAGAACGCGACCTGCTCGTTGAGAAGGCTGAGCTCCCCGAGAAAACGCCCTGCGGTGTGCCGTGCAATTCTGACCTCGGGCGGGCCGCTGGCAACGATGTCGATCGCACCGCTGTCCACGAGGATCAGGTCCGGGGCGGCGTCTCCGACGCCGTAAAGGACTTCACCCGCGTGTATCACCTGCTCTGTGCCGTATGCGCGGAGCGCTTCGATTTGCTCATTCGACAGCGGCGGGTAGGCGACGCGGTCATCCGCGACGTTCCCGCCCGCCTCCCCGGTCTCATTCGTCACCGCCATGTCAGCCAGCCTTCAAATTCCCGCAGTGTCGAAGGGATAGCTCTACGAGATCCTCCAAGTACGGGCTGATGTTCAACGGCGAGTAGGCGAGGACCACGGAACTGGGAAGAACGCCCACGACCTCTCGGTAGGTGATGTCATCACGGGGATGCATGGCCGCAGCGGAACGGGGAATCACTACGATCCCGTGCTCGGCAGCGACATGCTCGAGGACCTCGTCCATTGACGCTGTCGTGTACTTGCGTCCGCTGACATCACCCCGGGCATACTCGCGATACGCGCCTCTCGGATCATCCAGCTCCTGGACCCCGTCTGGCGGCTGGAGCAGACGGAATCGGTGGAGATCGCGAAGGGACACGTACTCCAGATGCGCGATGGGGTTGGTGCTGGGCAGCGCCACAACGCGCGCCTCTTCGTAGAGGGGGACGATTTCGAGACCGTGTGCGACGAAGGGAAGGCGTGCAAAACAGACGTCGACCCGACCTGTCACGGTCGCCTGCGCCTGTTCGTCAGCGCTGATGCTCAGCAGGTCCACCTCGACAAGTCGGTGAGTGGCGGTGAAGTCTCGGACGATGGGCGCGATCGGGATTCCTTGGGCAAAACCCATCGTCACCTTTTCGGTCATGCGTCTAACCAGGGCGAGTTGTCTCCGAAGCGAATCCGCCGCGTCCAGGAGCGCTGGCGCCTCTGCCAAGAGTCGACGGCCAGCCTCCGTCAAGTTGGCGCCTCGAAACGAACGGGTGAACAATTCGGCGTCCATTTCGCCTTCGAACGCCTTGATCTGGCGAGTGAGGGCCGGTTGCCCGATCCGAAGCACCTCCGCAGCTCGGCGGAATCCTCCATGTTCGGCAACTGCGACGAAGTAGCGCAGCTTTCGCAGATCGACGTCCACCGTCTCACCCCCTGTCTGACTCGGCGGGGCGCGGACCCGGCAGTGCGGGCGATGCCTTCATGCCAACGGGATATGCCATCAGGTGAACTCCTCCTCTGACCGACGGGATGGTCACACGCTATGGCCGCCGGAACGCGCGCGTCCCCTGTCAAATTGCTTAACCGCGTCGTTCACCGAACGAGTTTCCCCGCTGCTGATTGCCGGCCTGTCAGTACGTCGTGACCAGCGGCTCCGTCCCCACGATGAAGTATGTGGACAGCATTTTTGTGGTCAGTGTCCCGACATTCACCGCATTGTGCACGACGCCCGGCGGGATGAGGAAGGGACTGCCGGCATGCAGTTCGAGCGGTTCGCCGTCGTCGAATTCCATGGAAACGTCGCCCTGAATGATGTATCCCACCTCGGGCCCGGGGTGAGTATGCCGTCCGGAAGCGACTCCTTCTGGTATCTCTACCAGGGTCTGTTCGATGAGCCAACCGTCGACGGGTGCGGCGGATTTTTGCAGCAGCGTTCGCTTGAAATCATGCTTCTGGTCGGTGGCGACTGGCACTGCGTTGTCCTGATTTTCCATGCTCATGGGACCCTCCAAGGTCGGCTGGAACGCCAGCGTAGTACCGCCCGCACTGGTGTCGGGAGAATCCCGCGATGCCTGTTCCGCATCGCGGGAGTCTGTGGGGCGGAGCGGCTGCGTACGACCGGTCGGTCTGGCTGTGACGATGCCGAAACGGGATCGTCCGCCGATCTTCGACCGCCGTACGGTCGACAGACGACGGCGCCTCATGCGCCTTCACCACCATCGCCAAGGGGCAACATGAGTGAGCATTACGGCGCAATAGCCTTCACCCGGCAGGTCCGCGACGTGCAAAGGAGCTACGGCAGCGAGAAATTCTACGGCGGCCGGGCGGATCGAGCTGCGGGCACGCCCGGATCAGACGTACTGGGCGAGACGGAGAAAGAGTTCCTGCGCCATCAGGACGGTTTTTATCTCGCCTCGGTCAGTCAAACGGGATGGCCGTACGTCCAATATCGCGGAGGACCGTCAGGTTTTTTGAAAGTCGTAGACAGCCACACGATCGGCTGGGCGGACTTCAGGGGCAATCTCCAATACGTCAGTGTCGGCAACGTCGCAGGGTCCGATCGGGTTGCGATAATCGTCATGGACCATGCGCGGAGGCGGCGCTTGAAGATTTACGGGCATGCGAGTGTCCATGCCGCGGATCCCGACTCCCAGCACGATCACGCTCTAGAGGTTCCCGACTACGACGCCGAAGTCGAGAGGCATATCCTCGTCCGTGTCGAAGCCTTCGACTGGAACTGTCCTCAGCACATCACCGCGCGGTTCACCGCCAGCCAGGTCAGCAGCATCGTTGATCCTCTCCACGAACGGCTCGGGAAATCGGATGCCGAGGTGGCGCGGTTGATGTCAGCGCTGGCCGCCCGGGCCGGCACGGAAACAGCCGCGGACGTGGTCGTTGACCACGCCGATGGACTGCATCCAGGCGTAGACGCTGGTCGGGCCTATAAACCGAATCCCGCGAGCCTTCAGCACCTGCGTGAGCGCGGCGGCTTCGGGGCTCCGCGTTGGCACTGACGCGCCGTCGGCCGGAGACACGTGATCGGCCGGGACAAAGGCCCGGGCCAGAGCTGCCAGATCCAGCTCAGAGTCTCTGACGACCCTGGCGTTGTGGACTGTGGATTCGATCTTGGATCGATTGCGGACGATTTTCGGGTTTCCCAGCATCTGAATCACGTCTTGGTCCGTGAACATAGCGACTGAGGCCGGGTCGAAGTCATGGAAGGCGGCCCTGAACGCATCGCGCTTGTGGAAGACGGTGGTCCACCCGAGACCGGCTTGGAACACCCCGAGACTGAGCGCCTCGAACACTGCCGGCGGGTCGTCGATCGGCGTTGCCCATTCGTCGTCGTGATACTGGCGCAAAGCCGGGTCGGTGCTCCAGTCTCGAATCCAGTTGCACCGCGCGAGTCCGTCTTCTCCGACGGTCGTCGTTCCGAGCCTCCAGTCGGCCACAGCATCCTCCTCGATCGCGAACGTGCGCACTCCGCGGCCGAACGGCGCCGCCGTCGCCCTTCCTGAGTCTCGCTGGGTCGCGGTGGCGAACCGGATGCCGCTCGGGCATCGCCGCGTGCTGCGTCGTCGGACGAGCATTGGACCAAGCGGATCCAGTCCGGCATCAGCACCTTAAAGTGCAATGTCCGCAGCATGGTCCGTGACCGGATGAACAGGGGCCGGCGGCGGATGCCGCGGACCTACAGCGAAGGGTGCGTACCGAACATGACACAGCCGAACGGCGCTACGAGGATCCCGCTGAACACGCTCGCTATCAGCTTCGGGACAGCAGGGCTGGCCAGCATGTGGACCAGTGCCGGAAAGGCCCTCGGCCTTCCCGATTGGCCGGCGGACACGGCGTGGGTCATCGCCGCTGTCGTATGGGTGTGGCTCATCGTGGCGCACACCGTGCGGGGCCGGGCCAGCGCCGATACCCTCGTCGGGCAGCTCCAGCATCCTGCGCAAGGACCGATCGCGGCGATAGTGCCCGTGGTCGGCATGATGCTCGGCGCGCATCTGTTCCTGTATTGGCCTGTCGGGGGCATGGTTGTCGCCCTGACATCCATGGCGGTGACGGCGCTTTACGCGGGTTGGCTCCTCGCGTACTGGGTGACCGGCACGATCGAGATCGATTCTGTCCATGGGGCATTCTTCCTTCCTACGGTGGCCGGGACGCTTATCGCTGCCGCCGTCGCCGCTGACCTGGGCTTCGCGTCGCTGGCGATGGGTGCCTTCGCCGTCGGCGTGTTCTTCTGGGGAGTAATTTTCGCCCTCATCTTGGCGCGGTTGATCTTCCGCCCTGCACTGCCCGCGCCCTTGATCCCGACGTTGGCGATTTTGGTCGCGCCACCGGCGGTCGCGGGCAACGCCTGGTTCGCCATCGTCGGACACAGTATGGACGCCGTGCAGGACGCTTTCGCCGCATCCGCGGTTCTATTGGGCCTCATGCAGCTGGCGCTACTGCCGACATATATGCGGCTGAAGTTCTCTCTCGGATTCTGGTCCTTCACGTTTCCCGCGGCGGCCCTCGTCGGATACGCAGTCGGGTGGCTGGGCATAGTCCGGCCGTGGGGATGGCAGGTCATCGCTGCTGCCGCCCTCGCTCTCGCCACCGGGTTGATCGTGGCTATCGCGGTGGCCTCGGTCCGGCTCGCGATCGCGTCGGGGCGTGACCGTCGTAGGTCTGCTGCCGACGAACTGCGCGATGCGGACTCCGAGATCGAGTCGGACGCAGTCTGGACCTCCTGACAGCGCCGTGACGCTCCAGCCTGCGAGATCAGTTCGGCTGGGACGCCATCTCACGAACCTCCATGATCGCGTCGACGAACGCTCCAGGAGCTTCCTGGGGAAGGTTGTGTCCGGCTCCGCGGACCTGGTGATGCGTCCTCGGACCGGTGAAGTGGTGGGCGGAGGCGGTCCCGTCGGTTGCGGGGAAGTTGCCATCTGCCGTGCCGTCCAAAGTGACGGCGGGAACAGTGATCGGCGGTTGTGTCGCGAGGAGGTTCTCCAGAGCCGCGTAGTCCGGCTCGCCCGGGGCGTAGCCGAGCCGGTGTCGGTACGAGTGGATGACCACATCGACAAAGTCCGGGTTCTGGAATGCCATCGCAGCCCGTTCGAAAGTCGCATCGTCGAAATTCCAGTTCGGCGAATTGCGGATCCAGATGACTCGGGCGATGTCGTCGCGGTTGGCTGTGAGGCCGGCGCGCCCCCGTTCGGTGAGGAAGTAATAGAAGTACCAGAGGCCGGCTTCGAGTTCGGCCTTGATCGGCCTCCACGCTACCGAGATGTCTTGGATGAGGTAGCTGTTCACAGAGACCAATCCGGTGCACCGCTCGGGCCACGCCGCCGCCGCGACACACGCGGCCCGGCCGCCCCAGTCCCAGCCGGCGAGGATGGCGCGGTCGATGTCGAGGGCGTCCATGAGGTCGACTACGTCCTGGCCGATCGCCGCCTGTTGCCCCGAGCGCGGCGTGTCCGGTCGGAGGAAGCGGGTCTGCCCGTGCCCGCGGAGGAAGGGCACAACGACCCTGAGTCCTTCGGCTGTCAGTCGGGGGATGACTTCGTGGAAGGTGTGGATGTCGTACGGGAATCCGTGTAGCAGGACCACGGTTTCGTCGCCCTGCCCGCCCGCTTCGTAGTACGACATTTTCAGCGCGGGTGTCACCGCAACGTGAAGTGGGGCGAGAGACGGCAGATGGACGTTCATTTCAGCTCCAAGGTGTTCGGTGGTTTGGGGATTGCACGGCTGCGGCGCGACTACCGGTTGAGGGAGGGCGGGCGCTCCGACGTGTCGAGAACGCCCACCGGGTCGTGTGCCCTCGTCGTATCGAACCCGACCGTTCGACGCGTCCTTTGGATTGATGCTGGGTCTTGCGCGAGGCGACCCGTGTCGATCCGTCCTCGTCCCGCGCCGTCTTCGGGGGCCTACTCGGAAGCCGGCGGCGTCTGGCTGAATGCGATTTTCAGGTGGTCGATCGCCTGGGCGACGGCCGCGCGCGTGGCACGCGATTCGCTCAACGGGTTGAGGAGCATGAAGTCGTGAATGGTGCCGTTGTAGCGCACCGCGGTGACCGGCACTCCCGCTTCGCGAAGCTTGGAGGCGTAAGCCTCGCCCTCGTCTCGCAACACATCGTTCTCGTCGACGAGGAGGAGCGCTGAAGGCAGACCGCGCAGTTGATCGAGTGTCGCGCGCAGTGGCGACGCGGTGATTTCGGCGCGTTGGCTCGGATCGTCTGTGTAGGCGTCCCAGAACCACTTCATCGACTCGGCTCGGAGATACGGGCCCTCGGCGAACTCCGCGTAGCTGGCGGAGTTCTGAGCCGCATCGGTCACGGGATAAAACATCGACTGTTGCACAAAGGTCACGTCACCGCGCTCCTTCGCCATGATCGCAAGGGCGGCCGTCATATTGCCGCCTACCGAGTCGCCCGCGACTGCGATCCGGCTGGTGTCGAATCCCTCCTCGGCTCCCGAGGCTGTAATCCATTGGGCCGCAGCGTACCCCTGCTCGATCGCTGTCGGGTACTTGGCCTCCGGCGACGGCGTGTACTCCGCGAACACGAGAGCCGCGCCGACCCCCACGCAGAGTTCCCTCACCAACCGATCGTGCGTTGCCGCGTTGCCGAGGATCCAGCCTCCGCCATGCATATAGAGAATTACGGGCAGCACCCCGGTGGAACCGGCAGGAGTTACCACTCGCACCTCGACGTCGCCCACAGCCGCGGGCACTTTGACCCATCTCTCCTTCACGGGCAGCAGCTCGATTGGTGCGGCCTGCAGGTCGTTGAGAACCTTTCGCGCCGCCTCCGGTCCGATGTCGTATAGGTAGGGCGGGCTGGCCGTGGCATCGGCTATCGCTTTAGCCGCTGGTTCCAGAACATGTTTCGTCATGTCTCACACCCTCCGTCAGGGCAACACGCGCGTGCTGCGAGTTCCATGGTCCGTTGCGGAGCAGCCGGTGTTTATGCCGGATGAGCATCGGGTGTACTACGGCCGCATCCACGCTCGGTCGAACCCGCCCGCGGGCGGCCGACGGAAGCCGTGGCGAGTCTGGTTGAGCCGTCTCCCGCTCACTCTCGCTCAAGCGATTCCCGGTCCTATGCCCAAGAAGCATCGGTCGGAGCCTCGGGACGCCGGACGCTTTCTTCGAGGGGTGAAGTGCCCGGGCGGCTTACGCTCGCGGCGACCGACGGCCACGTCCGGCCGCGCCGGTCACCGGCGATCCCTCTCATCACCGCCAGTTGAGGAGCGACAATGCCCAGAATCATGATCGTCGTCGGGAGCGTTCGTCCGGGCCGCGTCGGGCTTCCTATCGCCCAGTGGGTGAAGGGAGCCGCAGAACTCGTCGAAGGATTCGACATCGATTTCGTCGACCTGGCGGAGCTTCACCTGCCGTTTATGGACGAACCGAATCATCCACGTCTCCGCCAATACACCAAGCAACACACTGTGGACTGGAGTGCGAGGGTGACAGCAGCCGAGGGATTTATCTTCGTGGCGCCGGAATACAACCACAGTTATGGACCCGCGCTCAAAAACGCACTCGATTATCTGGCAGCAGAATGGTGGCGCAAACCGGTGGGCATGGTGAGCTATGGCGGAATATCGGCCGGATCGCGCGGGGTGACGGCTCTCGAACCGGTGCTCGCAATGCTCGGCTTGATCCGAGCGGGTGCCGAGGTCGAGATTTCCCTCCTCCCGGACTCGCGGATAATCGACGGTGCTTTCGTTCCGAACGACAGGGAGACCGCTGTTCTCGGCAAGCTGTTCTCGGAACTGTCGATGCTTACCCAGAGCCTGCGATCTGCGCAGACGGACTAGTCCGCTGCGATGCGGGAGAGCGACGCCCGACGGTGGTCGCCGGTCGGTTCGGATCTCTTTGTCCTTTGCGGTCCCCCGCCGTGCTCAGGATTCCCCGCCGACCGCCGGTTCTCCTACGAAAGCGTGGGACTCGCGAGCGAGCTCGGGCCATAGCTGCTGGTCGGCTACGCGTATCCAGTTGCGCGCCGGGTGGTGGTGCGAGGTAAATCTGGCGGCGACGCCTCGCTGCGCCAGGTCGTCGACGCGGGACTCGGAGAGCTCGACCACCAGATCGTCGTTGTCGAGGAACGCGAAGATGGTCCCGTCGACGTAGAGCTGATTCTCATTGACGACCACGCGGGCGTCGTCCTCGAACGAGAACGCGACGTCCTCGTATGCTGATGCGGCTTGGGAAGTTGTCACGTTCTGCCCTTCGTCTGAGTCACCTCAGTTTTACATCATGGGCGTTGGATGCGTACCGTTCAGAAATGGTCACGCGAGAAAGCCGCCCCGCCCGACGTTGGCTCGTGGCCACCACCGAGTACGCGGGGCTCACGGCGTACACGGGCGGAATCGGCAGCCACTACGCGGCACTGCTTCCGGCGATCGTCGAGTCGGGTATCGCGGTCGACCTGATGGTCTTCGCCAGCGGTCCCCTCGCGCCCGACGCCGATCTGCGCGGCGTGAACCTCGTGCGCCACGTCGACCTCGGGCGGATGCCCCGCGTGCTGTCGCTTCCACTGCGCGCCCTGCTCGTTCGGGCGGCGGCGGCCCGCGCCGAGTACGACCGCATCTTCCTCGCCGAGTGGGGCGGCCTCGGTGCGGCACTCCCCCGGCGGGCTCCGCTCGTCACCAACCTCGCGACGAGCATGCGGCTCGCCAACGAAATCTCCGGCCTGACCCCCGCGATGCTCCCCCGCGCCACCCGCGCCGCCGTCGCGATTCAGAACGCGCTGGAAGACCGGCAGATCACCCGGTCTCAGGGAGTCGTGCCGATCTCGCGCGCCATGCTGCGCTGGGCCGAGCGCCAGTACCCCGACCTTCCGCCGTCGCGCATCGTGCGCAACTGCATCAGTGTGTCCGCCGTGGCCGAGGCGGCGTCGAGCGCCGCCCTCCCTGCGGGATGGCCGGAGGGAGACGATCCGGTTGTGCTCTTCCTCGGCCGCCTGGAGCGCCGGAAGGGCGTGACGGATGCCGTCGGTTCCTTTGCCGAGGTCGCGTCGCGTCACCCGGGCGCCCGGCTGGTGTTGGCCGGCGCGAGTGGCGACAGCCGCTTCGAGCCGACCAGGGAGGGTCTGCTCGACCTGTTGCCCGCTCCCGTTCGCGACCGGGTCTTCTGGCTCGGGCACGTCGCCGACGACTCGCTCTATCGCGGCATCCGCGAGGCTACCGTCGCCATCTGCCCGTCGCCGTGGGAGGGCTTCGGTAACGTCGCGCTCGAGATCAAAGCGGCGGGCTGCCCGCTCGTGTGCACGACCGGCAGCGGCTTCGACGACTTCTGTGTCGACGGCGAGGACAGCCTGATGGTGCCGCCGGCCGACCCTAGGGCGTTAGCTCACGCGATCGACCGCCTGCTCGACGACGGCGCTCTGCGCGAGCGGCTCGCGCGCACCGCCGCGGAACGGGTCTCCTCGTTCGCACCCGGTCCCGTGGCCGCCGACCTCGTGGCCGCTACGGATCAGTTCTTCTCGAGCAGTCGCCGGTAGAGCTCGGCGTGCGCGGTCGCGACGGCGAGGTCGTCGACCACGCGCTGCTCGTGCCGCTGCCTCAGCTGCTCGGCCCGCGCCCTGGTGCCCGCTCGGGTCGACCCCGGCGAGTCCGCGAGCTGGCCGAGAGTCGTTGCCAGCGCCTCGCCGCCCGCCCCGGCGGTGAAGGAGGCGACCGAGGGGTGTGCGTGTTGGTCGGCGTAGTAGCCCGTCGACGGCGCGGCCACGGGCACCCCGAGATCCCAGCACAGTTCGAGCCAGCCGGAGTGGGTTCCATAGCCGTACGGCAGCACACAGGCGTCGAGAGCGGCGAGAGCGGCGGCGAGGTCGTCATCGCCGAGGCGGTCGTGTTCGACGAGCGTGATGCGATCCGACCGCCGGCATAGCTCGCGCACGCGGTCGCGCACACGCGTGTCGCGCACCCTCCGGTGCATCCGGACTTCGCCGACGGCGTCGAGTCCTCCGGCCGCGAGGCGATCGAGGGCGGCGTCCAGTGCGCCCACCATCTGCTCGGCGGCGATATTCGACCGCAGGTCTTTGAGGTGCATCCCGACGCGGAAAGCCTTGTCGCCCCGCGCCCGCCTGGGTGCCCGCGGCGGGGTGTCGAGGAGGGCGGGATGGGCGACGACCTCGGCGCGTCGATCCCAGCGCCGGGCGATCTCGACCGCGGCCCCCGGCGTCAGGGTGAGGAGAGCATCCGCGCCGGGCACGAGCACGTCGAGCTGGCGCTGGTACCCGTCCTGGTCGACCAGCTGGGGGTGGACGAGATCGTGGACGGTGAAGACGACGGGCCAGCCCGCGTCGTGCGCCGCGTCGATCGTGGCCTGAAGCCGCTCGGGCGTGAACGACTCTGTGCCGAAGTGGATGTGCAGGATGTCGGCGTCCGCCGCGTGAGCGTCGATCCAGTGCGGGTCGAGCGCGACGGGTGGCCACCACTGGCCGGCGGGGGCGCCCTCGGGACGGGGATCGCCGAGCACCTCGACCTCGGAGGAGGCGGACACGCTGCGGACGTAGGGATGCCCGGCCGGAATCGAGACCACCCGAACTGTGCCGCGGGGCTCGTCCGAATCGGCAGCGCCCGCTGTCCACGCGGGCGCTATGAGCTGTGACACGTCGTTCCTCCCGGAGCGGTGCGAACTGCTCCACGCCTCCCGTCAACATACGCCGAACACGCCGATCGGCAGAACCGACGGTGTCGCCTTGACATCGGGCGCGCCGATAGTCAGCATTGCCCAGATGCCGACCCCAGAACAGCCGTACCTCCTCGTGGCCGGTCCAGCGGAACACGGCGTGCGCCGGTACGCCGCGGATCTCGCCGCCGCGATCGGCGGCGAATCCGGCCCGATGCCCGAAACCCCGCCCGCTCGAATGCACGCGCACGTGACCGACCGCATTTTCGGCTCGTCGCCCGAGGAGGCCGCCGATCGGGTCGAGGCCCTCGGCGCCTCGACCCGGCTCACCATCACCCTGCACGACGTGCCCCAGCAGTCCGACGGCACCAACCTCGGGCGCCGGAGCGACGCCTACCGCAGGTTCATCGGGGCGGCGCGCGGGGTGGTCGTGAACAGCCGCCACGAGGCGATGCTGCTCGACGAGCACCTGGGGCGGGCCGAGGCCGACTCGCGCGTCATCCCGCTGGGTGCCAGGGCCCGCGGTCCCGCGGACCGGCCACGGGCTGGCGGGTTGCGACCGCGCACCGTGCTGATCAGCGGATTCGTCTACCCCGGCAAGGGCCACCTCGAGGCAATCCAGGCCGCGGCCGTAGCGGGTGCCCCCGCAGAGGCCGCACCCGCGACCGTCGTCGCTGTCGGGGCGCCCTCGGCCGGCCACGAACGGGACGCGCACGAGCTCGCGCGCAGGGCCGCGGAGCTCGGCGTCGACTTCAGGGTGACGGGGTTCCTCGACGACCGCGACTACCGGAACGAACTGCTCTCCGACGGCGTTCCCCTCGCGGCACACCAGCACGTGTCGGCGTCGCGTTCGATCCTCGACTGGGCCGAACTCGGGCGCCGCGCGCTCGTCATCGACTCGCGCTACGCGCGCGAGATGGAGGCGCTGCGGCCCGGCTCGATCTCCGTGTTCCGGCCGGACGAGCTGGCCGGAAAACTGGAGGCGGCATGGAACGACCCCGAGTCGACCTGGCTCCCGCCGTCGACGGCCCTCTCGCCGACACTCGACGACGTGGCCGCCGAGTACCGCGCCTGGTGGCGGGACGTCGCATGAGCCGGGCCAGCATCAGGGACGGCGGCTGGGCGCTCCCCCACAACCGGTGGGACCTCATCGCCGACGAGCAGCCCGCGGCTCTTCCCTCGGTCTCGGTCGTGATCGCGCATTACGCACAGCCGATTGAGCTCGCCCGCACCCTGCTGGCACTGGAACGCCAGAACTATCCCCGCGACCTGGTCGAAATCGTCGTCGCCGACGACGGTTCGCCCGAGCCGCCGACGGTCGCCGGGAACGTGCGCGTGGTCAGCCAGCCCGACCGCGGATTCCGGGTCGCCGCGGCGCGCAACCGCGGGGTCGAGGTGACCGGCAACGACGTGCTCGTGTTCCTCGACGCCGACACGTCTCCCGAGCCCGACTACCTGCGACACATCGTGCGGCTGCCGGCGCTGACCTGGGACGCGGTCACCGTCGGTCGCCGTCGCCACGCCGATCTGGCCTCCGTCGAAGCCACAGCGCCGATCGCCGAGGCGGGTCGCGCACACGAACTCGACGAGCCGGCATGGTTGCGCGAGGAGTACACCCGCACCCACGACCTCCTCGACGCGGACCACCGAAGCTACCGGTTCCTCATCGGAGCCGTCGTGGCGTGCACGCGACGGTTCTTCGACGAGGTCGGCGGGTTCGACGAGTCGTTCACCCGGTACGGCGGCGAGGACTGGGAGTGGGCCTACCGGGCCTGGCTCCGCGGTGCCGTGTTGGCACACGTGCCCGAGGCCACGGCCTGGCACGACGGACCCGACCGGGCGGTGCGCGAGCCCGGCGCTCTCGGCGCGAAGAACGCCGAGGTGTTGGCACTCTCGGGCCTGATCCCGGTCGAGGGCTCCCGCCCGCGGGCTCTCGCCGCCGCGAAGGCCGACATCGTCGTCACCGGGCCACGGGCGGGAGGCACCGATGGCCAGGAATTCGTCAGCAGGGACTCGGTGCTCGCGCAACTGCCGTCGGCCGAGCTGGTGCGACCCGGGTGGAGCGCGGAGGCCCGCTTCGACCGGGTGCGGATCCGGGTCGACCTCGAGCGCCCGGTGCGTGTCGCACCGGGAGGCCTCGACGCCGCGATGGAGGCCGTCGAGAGCGGCGCGTACGCCCGGGTCGCGCTGCGGCGGGCCGACGGCGCCGTGCTGCTGCGGCTCGTGAGCACGCGGGCCGAGGTGCGCCAGTCACGCTGGGGCGGCGAGCCGCTGTTGCCGGATCTCGACCTCGTGGCGCCCGGCGTCATCGCGCTCGACGCCGAGGTCGACCTCGAGGGCTACCTCGGCGGCTGGGCCTGACGGTCAGTACGCCTTCGGCACCGTCCAGTGGCTGCCGAACTCGGTGTCGAAGGCGGCCGGCTCGAACGGACTGTATCCCCCGGCCGGATAGCTCGTGAGCTCGCCGAAGACGATCCGTCCCTCGAGCTGGTAGAGGTCGACCCGCACGAAGTCGGTCTCCGCGCCCAGCGTCTCGGCCAGACGGATCATCTCGGCGAGCCCGCTCGGCGGCTCGTGCGGAGGATCGGCCCATGGCGGTCCGCCGCTGAGCGGCAGGTGGGTCCAGTCGGGCAGGAAGAAGTCCTGGGTGCGCCGGTCGAAGCGGCCGTCGTCGACCTGGATGTAGCGGCACACGCCGTGGAAGACGAACAGCTTGTAGTCGTCGGGGATGCTGCCGTCGGGCCCGACGAGCAGTTCCTCGAGGATGATCTGCCGGGGCACCGTGCCGTAGGCCCATTCACGGTTGGGCCCCTGCCCGTAGAGCTGCTCGAGCCACCGCGCGCCCAGCCGGGCCATCGCGTGCCTGTCGGCGTGCGTGGGCAGCAGGTGCCGGTAGACCCAGCTCGCGTCCTCGGTCGGCAGCCGCGTGTCCGGCGCCGCGCGGTGCGACACGACGAACGCCGCGCCGCTGCCGTGGGTCGGCTTCATCACGAACTCGTCGGGCAGGTCGGCGCCGAGCACGACCGCGGGGTCGGGGCTGATCGCGTAGGCCCTCGGCAGATAGCCTTCGCCGATGCGCCGGGCGACGTACTCCCGCACACCCGCCTTGTCGGCGAAAGTCGTGATGAGGGGGCGGTGGTCGCGCAGCATCTTGTAGCGCACCTTCTCGGTGAACGTCACGGGACGGCGGGTGGTCCACAGTCGCCACGCGCGCACCACGCGGCTGCGTTCGCGCATCTTCGCGCGGCCCGCACGCTGGCGACGCCGGTGGGCGACGAACGCGAATCGTCGACGCCATCGCCGCAGCGGGTTCACCTCCGCGAGAAGAGCGGCGACCCCGTGCCATCCGGAGCTCTCGCGGGGTTCGGAGGAATCCCCGCGCAGGCGCGGATCGAAACGGATGCGGCGTTCCGGGCCGAGATGGAGGGCGGCGGCGATCCCGAACCCGAGCCGGTGGCTGTCGCGCGCGACGAGTTCGCTGACCGACCGCCAGTCGGAGGCGCGTACCGCCCAGTTGGTCGAGGTGAGGGGCGGATGCGCCAGGACCGCGCCCAGAAGCGAGCGACGCGCGGCGTCGAGGATGCCGGCGAGCAGCCCGCGGCGCGCGGCCGGTCCCGTGATCGCCACCAGGTCGGGATCGAGCTGGAACGACCGGGCGACGTGCTCGGACCAGCGCGGACCCGGGCGCGCGCCGACGAAAGCGAGCACACCGTCGAGCGGAGTCGGGTAGTCGGTGCCTTCACCGACCACGACGACGGTCACCGCCGGCAGCGGCCTGGCCTCGATCGGGGGCGTGTCGAGTTCGCTGGAGGTCACCGGGCAACGCTAGCCGGATTCCGACCGCGCCTGCGGCTGGTACGCTTGGGGTTCTGCAAATGAGACAGCAGGACCCGGCAGTGTCGGGGCAATATGACTCCGGGTGAATCATCCGGAGTCATTTTTGTATCCGAAGTCGCGCGTTTCGGGCCCTCCGGCGCCGGCGAATTGCGGCAAGGACCGGCCTAGCCGACGGACCCTCAGAGTTCTATAGTGGGGCGCGTAGATTCCTGTCGGGAACGATTGGTCAGTCAGTGAGCGAATCCGAATTCGTTCTAGCGATCGAAATCGGCAGCAGCCACATCGCCGTGGCCACTGCCCGTCTGACGCAGAGCGAGCAAGCCGAGGGCGCCCTTCACGAGGGCCCCCGTTCGCATCGGAGAGCGCCCGCGATCGCCTACCTCGCCCACGACGACACGCTGCTGTTCGGCGAGGAGGCCGCTCGACGAGCCGCTGAAGAACCGGAACGAGCTGTGACCCGCTTCGGCCACCGTCTCGGCGACGACACCCCCTTTGTCATCGACGGGTACGCACTTTCCGCTGAATTCCTCTACGCCAAAGCCGTGTCATGGGCCATCGACTCTGTCACCGAGACCGAAGGGGCAGCCCCGGTCGCACTCACGCTCACCCACCCGGCGCACTGGGGCGAACACCGCCTCACGACTCTCCGGGACGAACTGAACCGGCAGGGCATTGCCGAAGTCGCCCTCATCCCTGCCGCGAAAGCCGCGGCGATGCAGCTGGACGTGTCACACCCGATCGAGCCAGGTGAGACCGTCGCTGTCTACGATCTGGGAGCTGAGACGGTCGAGTGTGTCGTGCTGCGCAAGCGCCACGACGGCCGTTTCGACATTATTGGCGAGGCGGTGCACATCGACAACATCGGGGGCGCCGGATTTGACGATGCCGTTCTCGAACATGTGATCGCTGCCGCCGCGTCTGATCTGGCACGCTTCGCGCCTCACCGCGACGCGTCGCACCTCCGAGACACGGTGCGAGCGGCAAAGGAAGCGCTCTCGTCCCATCCTGATGCGACCATCACCATCCCCGTCGCCGCGACCAGCGTGCGCATCACCCGTGCCGAGTTCGAGGACATGATCGTCGACGACGTCGACCGAAGTCTCGGAGCACTTACGCAGGCAGTCGAATCCGCCGCCATCACACCGGGCGCGCTCCGCGCAATCGTGCTCGCAGGTGGCTCAACACACATCCCATTAATTGCTCAACGACTGTCGGACCGATTCACCTGCCCCGCCGTGCTCGATGTCGCTCCGGAAGCTGCGGCGGTGCGGGGGGCCGCACGCACGAAGCTCGCTGAACTCCGCGCGCAACAGGTCTCCGTCACCGGAGCAGACAGCGAGGTCGACGAGTTCACCGACGACCCACGGTCGTTCTCCCCCGAACTGATCGACGCATCTCCGGCACCTGTGTCCGCTCTCAGGAGGGCCCTCTTCATCTTTTTCGCCATTGTCGCCACGGTGATGGCCGGCGCCATCGTGCTCGGGGGCGCCGCTGCGGTTGGCGGCACCCGTTCCGACCTATCCGGCGGAGCGACACGTTCGAGCGACGCTCTCACCCGCAATCCCACACCCACCCCGTCAACATCGGCAATTACGCAACCCGCTTACCCGCCCCCGCCCCCAACACGCGACCCGACGCGGACCGAGCCAATACCCCCGGCTCAGGAGTTGTCGGGAGCGGATATGGACTGACCCGAAGGATGCCCCATGTCGCCGCTCACCGCGTTGCCGTTGCCAGCCACACGCCCACCCTTCGTATGGGAACGGCATATCCGAACCGCACTCGATGCAGTTGCAGCCCCCACCACCCTCGCGCGAGCCTACGTGGTCGGCAACGCGGGCTCCGGCAAGTCATCCACACTCCGCCACCTCTACCAGCTCCTCCAGGCGCGCGAACGCGATGCGCATCTGATCGGAGATGACTCAACCGGGCTCGCAGGCATCCCGCCGTCACACGTCGTCCTCGTCGACGACTTGCACCTCCTACATCCCGAACAGATCGCCGCCGTGCTCAAGCGCGCGGAACGAGCCGATGCAGGCCTCATCGTAGCCAGCCGGCCGTGGCCGACCTCCGCGACGATCGCGGCGATCGCACACCGCCTGGAACAGACGCGCCCCGCCGTTGTCTTGGGGCACCTCTCACCTTCCGACGTGCGTGACTACCTCGCCGACAGCAACAAGCAGCTCTCGCAACCGTGCCTCGACCACATACTCGAAGCGACCGGCGGTGTTTCCTGGCTCGTCGCCGAGGCACTGCACGCCCACGATGACCGAGACTGCGCCGGCGACACCGCCCACACCGAACTGAGGCGACACCTTCAGGAGCACATCACGCACCGACTCGAGTCGGTGAACCTCCCCCTTCGCGACGCCATCGAGAAGCTCTCGATTGCCCCGCCGGGCCCGGCCAGCGCACTCGCCGACCGCGACACGATCATGCACGGCTACGCCGAAGGCCTTCTGCTGCGCAACGGTCAACCGGTTCCGCTCGTCCGCTGGGCCGTTCACGCCACTATGCCGATTCCGAACCTGGTACACCACGCCAACGACCTCATCGAAGGGATCGCCGACTCCGTCGCCCGCGGTGAGACCGCCTACCGAGACTGGCTCGGCCCCGTGCAAGACAAGGCAATCGGCCACGTCCTCGCCACACACGCCCACCGCCTCCTCGATAAAGATCCTGCGCAGGCGGCCAAGCTGCTGCAGTCGGCAGTCGAATCCGGCCTTGACCCCGCACCGCTGGCCGGGATGCGGGCCCAGGCCGCCTGGGCCACCGGCGACCTCGACTCCGCGAGCCGCATCGTCGACGAGACGGCACCGCAGGAGCCTTCCGTCGAAAACGACCGTCTCATCGACACCGCAGCAGCCATCTGGTCCACCCGCGGCATGATGGAGCAGGCGGACAAGTTCTACCGCGTGAGGAAACCGGTCTCCGCCGAGTCGCAAACGCGTGCCGCAATTGCCGCGCTGGGGGTTGGTGACGGAAGCCAGCTCAGCGACTCCGTTACCGATGAATCCCTACCCCCATCGACGCTCCAAGTTGCCATGCAACTACTGCGTCGCGGCCTCGCCACATCCGTGGCATCCGACCAGCCCGCGGGGGCCCTCGCCGACCTTGTGCGAGCCACCGATCTCTACACCCGAACTCGAACAACCGCGGCCATTCCAGAACTACCGGCAGTAGTCGCCGCGATCGTCGCCCTCAACCTCGGCGGCCTCGCTACGGCAGCGACCATCATCAAGGAGGCCATTCGCGGCCAGCACGGCGGCCAATGGGGACACCGGCGACTCCTGCTGTGGCGTGCCTGGATTGCCGTACAGCAGGCGCGGCCCGCCGAAGCACGTGCAGCCCTCGATCAAGCGCAGGAACGGACAAGCGAAAAAAGCGCACGGGATGCCCTGCTTGCGAGCGCCATCGAAGTCGCCATCGCGCGGCGCTACGACGATGCTGCCGGCCTCGAAAAAGCGTGGCAACGCACTCGCGGCACAATCCTGCGCACCGACGTCGATCTCTACGTCCTGCACCCGCTGGCAGAACTCGTCTGCTCCGCGACGCGACTCGGCGACATCGAATGGATCAGGCCCCATTTTCACCACGCTCTCGACCTCTGCACCCGCCTGCAGGAACCGCCGCTGTGGTCGGCGCATCTGCGCTGGGCGGGGGTGCAACAGGGAATTCTCGCCGGGCGGCCGGAGCTCCTCGCCCCCCATGCAAAAGCCCTGGTCACGGCGTCTGCTCACAGCCGCGTCGCCTCGGTCATGGCGAAAGCCGGACGGGTCTGGACCTCGGTACTCGCGGGCTCCGTCGATGCCGACGCGATCGAAGCCGCAGCAACTGACCTCGCCTCTATCGGACTCATCTGGGACGCTGCCCGCCTCGCCGGCCACGGCGCAGGTCGCACCGACGACCGCAAGATTGCGGCCAGACTACTCTCCTGCGCACGCGCACTTCACCCCACAGAGACCGGACAGCGAGTCACGCCTGCGCCAGACGAGAGCACGAGCGCTCACACCGCCGCCGAAGAGGTGCTGAGCGAACGCGAGATCGAGATAGCTCAGCTCGTTCTGCAGGGAAAGACCTACGCCGCGATCGGAGAAGCGATCTACATTTCGCCCCGGACCGTCGAGCACCACATCGCCCACATCCGCCGACGCCTGGGCGCCACCTCACGTTCTGACGTGCTCGCGAAACTCCGGATCCTGATCGAGGACCACGCGACGTCCACCTAAGCGGCTTTCCCGGGGCGACGCGCGGAGACAGCCCCGTAGGCCCCCTCCCCAGCATCGGGGTCATCCCCGATGCTGGTGCGGGACCGCGAGCAATAGCATCCGACGTGAGACCCGGCCGCTGCGGAGCGACAGAGTTCCGATGCTTCGAACACCTTTATGGAAATGAGAAGTCACATAATGAATTCACCCGTCGCTACCATCGCTGACGCACTGATTGCATTCATACTGAGTCTCCTGCGCGACCCGGACGCCGCAGAAAAATTCACCAACGACCCCCAAGGCGCCATGGCAGAAAACGGCGTACAGGGCGCGAGCTTGGCCGACGTGCGCGACGTCAAACCGGTCATCTTCGACAACCCTCAGGTTGAACCGAAACCGCCCACCCCCTCGGCGCCGGCTTCCGCGGCGGAGCCCGATGAGGTGGTGGTCGAGATCGTGAGAATCATGAACCAGTTCACGACCGTAGACGCGAACCACCTGACGACCGTCGACGCCCGATCGACTATCGTCGACCAGTCCGTGAACCAAAACATCTGGACGGAGGGTGGTGACGTCACCCAACTCTTCGATCAAGAAGCTGTCATCGCGGCCGGCGACGACGCCGTCGCAGCCGGAAACGACGCGAGCACGATCGATCAAGACCTCGACCTGACAGTCGGCGACGTCACCGTCGGCAACGACACCTATAACGACAGCTTCACCGACGCTGACATCGCCGTCAGCGCTCCTCAGCCAGACGCGCCAGACGCCCCAGAACAGACAGACTCGCCAGAACAGACGGACGCCGTGCAACAAGCACCAGGCGCGGAGCCCGAGGCGCAGCCTGCGCCGGAAGCAGCCGAGCCGCCTGTACTCGAAGCGCCGCAGACGCCGGCATCTCTGCCAGAGCCAGCCGACAATCTGGAGTCCGATTTGACGACCGTTTCCGGCGACAGCTACGACCCGGGCACCGCTACTCTTCCCGACGAACAGATCGCCATCGACGATCCTGTCGACGAGTAACGCGCTGCGCCCGTGACCGAGACCTCGAGCGGAACGCCCGCTGTACCCGAGCCTGCCGGTGACGCGCTCACGAGAAGCGTGTCACCCGCAGTGTCCCGTGCCCGAACCGTGAGGTCGGCGGGAACGGCTGATCCGGAACCGACCCACGAGGCTCCCGCGCGACCCTCGCTGGTCAGCGATAACGCCCCGCCCGTGCTGGTCAAGAAGATCGCCCCCTTCTCCGTGCGGCTGAGTCAGTTCTTCTGGGTCGCCAGCATCGCGGTCGGGGTCTTCACCCTCGTCTACTACTTCGTCATCCGCGAAGATCTGTTGCCGCTGGTTGCTGATCGAGCGCGGCAGGTCAGTGCGGGTCGTCCCGACTCGGTCTACGACTCCGCGAGCGACATCATCTTCTGGACCACCTTCGCGGTGCTCGCCGGCACGGTGTTCCTCCAGATCGTATTTCTCGTGTCGTTTATGAGTCGGCGCCCCCGAATCCGGTGGTGGCAGCTGGCGACACTCGCTCTGCTCGGCGCCGTCGTCGCACTAGCGCCGGAATGGATTGCGCTCGGCGAACCGGGCGCGCCAATTCAACCGCTCCTTGCGGCGCAGGTGACGGCGGGGCTCGTTGCGCTGCTCCTCAGCGTCTGGCCCGGGGCTCTCCGATGGTCCGCTCGGCAACACGACGTCCGCCGGGGATCGGAGAGCACGGGCGGCTCCGATTTCTGACGCAATACCGTCGAGGCTTCGGATGACGACCTGGCAGATCATCCGTACCTCGCGGTCCGCCATCGGAGAAGCGGCCAAGCGCCGCCAGTGGGATAGCGCCTCGAATGTTCGCTCCCCCACCTCGTGCGCCTCTGCCTCCCCTGCAAGGCCGAGCCTCTTCTGAGGTGTGACCCCACCCGCGCCCAAGAGCATCTGCGCGGCGGCGGCATCTGCCGGGGACAATGGCAGCGCGTCTGCCCGGGCACGAGCGAGCAGCTCCAGCTCGCGAAACGCGTGCGCACGGCACACAATCGCTTCGATACCGCCGTGGATGCTGCGAGCTTCGGGCCGCGGACGATTGCGCAGCAACCACTCCAGCTGCACGACGATGCCCCGCGCCTTGAGGGCGGCCGAACGTAGAACGAACTGATCCCGCACGAAGTCCTCGAGATCGAGCAGCCCGCTCTGCTGGACAAGCGCAGTCGAGAGTTCGGAGGAGCTCGTCGCTCCACCGCGGACGAGTGCCGTCGCCAGACGGATACCGTACATGCCGAACCGGTCCAGCAGGGACGTCCGTATCGCCGCACTCACCGGCGTCAGACCGGTGGGCCTCATGAACCGGTCGGCTGAGAGGAGGAGACGCTCCCGTGCGACGCGGTCGAGGCGGGCGAGTTCGCGGAGTGCGATGAATTCGCTTTCCCGCAGGGTGCGGGCGCCCTCGGCGACCAGCCCGGCAATGGGAATCACCCCCAGCACAAGTGAAGCGAGATCACCGTGGCGTTCGTAGCGTTGCGCCACCTTCCGCGCCGACAGGAGTGAGTCGATGCGACCCGACCCGATCTCATCGGCCCGCGATAGCACACCCACTGCCGAAACCGTCTGGGCTGCTCCGGGAGCGCTGTCTCGGAACGCTTCCAGAAATCGCACATCCGCCGCATGGAGGTGCCGCATGAGGTAGACGACGGCATCCGCTGCCGACGGCGACTCGTCAGGCGTGAGGTACCGAGCAGCGCGCGCTGACGTGCTCTCGGAGAGCGACGCGATGCCCGGCGTATCGACGAGGGTCAGGGAACGCAGCGACTCCAAGGGCCACGCAACGTCGATCCACTCGATCTCCTCGGCCGACATGCCGCCCAGGGCGAAGACCAACCGACCACCATCACGCCGGATCGGCATGCGCTGTGGTGCGCTGTCCCGGGGATGGATGGTGATTTCCGGCGTCGCCGAATAGCGGTACACGGTTACGACTCGTGTGCATTCCCCCGTGTCCGTCGGCGCGATCTGTTCACCCAGAAAGGCATTGAGCAATGTCGACTTGCCCGCCTTCACGATCCCCGCCACGGCGAGGCGCAACGGCTCACGAAGCCGGGCCTCAAGCTGGTCGAGGAATGTTTCCGCGATCGGATCATCGGCGTACGCCGTGCGCGCCTGACTGAGCAGTTTTTCGGCATCAGCCACGAATGTCACGACGCGCTCCGCACAGCAGGGGCTGAATCCACCATCGATTCGGATGCTGGTGCGGCTGTCAGCTCGGGGAGGGGCGGCACTGCCTCACGCAACTTCTCGAGCTGCGCGAGCTTGGCACGCAGCTCCGCAACCCGCTCATCCCGCCGGGACGTGTACGAGCCTGCCGCCTGCTTCGCCGCCAGCAACGCGTCCGACAGCGACCGGTGCAGTTCCTCTGCAATTCCGCCGAAGTGGTCGCGTGAGATCCGCTGCACCAACCGCAAACGATCCCTCAACTGCTTCCCTACCTGGAAGATGACCTCGTCGATGTATCGGCGCACGTGGGTCTTTGCCTCCTGCTGCCGCCGATGGAGGCGCGTCTGCATGTCCTCCCGGTACGCGCGGCGGCCCACGAAGACCCCGGCGAGCAGCGACAGCGGATTGATCAGCGCCAGCCCGATGAGTCCGGTCGCGAGCCCCACCATGAGCACCCCGCCGTACGAGCCACGGACCCCGATGAAGATCTTCTCCCCCGCACCCAGCCTCCCCGAATCCAGGTACGAAAGCTCCTCGACAGGGTCGAGCACCCCGTCGGTACTGCCCACGTGGATTGCGGGAATGCCGGTTTCCCCCTCGCTGAAAAGACCTGCGACCTCCTCCGACAGCCACCTCGATCGCTCATCCGTCCACACGAACGTCTCGGCCACGGCCGCGGCGACGCGCTGCTCCAACCAGTCGGTAATCTGATCCCAGATCGGACCCGGGTCACCCTCGTCGATTGCTCGTTCCGCCTCCCGTTGTACCTTGCGCAATCGATCTCGGAGATCGTGCTCCATGTCGGCGATGAGATCAGCGATCCCGTCGGTCAGGTGCACCTGCCAGCGAGCTGAGCGCCCCCGGAACTCATCTGCGCGGGCCTTCGCCTCCTCCAATTGCGCGATCATCCGGGGAGTATCCTCCGGGTTCTCCAGCGCGTTCAACTCGATGCGCAGCGACAACATCAGCTGCTCGACAACCGAGGTGAGATCGTGAACGGCGCTGCGTTCATGGATGACCTCGGCGCGACCCAACACCTCCCGCCGGAGGTGGGCGACAAGCGCTGGGAATCCTGACTCGTCATTGAGTTCGTGATCCTGCAGGTCGGCGGCCAGCAACCTGAGGTCGCTGGAAACGGAGAAGAGCGGTACCTCGCCCACGTCAATGAGGTGGTTCCGGTCGATGCGTTCGACCTCACGCCACTGCGGGTACAGATCAGTTTTCGCCAGTACCGCCGCAACGTTCGGCGACAGTCGCATGGCGTGCCGTAGGAACTGGACTTCGGGTTCCGTGTATTCCTGAGATGCATCCGACACCAGCAAGACGGCGTGCGCGGAGGACAGAGCAGCAAGCGTAGCCAGTGAGTTGGTCGATTCGAGGCCACCGACACCGGGCGAATCCACGAGGTTCAAACCGCCACGCAGGATTTCCCGCGGGAGAAACACTTCCGCAGAGAGCACCTGCCGCTGGTTGTTCGGATTTCCGCGCTCCGACACATACGTCGAAACCTCGTCCAGCGGGATAGGACGCCGCGTGAAGCGAGGCGTGGATGTGGTCGAGTCGGGTGCCTCCACGGTTATCCACGCCGACGGCGTGTCGGCGTATCCGACCATCGTGGGCACGCTCGTGGCGACATCGTCATCGACGGGACACGCCGGCGCGTTGATCAGGGCATTGATGAGCTTGCTCTTGCCCTGCTTGAACTGCCCGACAACGATCACCCGCACACCCGGGTCGCGCAGGCGGACCGACGTCTCCTCCAGGCGCCGCGCAAGATCTGTGCGGCCGCTCACCTTCACGATCGCGTTGACGTCGTGCAGTGTCTTCACGAGTGAAACCGCGTCCCGCGAACGCTGCGTCGCCGACGCGGCTTCCCACAGCGGCGGCTGCCCGGCCAGAGCCATGTATGTCTCATCCGTACCTGCAGCTTCGTTCACGTGAACTCCCGTCAGAGAAAAAGGTCGAGGCCGAGCGGTGCGGCCTCGAGACCCGGTTCGTTTGTCTCGTTGCCCCAGAGCACCGCGGTGTCAAGGTCCCATTCGGATGCATCGACGTTCGTGAGTTCGTCGGTGAACAGATTCACGTCGGACACGTCGGAGGCTCGGTCTGCGGGTGGGTCCGTCAGCCACCCTGGCCCGTCGCTTGTCATGACCTTCACCCCCGTTGATTCTGTTCGACCCTATGTGTGTGCCCGGCCGCCCAGAATGGACGGCCGGGCACACGCGGATCCGACCTAGAAGTCGAGATCGTTACCGCTGAGAGGGCTGGCCACCTGCACGTCTTCGATGTCGACGTCCAAGCTGTGGTCGTCGATGGACCAGTTGTCGGAGAGGTCGTTCATCGAGTTGTCTTGGAACGAATCCGTCACCGTAAGGGTGTCGGAGAGATCGTTCGTGGAGTTGTCTTGGAACGAATCGGTCACACTCAGGTTCTCGGAGTAGTCGTTCATCGAGTGGTCGTCGATTGACCAGTTCTGGGAGTAGTCGTTGTTGAACGAGTCAGCGTACGACGTGTTCCCTACCGCGACATCTCCGACGTTGACGTTCGTGTTGACGGTGCTGAACGAGGCGTCGTTGCCCGCAGCGACCGCGCCGTCACCTGAGGCAGTCACGCTGCTCTGGTTGAAATGCTGGCTGACGTTTCCGCCGAGCACGCTTGCGCCGTCTGCCGTGCCACCTGCCGCAATGGCCGCTCCGCTGCCGCCCGCCGCAGTAGCGATGTTCTGGTTGACCGACTGGTCGTTCAGAGTCGATCTGGCGTCGATAGTCACATCGCCGCCACCCGCACCACCTGCACCACCACCGGAGAGGTTGAGGTTGCCGAAACCGGCGCTGTACTGCCGGATGCCCACGTCGATCGAGTTGTCGTTCAGCGTCGTGTTTCCGGAGTCCGCAACCGAGTTGTCCTGGAACGAGTCGTTGATCGAGTCCTTGTAGTTGGAGTTGTCGGAGTTATCCGAGTTGTCGGAGTTGTCTGAGTTGTCGGAATTGTCCGAGTTGTCGGAGTTGTCGGAGTTGTCCGAATTGTCTGAGTTGTCGGAATTGTCCGAATTGTCCGAATTGTCCGAGTTGTCTGAGTTGTCGGAGTTATCCGAGTTGTCGGAATTGTCGGAATTGTCGGAGTTGTCGGTGTTATTCGACAGGAAATCGTTGTCCGAGTTGTCGCTGTTGTCTGAGTTGTCTGAGTTGTCCGAATTGTCGCTGTAATCGCTGTTGTCGGTGTTGGTTTGAACCCCCAAAAAGTTGAGGTTGTCTTCTGCAGCCATGATGTGTCCCCTGCTCGTTGATGAGAGTGCCGAAAGTGGCGTTGCAACGAGTCTGAAACTTCGCCAGAGTCACGACATCGGGGCATGGCCCGAGACATCCCGATTTTGAGGCGGGGATAAGCAGGAAACCCACCCGAGGACAGTAGGGGGTCGATCTCAGCCTGACCCGCGTAGTGAGCGCAGTGTGGATGCTGGTCGTCATCGTCGCAGCGGACGGATCTGCCGCGCCGAATTGTTCAGGGAATCGTCGCGACTGCCTCGATCTCGACGAGGGCGCCCGCCCGGGCCGGTGAAATCGCGAGCACGGTGACCGCCGTACGGGCGGTCCACACCGCACGGCTGGCGGCGTAGGCCGGATCCGGGTCCACGCCCGGGTCGAGGTAGATGGTGAGCTTGGCGGTGTGCGCGGCATCGGTGCCGGCCGCGGCGAGTACGGCCAGCACGTTGCGCAGCGCCTGCTCGGTCTGCGCCTCGAGTCCGTCGAGCAGAGTGCCGCTGGCATCGAGGCCGTTCTGGCCGCTCACGTACAGGGTGGGCGCCGCCGGCAGGATCATGCCCTGCGCGAAGGCCGGGTTGTCCGGCAGGTCGGGAGGGTCGACCGGCGTAGGGGTGGTGGTCATCGTGGGTTCCTTTCGCTCACAGCGCCAGACGGAATCCGACGTGGCTCATTCCGGTGTCGACGGCCTGGCCGCGGCGGGCGGCGGGGCGGTAGCGCTGGCAGTAGCTGTCGGCGCACAGGAACGAGCCGCCCTTCACCACCCTGCGCGGCACGTCGAAGGGGCTGCCGGGTTCGACGCTCGAGACCTCCGGCACGCAGCATCCGGCCGCCTCCTCGTGCGGTGCGTACCAGTCCGACGTCCACTCCCAGACGTTGCCTGCCATGTCGTAGAGGCCGAAGTCGTTGGGCGGGAACGACCCGACCGGCGTCGTCCATCCGTAGCCCGGGCGGGCCCGCCACGGGAACTCGCCGTGCCAGAAGTTGGCGAGGTGGGCTCCGGCCGGTTCGGGGTCGTCGCCCCAGGTGAAGGATGCCGCGTGCCTGCCGCCGCGCGCCGCGAGCTCCCACTCCGCCTCCGTCGGCAACCGCCCGCCCGCCCACTCCGCGTAGGCGGCGGCGTCTTCGTGGGCGACGTGCACGACGGGGTGGTCGGCGCGGTCGGCGATCGTGGACCCGGGACCGAACGGGCGGCGCCAGTTCGCGCCGGGAACCCACGCCCACCACTGGCTGAGGTGACGCAGATCGACCGGTCCCGGCGTGCCGGTGAACACCATCGATCCGGGCTGCAGGTTCTCGGGCGGGGCGCCGGGGTAGCTCTCCGGGTCGAGCGGCCGCTCGGCGACGGTGCGGTAGCCCGTCGCCCGGGCGAATGCCGCGAACTCGCGGTTGGTGACCTGGGTGCGGCTCATCCGGAAGCTCTCTACGTGCGCCCGATGCGCGGGTGCCTCCTCGGGGTAGTGGCGGTCGGAACCCATGGTGAATTCCGCGCCGTCGATCGCCACCAGCTCGGCAGCGGGCGCGATGACCCCCACTAGTCGCCGCCGGTGAGGAAGGACTGCAGCTTCTCGACCACCTGGGAGATGTTGAAGCTCGCTGCCTTCTGGCGGGGTGGGAACTCGTGGAAGGTGGCGAGGAACTCCGACATGAGGATCTGCGACGCGAAGACGAGGTAGGCGTTGTCGAGAAGCCAGTCGTAGTAGGTGTTCGAGGTGACGTCGGCGTGTTCGAACGGGTCGGTGCGCAGGTTGTACAGCTTCGGTACGCGCAGTTCGACGAAGGGCTCGGCCCAGATGGCGAGGGTCCCCCTCGTGCGCTGCTCCATAAAGACGACCTTCCAGTTGTCGAAGCGCAGGGCGAGCACATCGCCGTCGTCGGAGAAATACACCATGCCCTTCCGCGGACTCGTCGCCTCCTCCCCCGTCAGGTACGGCAGCAGGTTGTAGCCGTCGATGTGCGCCTTGAACTCCGTGTCGCCGACCATCGTCGACGCCTTGAGCCGCTCGACGACGTCGGGGTCTCCGGCCGCGGCGAGGAGGGTGGGCAGCCAGTCGTGGTGCTGGACGATCTCGTTGGACACCACCCCGGCCTCGATGTGCCCCGGCCAGCGGATCATCTCCGGCACCCGGAACGCGCCCTCCCAGTTGGTGTTCTTCTCACTGCGGAAGGGGGTCGTGCCGCCGTCGGGCCAGGTGTTCGAGTGCGGACCGTTGTCGGTGGAGTAGATGACTATGGTGTCCTCGGCGATACCGAGCTCGTCGAGCTGGGCCAGCAGCTCGCCGACCAGCAGGTCGTGGTCGATCATCGTGTCGTGGTACTCCGACTGCCAGCGGCCCGACTGGCCGACGTGTTCTGGCTTCGGGTGCGTGCGGAAGTGCATGTGGGTCGTGTTCATCCACACGAAGAACGGGGTCTGCGACTCGTTCGCGCGCGCGATGAAGTCTTTCGCCGCGCCGGCGAATTCGTCGTCGACGGTCTCCATGCGCTTCTTGGTGAGAGCCCCGGTGTCCTCGATGCGTTGCTTTCCCCTGCGGCCGAACCTGCCGTCTTCGGTGTCATCGTCGTCGTCTGTCGCCCAGGAGTGGATGACCCCGCGCGGGCGGGCGCGCTCGTTGAAGACGGGGAAGTCTTCGGGTGCGGGCCAGTTGGGCAGTTCCGGTTCTTCCTCGGCGTTCAAGTGGTACAGGTTGCCGTAGAACTCGTCGAAACCGTGCACCGTCGGCAGGAACTCGTTCTTGTCGCCGAGGTGGTTCTTGCCGAACTGTCCTGTCGTGTAGCCGAGCGGCTTGAGCAACTGGGCGATCGTAGGATCCTCTGCCTGAAGCCCGATCGGTGAGCCGGGGATGCCGACCTTGCTGAGCCCGGTGCGGAACACACTCTGCCCGGTGATGAACGACGCCCGGCCCGCGGTGCAGCTCTGCTCGCCGTAGGAGTCGGTGAACCGCATGCCTTCTTCGGCGATGCGGTCGATGTTCGGGGTGCGATAGCCCATCAGGCCGTCGCTGTAGGCACTCAGATTGGTGATGCCTATGTCGTCACCCCAGATGACGAGGATGTTCGGCTTTCCGTCCGGCATGGTTCCTCCTTGGTCGGGTCAGCATCAGATGCCGAGCAGTTTGGCTTTCGCCGCGGTGAACTCCGCGTCGTCGAGGAGTCCCGCTTGCCGCAACTCGCCGAGCTTGCCGAGCTGCGCGATGGTGTCGACGCCCGTGGAGACGGGCGCGGCGGGCGGTGGTGGTGCCGGCGGTGCGGCTGCGGGCGGTGCGGCCGCCGCAGCCGCCGCCTGCGCGCGCTCTTGCTGGTTGCGTTGGATGCCACCCGAGACCGCGGTCGCCGTGCCCGCGATCACCGCGGTGCGTGCCATGGTTCCCAGCAGCCCTGGCCGGCCGGCTCTGCGACGGATCATCGTTGTCTCCCTAGGTGTAGGTCGGGCTAGTTGTCGAGTTCGGCCACCGCGGCGAGAACGTCGTCGACCACCCGTCCGGGTATGCGGACGCTGTCGAGCAACACCCCGCCCGAGCCGACGATCGCGTCGCGCAGCGGAAGCTGCCAGGTGTGTTCGAAGACGAGCACGGCGGCGGAACTGTTCGGCTCGAGCCCGGCCGCGATCTCCAGCACATCCTCCGCCGAGATCAGCTCGTCGAAACGGTCGACGAGCTCGCTGAGCGCCGCTGCCTCCTCGCCGACCCCGAGTTCGTCGAACTCGGTGTAGCCGATGTCGCCGTTCGGGTCGACGCCGACGAAGAGCCCGTCGATGATCGTGATGGTGCCGTCTTCGACGAGCTTCGCCAGCTCCGGCAGGATCTGTCCGTTGAACCGGTTGCCGGGGAACGCGAGGGTGAGGATCTCGATCTGGGCCAGTGGCATGGAAACCTCCAAGGTGTCGACTGCTTCACTCTCGGGTGCCGCAACGCCCGGTGACAGACCCGAAACGGGCGAACCCCGCGTGAGCCGGTCAGGAAGGGAACACCGTGGCCCAGTCATCCCTGATGCTCACGACGGTGAAACCCTTCTCGGCCGCGGCCGCGAGGGCCGCCTCGGCGCCCTTGTCGTACGGTGCATCTCCACGTCCCGTGTCGTCGTCGTGGTGCACGAGCAGCCGCAGCCCGCTCGTGTAGTCCAGCATCTGCACGTCGCCGTTCGAATTTCCGCAGGCCAGAATCGGCCGCCGTCCGATGCGACTCCAGATGCGCACCGGTTTCTCCGGACCGTCGTCGAGGAAGGCGAGTTCGGCGCCGTAACGCACGGTCGCGTCATCCGTATATTTCAGTCCGAGGGCGGAACCGATCACCCGCTCCGGCGGGATTCCGTAGTACTCGGTCGTCATCGGGCGCATGAAGTCGCGCTCGCCGCCGGAGACGATATAACACGTGAAGCCGTTGGACTCGAGGTAGCGCAGCAGTTCGATCATCGGCTGGTAGACGGCGCCGCTGTAAGGCTTCTTGAGGGTGAGATGCTGGGCCTTGGCGTAGAAGTCGGCGACGGATGCCTCGTAGTCTTCGACGCTCATGCCGTCGGTGGTGCGGACGATCGCCCGCACTATCGCGCCGAGGTCGGAGTCGTCGCCGGCGTAGTGCCTGTCGATGGCGGCGCCGAGCCAGGAGTAGTCGCCCGAGACGGCGGCGGCGTACGGCTGCTCGTCGGCCAGAGTGGGGTCGGCGCTCGCCGCGGCCGCCCACTGCTGCAGCAGGTAGTGCAACTGTGTCGGCATCGGCTTCTCGGCCCAGAGGGTGCCGTCGTTGTCGAACACGGCCACCCGTTGCTCGGGTGGCACACCGCGCCCGTCCAGGTCGGACACGAACGTCTCGATTGCCTGTCTGGCCGACCCGTGATTCCACGAAGGGAGAACATTCATGTCCCCACGGTGCGGTGCGGAGCGCCCCACCGCACCATCCCGATCGGGTGGGTTAGGCCGCCTGCTCCTTGGCGGTCGACGACGCGGTCACCAGGATCGGCAGGTGGTCGGATGCACCGATCGGAAGCGTCTCGACGTTGTCAATGACCATTCCGACGCTCGTGACGAAGTCGAAGTGACCCGTGAAGATCTTGTAGCGCGTGTAGGTGCGGCGGTCGCTCAGCGAGAGATCGTAGCCGGTCTTGCCGATGCGCTTGCCGAGTCCCTTCTGGAACAGCGGGTAGTTGTAGTCGCCCACCATCACGTGGGGCAGGTCGCCCATGGCCTTGAGCGCCTCGTGCGCCGCCTTGATCTGGTTGCGGCGCAGCGAGTTGAGGGCGGTGAGCGGCGAGGCGTGGAACGACGCGGCGATGAACTCGTGGCCGGTCTCGTTGTCGAGGAACCGGGTGCCGATCAGTCGCTCGTGCGTCGGCGAAGCGATGATGTCGTGCAGCGACTTCTTGAGCTCGAAGGTCTTGGTCTCGAGCGGGGTGAAACGCTCGGTGCGGTAGTAGATCGCGAGTCCGAGGCGGTTGAGCTTCGTGGCGTCCGCGAGCTTCATCGGGCCGACCTCTGCGGGAAGCAGCTTGGTGTCGCACTCCTGGAGGCACAGCAGGTCGAGATCGTAGGTGTCGATCAGCCCGGCCAGTTCGGCGCTCGCCATGTTTTTACGAAGGTTGTAGCTTGCGATTTTAATGGTGACTACCTGCTCTGCCGGGTTCGATCTGCACGATTGACTCGCAAAGTCTACGACGGACGTCTGTACGCCCGGCTGAACGCGAGGTAAAGCGGCGTGGCGTCCCGCGACGGTTCGCGCTACCGTTTCGGCATGGCTCAGCAGGTACGGCGACGGGTGATCGTCAGCGGTGTCGTTCAGGGGGTCGGCTTCCGGTGGAGCGCCCGATCGGTCGCCGAGTCGCTGAGCGTCACCGGCTTCGCGCGCAACAGGTCGGATGACACGGTGGAGGTCGAGGCGGAAGGTGACCCGGAGGCCGTCGACGGGTTCCTCGACTGGTTGCGCCACGGACCGCCGAGCGCCTCGGTATCAGGGGTCACCGTAACCGAACTGCCGACCGCCGGGTCGACGGGGTTCGAGGTGGGGTAGCTACCCGCCGCGGGTTACTCGACGAACCGGATGCCGGCGAGCAGCCGGGTGCGCACGTCGAAGACCTCGTTGCCGCCGCTGAGGGCGGAACCCGGCAGACCCTCGCGCAGCAGCGCGGGCAGGTAGGAGAGACGCACGACCGCGGCCGACGCGCCCTTGACCTTTCCCAGTTCGATGACCGGCTCGGCGAGGTCGTCGTCGGGGACCACGATCACCAGGCCGGTGAACTTGAGACGCAGGCTGCGCTGCAGCGCCTTCGCGCGGTGCCCCAGCTCGTTCATCGGGCGGTCGCCGTCCACGGCCTCGCCGATGAGTTCGCCGCCCTTGACCCGCACGGCACCGCCGAAGTCTTCGGAGAGCACGGCGAAGAGTCCGGTGGCTCCGAGGACCACGTGGTCGATCTTCTCGTCGGGGTAGCCCGTGGCGACGTCGTGCCACACCGTGTACCCGATGCCGAGACTCGAGATGGTGCGGGCGGTCGCCTCCTCCGCGAGGGCGTCGGCGAGCAGGTGGCGGATCTCGCGCGGGGCGCTGCGCACGAGCGCGGGGTCGTACGGGTCGGGCAGCGGTGCGCCGAGGCCGACCCACTCGCGCATCAGACCGAGGAAGCGCTCGCGGCGCCAGCCGCCGGGGTGACCGTAGGCGCGGGCCGGAGGCCGGGTGTCTTGGGCCGGCGCGCGTCCGCTCGGGGCCGCCCAGCTCTCGTGCGGCTCGCTGAGGTTGGCGCGGGAACTCGGCCGCCCGCGGTCGTAGGCGGCGCGGTCCTCGGGGGTGCCGATGCGCTCCCAGGCCAGCTGCACGGCCACAAAACGGGCGGAGCTCCCGCCGGTGTCGGGGTGGGTCTCCCGCGCGAGCTTGCGGTAGGCGCGACGCAGTTCGTCGTGGCTGGCCGAGGAACTCACGCCGAGCACCTCGTAGGGCGTCGCTGAGATCGGGCTGTCGGGCATCGGCTCGCTTTCGTGGAAACTGACTGTTCTAGAGACGATACCGAACGGATGCTGCGGGTCGGCTAGGCGTGTCCTCCACGGCTCCTGCGGGCGGCCGGGTTTTGCGAGTGCGCCGTCGGCGTCGGCGGCACCTGTCAGGCTGTACCGATGACCGACACCGCAGCTCCGCTCACGAACACGCGCGAATCCGCCCTCACCGTGCTGCGCACACTCGTCGGCCGCGACGACGCCGACTTCCACGACGGCCAGTTCGAGGCGATCGCCGCGCTGGTCGACGACCGTCGCCGCGCGCTCGTCGTTCAGCGCACGGGCTGGGGCAAGTCGGCGGTCTACTTCGTCGCTACCCTGCTGCTGCGCCAACGCGGTTCGGGCCCGACCATCCTCGTGTCTCCCCTGCTCGCTCTCATGCGCGACCAGGTCGCGGCGGCGGCCCGCGCCGGGGTGCGCGCGGTGTCGATCAACTCGTCGAACGCCCACGAGTGGGCCGAGGTGCTGCAAAAGCTCCGCGACGACGAGGTCGACGTTCTGCTCGTCTCGCCCGAGCGCCTCAACAACCCGTCGTTCCGCGACGAGCAGCTGCCCGCGCTCGTGTCGCGCGCCGGCCTGCTCGTGGTCGACGAGGCGCACTGCATTTCCGACTGGGGGCACGACTTCCGGCCCGACTACCGTCGCCTGCGCGACCTCATCGCCGAGCTGCCCGACGGCATCCCTGTGCTCGCCACCACCGCCACCGCCAACAGCCGTGTGGTCGCCGACGTCGCCGAGCAGCTCTCGGGGCACACGTCTGACGTCCTCACCATCCGAGGCCCGCTGGCCCGCGCATCGCTGCGCCTCGGCGTGCTGCGGCTGCCCACCGCCCAGGCGAGACTCGCCTGGCTGCTCAGCCACCTCGCCGAACTGCCCGGCAGCGGCATCATCTACGCCCTCACGGTCTCGGCGGCCGAAGACACCGCCCGCCTGCTGCGCGACGCCGGACACGAGGTGCACGCCTACACCGGCCGCACCGACACGGCCGAGCGCGAGCAGCTCGAGGGCCGGCTCAAGGCCAACGATCTCAAGGCGCTCGTCGCGACCAGCGCGCTCGGTATGGGCTTCGACAAGCCCGACCTCGGGTTCGTGCTGCACCTCGGCGCCCCCTCCTCCCCCGTCGCCTACTACCAGCAGGTCGGCCGCGCCGGCCGCGCCACCGACAACGCCGACGTGCTGCTGCTGCCCGGCAGCGAAGACGAGGCGATCTGGAACTACTTCGCCACCTCGTCGATGCCGAACAAGCACAAGGCGCTCGCGGTGATCGCCGAACTCGACTCCACGCCGCTGTCGACCCCCGCCCTCGAGGCGCGCGTCGACCTCAAGCGCACCCCGCTCGAACTGCTGCTCAAGGTGCTCGACGTCGACGGCGCCGTGCGCAAGGTGCAGGGCGGCTGGGTGTCGACCGGCGAACCGTGGGTCTACGACGCCGAGCGCTACGAGCGCATCGCCGCCGCACGCGAGGCCGAACAGCAGTCGATGCTCGACTACGAGACCCTCCCCGCGGGCACCGAGGGCTGCCGCATGGAGTTCCTGCAGCGCGCTCTCGACGACGCGACCGCCGTTCCGTGCGGGCGCTGCGACAACTGCGCCGGGGTCTGGTACCCGACCGGCATCCAGACGGATGCTACGGCTGCCGCCGCCCAATCGCTCGAACGTGTCGGCGTCGCCGTCGAACCACGCGCCCAATGGCCGAACGGTATGGCGAACCTCGGCGTTCCGGTGAAGGGCAACATCGCCGTGGGCGAACGCCTCGAGTCGGGTCGCGCGCTCGCCCGGCTCACCGACCTCGGCTGGGGCGGCGCCCTGCGCGACGCCTTCGCCCCCGGGGCGGTCGACGCGCCCGCCTCGCCCGCCATGATCGCCGCCTGCGTTCGCGTGCTCGCCGGCTGGGGCTGGGACGAACGCCCGGTCGCTATCGTCTCCGTGCCGAGCCGCCGGCATCCGCTGCTCGTCGACTCGGTCGCGCGTGGCCTGAGCGCCGCCGGCCGCCTGCCTTACCTGGGTGAACTCTCCGCCCAGAACGGCGGACCAAGCGGCGAGGCCGGCGGCAACAGCGCCTACCGGCTCGCGGGCGTCTGGGACCGGTTCGGCACGGCCTCACTCGACGTGCCCGTGGGCCAGCCTGTGCTGCTGGTCGACGATCTGGTCGACAGCCGCTGGACGATCACCGTCGCTGGACGTGCCCTGCGGCAGGCGGGTGCCTCGGCGGTGCTGCCGTTCGCCCTCGCCCTTCGTGGCTGACACCGCGTGGCTGACACTGCGTGGCTGACACCGCGCGGCTGACGCTCAGGCCAACTAGGCGTATCGTCGCAACCATGACGATCTCCGACACCCCGATTTCTGACATTCCGCTGACGACGATCCGCGGCGAGCAGACCTCGCTCGGCGAGTTCGACGACACGGTGTTGCTCATCGTGAACGTCGCCTCCCGCTGCGGTCTCGCGCCCCAGTACGAGAAGCTCGAGGAGCTGCAGAAGACCTATGGCGACCGCGGATTCTCGGTGCTCGGTTTTCCGAGCAACCAGTTCCTGCAGGAGCTCGGCACCGAAGAGAAGATCGCCGAGTACTGCTCGGCGACCTGGGGCGTGACCTTCCCGATGTTCGAGAAGATCCGGGTGAACGGCAAACAGCAGCACCCGCTCTACGCCGAACTCACGAAGACCCCCGACGCCGACGGCAAGGCGGGCAAGGTCAGCTGGAACTTCGAGAAGTTCCTGATCACCCCCACCGGCGAGGTCCACAGGTTCCGCCCCCGCACCGAGCCGGACGCCCCCGAAATCGTCGGACTCATCGAGTCCTCGCTGCCGGGAGCATCCTCATGACGACGTCGCTTCCCGCCCAGGCGTCCGGCACCTTCGCGATCGGCGGTGACCTGACGGTCAACCGTCTCGGTTACGGCACCATGCAGCTCACCGGCCCCGGAGTGTGGGGCGAGCCGCGCGATCCCGCCGGTGCCGCCGCCGTGCTGCGCCGCGCCGTCGAACTCGGCGTCACGTTCATCGACACGGCAGATTCGTACGGACCGTACGTGGCGGAGCCGCTGATTCACCGCGCAATCGCCCCCTACTCCGACGACCTCGTCATCGCGACCAAGGCCGGTTTCACCCGGCAGGGCCCCGGCCAGTGGACGCCCGTGGGGCGTCCCGAGTACCTGCGCCAGCAGACCGAGATGAGCCTCCGCATCCTCGGCGTCGAACGCATCGACCTGCAGCAGTTGCACCGCATCGACGCGACCGTGCCGCTGGAAGACCAGGTCGGCGAGCTCAAGGCGCTGCAGGACGAGGGCAAGATCCGCCACATCGGACTGAGTGAGGTAACCGTCGACGAGGTCGAGGCGGCGTCGAAGATCGCCACGATCGTCTCGGTGCAGAACCTCTTCAACCTCGCCCGCCGCGACGCCGAACCGCTGCTCGACTATGCCACCGCGAACGGCCTCGCGTTCATCCCGTGGTTCCCCCTCGCCACGGGCAAGCTCCTCGGTGACGGGGGTCCGCTCTCGGCGCTCGCGGCGAAGCACGACGCGAGCCCGTCGCAACTGGCACTGGCCTGGCTGCTGAAGCGCTCGCCCGTGATGCTGCCGATCCCTGGCACGTCGTCGGTCGAGCACCTCGAAGACAACCTGCGGGCCGCCGAACTCGAGCTCACCGACGAGGAGTTCGAAGAGCTCGGCGCGGCGGTCTGACTCGACGCTCTTCCTGTGCCGGCGGTCTAGGCGGCGCTACGTGTAGTCGTCGTCATCGAGTAGCCGCACGCCGTTGCGGTGGCTCAGAAGCACCGCCCGCAGGGTGACGCCGGCCACGCGGCATCCGTCGCTCAGCATCCGGGCCCACGCGCGGTCGGCGTCGGTCAGTCGCTCGGTCGCGTACCGTTCGATGACCACGATGACGTCGGCGCAATCGACCGCGGCCGTTGCGCCACGCAGCAGCTCGCTCCAGTTGTCGAGGTCGTCGTCTGGCGGCGCGACCGGGATGTCGGAGACGGGCAGAACCAGCGGCGACTGCACGTGGTCGCAGTCGAGGAAGAGCAGCCAGATCTGCCGGTTCTGCGCCCGACCGATGAGGGACCCGACCCGGCGCTCGATGAGGGTGTCGGTCGTGAGGGGTTCGAGGTCGGCTTCTTGGCGTTCGATCATGTGTCGAGGGTGCCGCCGGCGGCACGCTCCCGCCCAGACCCGGCGCGATCTGTGGACAAACGGCGGGCGCGGGCCGTTGTGGAGAACAGGCGCCGGGTATTGACTGGAGAGACGATCCGTCCGGACGAATGCAGGAGGAAACCATGAGCAGCATGTATCCCGTCGGGCTTCCCTCGAGCGGCGACCCCTTCAGTGACATGCCGATCGTCGACGAGCAGCTCATCACCGACCGCGACGAACTGGTCGACGACGATTTCGCGGGCGACGACGAGTTCGTCGACGATGCCGACAAACTCGACGACTCGCACATCGATGTCGCGCGGGGCGACGGTCCCGTGCTCGACGACTGACCGCGCCCGATAACCGACGGGGTCTGCAACCGACCGGGTCAGCGCACCCTGAACCAGCGCCCGCGGGCGCGCTCGGTGACCGTGAACGCCGGCACCTCTACCGAGTTACGCGTGGTCGCGACGACGTGCTCGGCGATCTGGGTCGCCAGCTCCGAATCATCCGACTCGAACCGGATCACGATGCGCGCGCTCCCCGCGACGATCGTCACATCGGCGGCCTCCACCATCGTGAGCTCGCCGGCGGCGGCCTTCGCGGCGGGCAGCACGTCCGCGGGTGAGACCCCCGGGCGGAGCGCGCCCATCGTCATGGTCACTCGGTAGTCGGGCACGCCCTCACGTTACCGGGTGCTCACCTTGTCGAACTTGCGCACGGCGAGGGGCACGAAAATGACGAGCATCACGGCGATGCCGATGAGCACGGTGAGTTCGGGGTTCTGCAGGGTCCACACCTCGGGCTCCGGCGTGCCGGGCGGGGTATTGCCGAAAAGGTTGCGTGCGGCCTGCACGAGCGCCGACACCGGGTTGATCTCGGCGACGAACTGCAGGGGCGCCGGCAGGGTGTCGCTCGGCACGAACGCGTTCGAGATGAACGTGAGCGGGAACAGGATCAGGAACGAGACGTTGTTGATCACCTCGGGGCTGCGCACGCTCATGCCCACGTATGCCAGCACCCAGGAGAGCGCGTAGGCGAAGAGCAGCAGCAGCGCCACTGCCGCGAAGGCCTCGAAGAAGCTCGAGCGGATGCGCCAGCCGACGACGAATCCGGTGATCATCATCACCGTCATCGAGATCGCATTGATGAGCAGGTCGCCGTTCGTGCGCCCGATCAACACGGCCGACGGGCTCATCGGCAGGGTGCGGAAGCGGTCGATGATGCCGTCTTTGAGGTCTTGCGCCATCGCCGACCCCGAATAGGTCGAGCCGAACACCACGGTCTGCGCGAAGATGCCGGCCATGATGAACTCGGTGTAGGTGCTGCCGGGGATGTCGATGACGCCCGCGTAGACGTAGGTGAACAGCAGCACGAACATGATCGGCTGCAGCGTGGTGAAGACGAGGATGTCGGGCACCCGCTTGATCTTGATCAGGTTGCGACGGGTGGTGATCCACCCGTCGGAAAACCAGTTCGCGATCGACGGCGCCCCGTCGGGTTCGCGGCGGGTGGTGGTTGTCGCTGCCGTCGCGGTCATGAGACCTTCTCCTTCGCCTGGCGGTGCTCCTTCGCATCGTCCTGGTCTTCGGATGCCACGTGGCCGGTGAGCCTGAGGAAGACCTCGTCGAGGGTGGGTCGCCGCATACCCGCGTCGTAGAGCCGCACGTCGAGCCCGGCCAGTTCGGCGAGGATGCGTTGCAGTGCCGCGGGACCGTCGTCGGCACTCACCGTGAGCGCCCGCCCGTCGTCGGACACCGTGGGGTCGGCGCTGCCGAACCGCCGCAGCACCTCGAGGGCGCGCTGGCTGTCGAGGTCGGAGACAAGGTTCACCTCCACCCGCTGGCCGCCGCTCGACGCCTTGAGCTCGTCCGACGTACCGCGCGCGATCACCTTGCCGAAGTCGATCACCGAGATGCTGTCGGCGAGTTGGTCGGCCTCCTCGAGATACTGCGTGGTCAGCAGCACGGTGGTGCCCTCGCCGACGAGGGAGCCGATGATGTCCCACATGCCGAGTCGGCTCCGCGGGTCGAGCCCGGTGGTCGGCTCGTCGAGGAAGAGCACCTCGGGCCGGGTGACGAGGGCCCCCGCGAGGTCGATGCGCCGGCGCATGCCGCCGGAGAACCCCTTGACCGGCCGGTTCTGCGCCTCGGTGAGGTCGAACAGGTCGATCAGCTCTTTCGCCCGGACGCGGGACTGCTTCGCGCCCAGGTGGTAGAGCCGACCGACCATGTCGAGGTTCTCGAAGCCGGTGAGGTTCTCGTCGACCGCCGCGTACTGGCCGGAGACACCGATGCTCGGCCGGATGCGTTCCGGGTGCTTCAGCACGTCGACTCCCCCGATCGTCGCGCTGCCCGAGTCGGGCCGGATGAGCGTGGTGAGCACCTTGACCGCGGTGGTCTTTCCCGCACCGTTCGGTCCGAGCAGCGCCGTGACGGTGCCCCGCGGAACGCCGAGGTCGAGGCCGTCCAGTGCGTGCACCGGGCTGGCGTTCTTGGGCGAGTACGTCTTGGTCAGACCGGTCGCTTCGATGAAATTCACGCGCTGTCCCTTCGTCTCTCCCCGGGTTGTGGACACTGTACACAATGCCCGGAGGTCGCACCAGAGGTCTTGCGGTCGGGTGTCGTTTTCCATGCACCGGGTCAGGCGTCGACCTGGTCGAGCATCGCCTCGGCCCGCTCGGCGTTACCCTCGGCCAGGCCGCGATCGATGGCGGAGCGGGAGCCGAGCCACATCACCACGCCGATCAGGAACACGGCGACCTCGGTGATCGTCAGCGACCAGATGATGCCGGTGAGACCGAACCACAGGTTGCCGAGGAGCACGACAGGTATGAAGATCACGCCCTGCGACACCGACATCACGATCGCCGGCACCGCCCGACCGGTCGCCTGGAACAGCGAGGTGAGGAGCCCGGCGAAGCCGTTCACGATCATGGCCACCAGTTGGGCGGTGAGGATCGTGACGCCGATAGCCAGCACGGAACGATCGTCGGAGAAGGCGGTGATCACCTGCTCGCGGAAGGCGAACACGGTCGTCGCCGAGATCAGCGTGACGGCGCCCACCGTCAGGGCGGACACCCGGACGGCCGACATCAGCCGTGGCCTGTCGCCCTTTCCGTAGGAGTAGGCGAGCAGCGGCAGCACCCCGAGGGTGACGCCCATCACGAGGAACTCGGGCACCTGCGCGATGCGGACGGCGACGCCCATCGCCGCGAGAGCCGTGTCTCCGTAGGCCGCCGCGAGATTGTTGAGCACGAGCGAGGTGATGATGAGAAATGACGACTGCAGCAGCTCGCTGACCCCCACGCCGAACACGGGCTTCAGCACGGCGGGCGACAGGGTGAACCAGCGGGGCGAGACGCTGATGTGTTCGCTGTGCCGCTGCAGCCAGACGACGAAGTAGATCACGACGCCGAGGTTCGACAAGCCCATCGCGAGGGCCGCGCCGGCGACGCCCCAGTGCAGCACCAGGATGAAGAGGATGTCGAACACGACATTCGCGACGGTCGACGCGATGAGTCCGACCATCACCTGCCGCGCAGCGCCCTCGGCCCGCACGAGCTGTTCGAGACAGAAGGCCGCGGCGAGAACCGGTACGAACGCGAGCAGCACGGCCACAAACGCGCCGGTCGCCGGTGCTGCTGCCGCATCCGCCCCCAACACCATGACGAGGGGATCCAGCGCGAGCAGTCCGATGCCGCCCAGCACCGTCCCCACGATCACGGCGCCCCAGACGGCGAACGACGAGACGTGTTTGATCTCGGCGGCCTTCGACGGCTCCTTCTCGGCCGCGCCGAGCAGGCGCGAGATGAGCGCGCCGCCGCCGACGCCGAACACCCCGCCGACGGCCATGACCAGGCCGAGCAGAGGTGCGCCGAGGGTGACCGCGGCGAGCAGCGTGGCGTCGTGCAGCGAGCCGATGAATCCGGCGTTGATCACGTTGTAGACGGCGCCGACGATCATCGCGGCGGCCAAGGGAATGCAGAGGTGGACGAGGGCGCGGACGATCGGCGCCGACGAGAGATACCAGCGGTTGCTGCCGACAGTGGTTTCGGGGGTGGTTGGGGTGGTCATGGCGTGCTCCTTCTGGGCAGGCGTGGGCGCGCGCCGACGGACGCCGGCACGGCGATGGGGGGATCGACAAAAAGAGGTCGATAAGGAGAGGCGGATGCGCGGACTGGCCGCGCGGCACCGGTGGGAAGCGCGCCCGCTACGAGCGCGTCGGCTGGGGCAGGTGCGCGGTCACCTTCGACAGGAGCGCGTGCAGGGCGGCCCGCTCGTCAGGGTCGAGGGGGGCCAGGATCGTGTCGTCGGCGGCGGCCATCGCGGCCGCGAAGCCGTCGATCAGCTCGACTCCGGCGGGGGTGGCGAAGACGCGCTTGACCCGCTCGTTGCCCTCCTCCGAGCGGCGCTCGATGAGGCCGCGTCGCTCGAGCCCCTGCAGGAGGCTCGAGACGCTCGCGGCGCTCGTGCGAGAGACGGCGGCGATGTCGCGTTGGATGGCGCCCGGGTTCTGCACCAGGTAGCCGAGCACGAAGCTTTGCGGGTGGCTGAGCTCGCGCTCCCTGATCCATTCCTCCCCGGCCTTCATCTGCGCCCAACCGATCCAGCGCACGAGTTCGAGGCTGGTGGTGAGCGGCGGTGCGTGTTCGTCCATAGTCAGAACACTAACCGTTCGAGTTCTAACTGTCAACGTTCGAACTGATCGAATAGGGTGAGGGCATGACCGAATCCCTCGTTGTGATCGTCGTCGCCCTCGTGGCCATCGCCGCGGCCACCGTCGTCGCCCCGCGAATCGGCATCGCGGCCCCCTTGGTGCTCGTGACGATCGGGGTGGTGGCGAGCTTCCTGCCGGTCTTCGAGTCGGTGTACATCGAGCCGGAATGGATTCTCGCCGGTATTCTCCCTCCCCTGCTCTACTCTTCCGCGGTGTCGATGCCGGCGATGAACTTCCGGCGCGAGTTCGGCGCGATCAGCGGCCTCTCCGTGGTGCTCGTCGTCGGCAGCGCCCTGCTGCTCGGCCTCTTCTTTATGCTCGCCCTGCCGGGGCTCGGGTTCGCCTGGGGAGTCGCGCTCGGCGCGATCGTCAGCCCGACGGACGCCGTGGCGACCTCGATCATCAAGCGCACCACGGTGTCGAAACGCGTCGTCGCTATCCTCGACGGCGAGAGTCTGCTCAACGACGCGACCGCGCTCGTGCTGCTGCGCACCGCGATAGTGGCGGCCGCGGCATCCTTCTCCTTCTGGGGCGCGGTCGGCACCTTCGCCTACTCGGTCGCGGTGGCAGCGGTCATCGGCGGGCTCGTCGCGCGGCTGAACCTCGAGGTGCGCAAGCGGGTGACCGACTCCACGGTGAACACCGTCATCTCGTTCACGGTGCCCTTCCTCGCGGCGGTGCCCGCAGAACTGCTCGGTGCCTCGGGGCTCGTGGCGGCGGTCGTCGCGGGCCTGATCACGGGAATCCTCGCACCCCGCCAGCTCTCGGCACAGAATCGACTGTCGGACACCCAGAACTGGCGCACCGTCGAACTCGTGCTCGAGGGGGCGGTGTTCCTCACGATGGGACTGCAGATCAAGTCGATCGTGACGAACGTCGAGGAGGCGCACGCCGGCACCGGGCCGGCCGTGCTCATCGCGGTCGGTGCGCTCCTGCTGACGATTCTGGTCCGGGCCGCCTATGTCGGGCCCCTGCTCGCCGTGCTGAAGAGCCGGTCGCGGCACGCCGAGAAGCTGCAGGTGCAGTTGCAGGGCATGCAGGAGAAGTTCGCCGTTCCCGAGGGTACGCAGGAGGCCTTCGGTGACGTGAACCGGCGGGGCCGGCAGCCGTCCGAACGTGACCTGCAACGATTCGCGGTGCGGGTGACGCGCGGGCTCGCCGACATCGAGTACTTCCGCCGCCAGCCCCTCGGCTGGCGCGAGGGCACCGTCGTCGTGTGGGCGGGCATGCGCGGCGCGGTCACCGTGGCCGCCGCGCAGTCGCTGCCCGAGGACACCCCGCAGCGGTCGGTGCTCGTGCTCATCGCCTTCACCGTCGCCGCCCTGTCACTGCTCGTCCAGGGCGGTACCGTCGGCCCGCTCGTGCGCCGCCTCACACCACCGACGGGCGCCGCAGCAACGGGCGGCCAGGAGAACGACGAACGTGCCCGGATCATCGCCATCATGAGGGCCAGCGCGGACTCGGTCGGCGAGCTGCGGCGCCCCGAAGGCGAACCCACGCCGGCCGACCTGCGCGAGTCGCAGGCCCACCTGCTGACCGTGCTGGCCGCTCAACGGACCGCGCTGCTCGACGCCCGCGACAACGGCACTTTCGACGCCGACGTGCTCGCGAACGCGCTCGCCAATCTCGACGCCTCGCAGATCGCGATCGAGATGCGCGGCGGCCCGCACTAGCCCGCTTCGTAGCTCTCGGCGATCGAACTGTCACCCGTCGGCGACACCGTGATGCGGAGTTTCGCGGGGATCTGTTCCTTCATGGCCTCGACGTGGCTGATCAGGCCGATGGTGCGTCCGCCCTCGCGCAGCCCGTCGAGCGTGGACATGGCGATCTCGAGGGTCTCGCCGTCGAGCGAGCCGAAGCCCTCGTCGATGAACAGGGTGTCGAGCGTGATCGCGCCGGTCTGATTCGTGACGACCTCGGCCAGGCCGAGTGCGAGGGCGAGGGAGGCGAGGAACGTCTCGCCGCCGGAGAGGGAGTGCGTCGCCCGCGTGCGTCCGGTGTGCTCGTCGCGGATGGCAAGACCGAGCCCCGACTTGGTGTTGCGATACTGCAGCGCGTCGTCGTGCTCGAGCGTGTACCGGCCGGCGCTCATGGTGCGCAGGCGCGAGTTCGCGGCCGTGACGATCTGCTCGAGTTGTGCGGCGAGCACGTAGGTCTCGAGTCGCATCCGGCGCGTGTTGGGTTCTTCGCCGCGCACCACGCTCGCGAGCTGGCGCAACTGCTCGAACTCGAGGCGGCGTTGCGCCGTGGCGTCGCGTTGAGCGCTCACCGCGACGACGAGCTGTTCGAACTGCGTCACCCGTCTGCTCAGCACGGCGGTCGTGTCGCGGGCCCGGTCGCGTGCCTCGAACGCCGCCTCCTTCGCCGCACGCGCGGGGTCGACGGCGACCGGCCCGTCGGGCGCCGCCGCGATTCCGGGTTCGTCGAGGGTGGCCTGCGCTGTCGCTCGGGCCTCGTCATGCTCGCGGATGCGCGTCTCGAGCCGTGCGATCTCGGCCGGATCGCGCCGTGCCTCGTTGGCCGCGTCGACACCGTCGAACGCCTGCTCCTCGAGTTGTGCGGCGAGGGCAGCGCTCGCGTGTTCCAGTGCCTCGGCCTTGTTCGCCGCGTCGGCCTCGGCGGCGAGCAGGGCCCGGGCGGCCGCCAGCCGTGTCTCGAGCTCGGCGACGCGAGCCGACACCGATTCGGCGTCGCCCCGGTGCTTGGTCGTGCGCGCGAGGATGGCGTCGCGTCTGCTCGTCGTCTCGGTGAGCGACGAGGCGACGGCGCGCTGATTCTCACGCAGGTGGTCGAGCTGGGCGTCGAGCGCCTCGATCTCGCCGCGCACCCGCGTGCGTTCGGCCTCGATGGCGGCGAGCTCGTCGACGGCGGAACGAGCGCCCCGTAGCGCTTCGGATGCCGCGGCGAGTGCCTCGTCGAGCTCGTCGACGTTCCTGCCGTCTGCCCGGGCCCGCGCGTCGGTCAGGCGCGACGCCGTCTCGTTCGCGGTGGAGTGCGCGTCGTCCATGGCGGTGCGGGCGGCCGCGAGCCGGTCGCGGGCCGCATCGATATCGTCGGCGGTGACCGGAGTCTCGCTGTGCTCGGCCGGCCGCGGGTGACTCGTCGAGCCGCACACCGCACAGGGCTCTCCGGCGACGAGGTTCTCGGCGAGTTCGCCGGCGAACCCGCCGAGGCGGCGTTCGAGCAGATCGTCGAGGTCGACGGCGGCGCGGGTGTGCGCGGAACTCGCCTCTCGTTCGGCGAGCCTGTGCAGCTCGAGCAGCGGCTCCAGTTCGGCCGCCTGCTGTGCAGATTTGAGCGCCGTCGTCGTTCGCGAGACGGTGTCGGCGGCGTCGGCGGAACGCGCCGCTCTGCTCGCGGCGTGCGTCGCCCTCTGCCCGAGCTCGTCGAGCTCGGCGGGGAGCGCGGCGGAGCGTTCGATCGCGGCCGCGAGGGCGACGGCGGCCGTGTCGCTCGAGGCGGCGAGCTCGGAGATGCGGCCGTCGAGGGCCGGCAGGGTGTTCTCTTCGGCAAGCACGTCGGCGAGCGTGCCGAGGGTCGCGGCATACGCCTCGACCGCCTCGTCGAGCGGAGTGCCGTCGGGCTCGTACACGGCGCGAGCCCGCGACGCCCGGTCGGTCGCGCGGTCGAGCGCGGTCTGCGCCCGGTCGCGCGCGTCGATAAGCGGGGCGACCGGGGCGGCGCGGCGTGCGGCGTCGAGTTCGAGCCGGTGGCCGGCCACCTCGGTCGCTCCGTCGTCGAGGGCCGCGATCGTCGTGGCGGCCGTGTCCCGCCGCCGCTGCAGCGCGGCGAGGTCGAGTAGAGCGCGGTGTTCGAGGTCGGCGACCGCGAACTGCTCGTCGGCGGCGTCGGATTCGCGGGTCGCGGCGACGAGGCGCACGGCCAGATCGGCGAGGGCTCCGGCGAACCACTCTGAGTCGGGGGCCGTCGGTGCTTCGTCGAGCTCGAGCAGGCGTACGGCGTGTTCGACCTGCTGGTCGAGGGCTCCGTCTGCGGTGGCCAGCTCGGCCTGGACGGTCTTGCGTCGTTCGTCGAGCGCGACCTCGATCTTCTCGAACCGCTCGGAACCGAAGAGCGTACGCAGCACCGACTGGCGGTCGTCGTTCTTGGCGAGCAGAAACTGCTGGAACCGGTTCTGGGCGAGCAGCACGACCTGCAGGAACTGGTCTTTGGTCAGCGAAACGATCTCGGCCAGCTCGTGGGCCACATCGACGGGCTTGGCCGCGATGACCTCGCCGGCCCGGCTGAGCGAGGCGTCGTGGGCCTGCTTGGTGGTGCCCGAGCCGTTCTTCTTGGGGCGCAGGTATTCGGGCACGCGCCGCACCGTGTAGTCGACCCCGCCGACCGTGAACTCCAGCTCGACGAAGCTCGGGTCTTCGGGCTCGCAATGGTCGCTGCGCAACTGTGCCTGGGTGCCGTCGAAGCGGGGAATGCTGCCGTAGAGCGCAAAACAGATGGCGTCGAGGATGCTGGACTTGCCCGCGCCGGTCTTGCCGGTAATGAGGAAGAGCCCCGCGTCGTCGAAGTGGGTGAAGTCGACCCGCTGTTCGTGCCGGTATGGCCCGAAGCCGGCGAGGGTCAGCGCGCGGATCTTCATGCCGACGCCTCTTTTGCGGCCTGCTCGGCGATCACTTCGGCGACGAGCGCCGCCTCGAAGTCGGTCGGGCCGACCCCGTTGCGCACGAGTTCGAGAAACCCCGCGACGATCTGGTCGTCGGTCTTCTTCTCGATGCGCTCACGGTAGGTGGCCGCGCCGGCCTCCGCCACTACGGCGGGACGGTATTCGAGCATGGCCGCGAAGGGGAACCGGTCTTGCAGGCGCCGCATCGCGTCCATCGGACGGACGCGGTCGGTGAGGACGGCGGCGACCCAGTCGTTCTCGAACTCGCCGTACCGTTCGGAGCCGACCAGCTCGTCGAGATCGCCCGTGAGCACTGTGAGGCGGCGGGGAACGGGCAGGTCGAGCCACTCGACGGTGTCTACTCCCCCGGCGTCGAGCTCGACGAGCCAGCCGCCGCGCGGCTTGTTCGCCTCGCCGAACGAGTAGTGCAGCGGCGCGCCGGAGTAGCGCACGCGGTCGGTGATGACCGAACGGCCGTGGATGTGCCCGAGCGCCACGTAGTCGGGGCCGTCGAACACGGACGCGGGCACCAGGTTCAGCCCGCCCGAGGTGATGTCGCGCTCGACGTCGGTGGCCTCGTTCGACGCTGCGACGCCCGAGGCGAAGCAGTGGGACAGCACCACCGAACGGACCTGCCGAGCCGCGACATCCGACCGCACCTGATTCATCACGAAACCGAGCACCTGCTCGTGCGTCCGCAGGTCTTCGCCCGGGTGCCGAGTTCTGAAGATCGACGGCTCGAGGTACGGGATGCCGTAGAACGCGACCGGACCGTATTCGTCGTCGATGAGCACCGGTTCGAGGTGCTGCTCGGGACGGGTGATGATGTGGATTCCGGACAGGGTGGCCCATTCGCTCTGGAACCCCAGTCGTGTCGCGGAGTCGTGGTTGCCGCTCGTCATGACAACCTGGACCCCGGCGCCGCGCAGGTCGCGCAGCGCGCCGGAGAGCACGGCGAACGCCTCTGCCGACGGCATGGACGAATCGAAGATGTCGCCCGCCACGACGACCACGTCGATGCCCCGCTCGCGCACCTCGGCGACCATGGCGGCGAGCACCACGCGCAGGTGCTCGAGCGTCGAGTGCCCGTGGAAGGTGCGCCCGATGTGCCAGTCGGAGGTGTGCAGGATCTTCATGCTCGCAGGCTACCCGCGACCCCCGACGGTGGCCCTGAGCACACGCCCCGGCGACCGTAAGCCGCCTAGGCTGGAAGGATCATGCGCCTCATTCTCATCCGCCACGGCCAGACGCCCGCCAACGTCCTCGGACAACTCGACACCGCCCACCCCGGACCGGGATTGACCGAACGCGGACTCGAACAGGCCGCCAAGATTCCGGATGCGCTGCGCGCCGAGCCGATCGACGCGATCTTCGCGTCCACCCTGGTGCGCACCCAGCTGACCGCCGCCCCTCTCGCGGCCGACCGCGGTCTTGCCGTCACCATCCTCGGGGGAATCCACGAGATCGAGGCGGGCGACCTCGAGGGCAAGAGCGACCGCGAGTCGGTGCGCGCCTACCTCGAGACCGTTTTCGCCTGGGGGCTCGGCGACCTCGACGTGACGATGCCCGGCGGGCCGGACGGCCACAACTTCTTCGGACGCTACAACGCCGACCTCGCCGAGTTAGTGGAGTCGGGCCTGGAGACGGCCGTCGTCGTCAGCCACGGCGCCGCGATCCGGGTCTGGGTCGCCGGCAACGCGAGCAACATCACCCCGCAGTTCGTGGGCGACCACGAGCTGATGAACACCGGAATCGTCATCCTGGAGGGATCCTTCGACGAGGGCTGGACCCTCCTCGAGTGGGAGAGCACCCCCGTCGGCGGCGCGCTGACGGCCGACGAAGTGGCGGCGGACCCCACCGGCGAGACTCTGGAAGAGGCTCGCGAATAGCGGCCACACCGTCGTAGCATCGAGCCACCACCACACGGGAGGGCCTCTGATGCGTCGCGTCACCTACACGATGGGCGTCTCGCTCGACGGCTACGTCGCCGGAGCGGACGGGAGCCTCGACTGGGGCACGTTCGACGAAGAGCTCTCCCGCATCGTCGTCGACGAGATCCGCGAGGTCGGCGTGCACCTGATGGGCCGACGGCTCTACGAGTCGATGCTCGTCTGGGAGACCGCCGATCAGGATCCGTCGCTCGACGAGGCGATGCGCGAGTGGTCGGGCATCTGGAAGCCGCTGCCGAAGGTGGTGTTCTCGCGGACGCTGACCGGCGTCGAGGGCAACGCGCGACTAGCGACGCGCAGTCTCGCCGAGGAGATCGAGCGGTTGAAGGCCGAACCGGGCGGGGGCACGATCGCCATCGGCGGCGCGACCCTCGCCGCCGAAGCGGCCGAGCTCGGCCTCATCGACGAGTACACGATGCGCGTGAGCCCGGTGTTGATCGGCGGCGGCATCCCGTACTTCTCCCACGACAAACGCCGGACGGACCTCGAGCTCGTCGCGAACCGCACCCTCGATTCGGGTCTCGTCTACCTCCGCTACCGGGTGCCCCGCTAGCGCCAGCCGGCCGCCGGTGCCACGTACTTTACGATGCTCTCGAGCAGCGCGGCGTTGTACTCGACTCCGAGTTGGTTGGGCACGGTGACCAACACCGTGTCGGCCGCCTGCACCGCGACATCCTGAGCCAGCTCGGCCGCGATCACATCGGGTTCTCCGATGTAGCTGCGCCCGAAGCGGGCGAGTCCGCCATCGAGGTGTCCGACCTGGTCCTTGCCCTCCACCTGGCCGCGCAGCCCGAAGTAGTTGCGGTCGGCCTCGGAGACGAGCGGGATGATGCTGCGGCTCACCGAGACGCGCGGGGTGAAGTCGTGGCCGTGTTCCTTCCACTCGTCGCGGTAGATCTGGATCTGCTCGGCCTGCAGCTCGTCGAACGGCACCCCGGTGTCTTCGGTGAGCAGTGTGGAGCTCATCAGGTTCATGCCCTGCTCGGCCGCCCACTTGGCGGTCGCGCGCGTGCCGCTCCCCCACCAGATGCGCTCGCTCAGCCCGGGCGACTGCGGTTCGATCGCGAGCGCGCCGCCCATGCCGCGGTTCATCTGCGGGTTGGCTTCGGCGACAGCAGCACCGTCGATCGCGGCCCGGAAGATGGCGGTGTGCCTGCGGGCCTGATCGGCGTCGGTCTCGCCCTCCGCGGGCCCGTAGCCGAACGACTCGTAGCCGCGCAGCGCGGTCTCGGGCGAACCCCGGCTCAGTCCCAGCTGCAGGCGACGGTTGCTGATCAGGTCGGTGATGGCGGCTTCCTCGGCCATGTACAGCGGGTTCTCGTAGCGCATGTCGATGACGCCGGTGCCCAACTCGATGGTCGAGGTACGCGCGGCCATGGCGGCGAGCAGCGGGTAGGGCGAGGCGAACTGCGGGGCGAAATGATGCACCCGCACGTAGGCCCCGTCGACGCCGACCTCCTCGGCGGCGACCGCGAGCTCGACCGTCTGCAGCAGCGAGTCCTGCGCGGTGTGCACCAAAGAACCGGGAACGTCTTGGTAGTGGCCGAAAGAGAGGAATCCGATGCGCTTCATGATGGATGAAGCGTACCGAGAGTCACGCGTATTCCCGATGTGTTTGCATGGACCGGCCGCAGGGCGCGAAAAGTTCTAGGCTCGATTCGTGACGAAAACCTTCGCGAACGAAACGGACGCGCGGCGCTATGCCCTGCGAGACGGCGACGAGCTGCTCGCCGTTCTCGACTACGCAAGCAACGGGCAGGCGATCTCGCTCACCCGCGCATTCACCTCCCCCGCCCACCGCGGACGCGGTCTCGCAGCCGAGATCGTCGAATACGCCGTGAACGACATCGAGAAGACCGGCACGCTGCGGATCGTTCCGATGTGCTGGTACGTGGGCGAGTGGTTCGACAAGCACCCCGAGCGCTCGGCTCTGCTCACCAGGTAGCCACCCATGGCCGGGATCTTCGAGAATCGGGCGGACGCGGGCCGGCGGCTCGGAGAAGCGGTGCGCCGCTCGCTGGGAGATTCGGATGCGCCTCGCGAAACGGTCGTTCTGGGCCTGCCGCGCGGCGGTGTCCCCGTGGCGAGACTCGTGGCCGACATCATCGGGGCGCCGCTCGACGTGCTCGCCGTGCGCAAATTGGGCGGGCCGCGACATCCGGAATTCGCGGTCGGGGCCATCGCCGAGGGCGGCGTGCGACTCGTCGACGATGACGCCGTGCGGCACACGCACCTGCCAGCGAGCGACCTCGAGCGGGTCGAAGCGGCCGCGCGGGTCGATCTCGCGCGTCTTCTGAGCCTCTACCGCGGCGGTCGCCCCGCGCGCGCGATCGCGGGCAGACGGGCGATCATCGTCGACGACGGCGTCGCGACCGGGGCGACGGCGATCGTCGCCTGCCGCGCCGCCCGCCTGCTCGGTGCCGGCGAGATCGTGCTCGCGGTACCGGTGGCTCCGCTCGGCTGGGAGCGCAAACTCGCCGACGAGGCGGACGCGTTCGTGGTCGTCTCGACCCCTCGCGACCTGTGGGCCGTCGGTCGCTGGTACGTCGACTTCGCGCAGACGAGCGACGACGAGGTCATCGCCGCGCTCGACCGATAGGGGCGTCTGCAACACTGGGGTATCGATACCTTCACCTTCTCCAGCCTGTTCGAACGCTCCGCTCCCCTCGACGTCTCCATGCCCGTGCTCGTGGGGGTCGTCGCCGTCGCGGCGCTGCTCAGCATCCCCCGTCTCACCTGGCAGTGGTTCGGCCTGTTCGCGACCCTCGTGCACGAACTCGGGCACGCCATCGCCGCCATCCTGAGTGGGCGGGTCGTGCACGGCATCCGCATCAGGCGCAACCACTCGGGCGACGCCATGAGCTCGGGGCGACCCGGTTTCGGCACCGTGCTCAGCGGAGTCTTCGGCTACCCGGCCCCCGCGATAGTGGGGGCCGCGCTGTTGTGGAGTGTCTTCAACGGGTATACCGCGATCGCGTTGTTCGTTGGTGGCGTCATCCTGATTCTCACCCTGCTCGTCATCCGCAACCTGTTCGGCGTGCTCGTTGTGCTCGCCTCGGCCGGCGTCGCGGCGCTGCTCTGGTTCTACGGCTCCCCGGAGGTGCGCGGATACGCGCTGCTCGTGCTCGGTGTCGCGCTCCTCGTCGGTGCCGTGCGCGGCCTCGTGACCGTGATCGGCGTGCACACGTCGCGGCGCTCGCAGTTGCAGACCTCCGACGCCTACCTGCTCTACAAAAGCACGGGTGTGCCCTCGCCCGTCTGGCTGCTGCTGTTCGCGGTGCTCATCGGCGCAAGCCTCACCTTCGCAATAGGGACTTACGCGGCCAACGGTTAGCGTGAGAGCATGACCGACTACGACGCCATCATTGTGGGCTCCGGCCCGAACGGGTTGTCCGCGGCGGTCACCCTCGCCCGCGCCGGGCTGAAAGTGATCGTGTACGAGCGCAACCCGACGATCGGCGGCGGCGCTCGCACGGCCGAACTCACCCTGCCGGGTTTCCTGCACGACGTGTGCTCGGCCGTGCACCCGATGGCACTCGCTTCGGGGTTTTTCCGCAGGTTCGGGCTCGATCAGCGCATCGACCTGCGCGTGCCCGAGGTGTCGTATGGGCACCCCCTCGACGACGGACGCGCGGGCATCGCGTGGCGTGACCTCGATCGCACCGCCGACGGGCTCGGCGTCGACGGGGCGGCGTGGAAGAGCCTGATGGGGCCGCTCGTGGCCAACGCCGGCCGGGTGGCGCAGTTCACCGGCTCCCAGTTGCTGCAGCTTCCGAGACATCCGCTCACCGCCGCCCTTTTCGGCCTGCGCTCTCTCGAACAGGGCTCGCCGGCCTGGAACCTGCGCTTCCGCGAAGATGTCGCGCCCGCGATGCTCAGCGGCGTCGGCGCGCACTCCATCCGTCCCATGCCGAGCCTCGCCACGGCGGGCGCGGCCCTCTCCCTCGGCACCTACGCGCACGCGCACGGCTGGCCCATCCCCATCGGCGGAAGCCAGTCGATCGTGAACGCGCTCGCCGACGATCTCCGCGCCCACGGCGGTGAGATCGTCACCGACACCGAGATCTTCTCGCTCGACGAACTGCCGTCATCGAAGGCCGTTCTGCTCGACGTGAGCGCGAAGTCGATGCTGCGCCTCGCCACCCTGCCCGAGGCCTACCGTCGCCGGGTCGAGCGCTTCCGCTACGGAGGGGCCGTCGCCAAGGTCGACTTCGCGCTCTCCGGGCCGGTGCCGTGGACGAACCTCGACCTGCGCCGGGCGGGCACGCTGCACGTGGGCGGGACCCGCGCCGAGATCGCGGCGGCCGAGGCGGATGTCGCGGCCGGACGTCACAGCGAAAAGCCCTACGTCCTCGTGGCACAGCCCTCGATCGCCGACCCCACGCGCGCGCCTGAGGGTGGTCACGTACTCTGGGCCTACACCCACGTACCGCACGACTCGTCTCTCGACCAGACCGAGGCCATCACCCGGCAGATCGAACGGTTCGCGCCCGGTTTCCGCGACCTCGTGCTTGCCCGCTCGAGCATGACGGCGCGCGACATGGAGAACTACAACCCCAACTACGTCGGCGGCGACATCGCCTCGGGCGGCGCGAGTTTTGCCCAGTTGCTCGCGCGTCCGGTGCTCTCGCCCGAGCCTTGGCGCACGCCCGCCCCCGGCGTCTACCTCTGCTCGTCGTCGACGCCCCCCGGACCCGGAGTGCACGGCCTGCCCGGCTACTACGCCGCCCGCAGCGCTCTCCGGCACGAATTCGGCATCACCGCCGCCCCGAACCTCGCCCCGTCCCCCGCCACAACGTCTGCGCCGTAAGGATCACATGTCAGTCAACGTCCGCACCATGAACTGTTCCCCCGAGGCGGTCTTCGCCGTTCTCGCCGACGGGTGGATCTTCCCGACCTGGGTTGTCGGGGCGTCCAGGATGCGAGACGTGGATGACGCGTGGCCCGCCGTGGGCTCGAAGCTGCAGCACTCGTTTGGGGTGTGGCCCGCGCTGATCAACGACGAGACGACCGTACTCGAGTGGGATCCGCCACGGCGGATGGTGATCCAGCCCAAGGGCTGGCCGATCGGTGAGGCCCGGGTGACGCTCGACGTGAAGCCTCGCGGGCACGGCTGCGTCGTGCGCATCACCGAGGGCGCAGTGAAGGGCCCGGGCTCCCTCGTTCCCGACTTCCTGCTCGACCCGCCGCTCTATCTCCGCAACATCGAGACGCTGCGCCGCCTGGCCTACATCGCCGAGGGCAAGAGCTCGAACGGCGACGCGTAGCGCCGTTCGGCCCCCCGGTTACTTCTTCTTCGCCACCACGGTGGCGATTGCGCCGCCGAGCGCAGCTGCCGTCGCCGCGGCGAGACCCCAGCTGAGCCCGCGGTTGCGGATGGCCCACACCTGCGGCGACCCGTTGTGGGCCTGGTCGCTGAAGATACCCGTGGCGCCCTGGTCGCCGGGTACCGGCGCGTACAGGTTGTTCGGCAGCATCGGCTCGGTCTTCTCGGGAGCCTGCTGGCCGTCGTAGCCGCTCTTGGCCAGGTACCAGTCCATAAAGCCGGCGGCGAAACGGTTGCCGAGCACGGTACCGACTGTCGGCTCCCCCACCCAAGTGCGGCGGCGCGGCTTCTCTGCGACGGCCACGATCGCGCGGGCCCCGACCTCGGGCTCGAAGATCGGTGCGACGGGCATCGGGTGATGCGGCAGATCGGTCTTCACCCAGTTGAACTGGATGGTGTTGAGCGCGGGCATGTCGACGGTGGAGATCTTCACGGCGCTGCCGTTGTGAATCAGCTCGGTGGTCACCGACTCGGTGAAGCCTTGCACGGCGTGCTTGGCGGCGCAGTAGGCGGCCTGCAGCGGGATCCCGCGGTGGGCGAGCGCCGACCCGACCTGGATCACGTGGCCGTGGTTGCGCGGGACCATGCGGCTGAGAGCGGCACGGGTTCCGTTGACGAAGCCGAAGTAGTTCACCTGGGTGGCGCGCTCGAAGTCGGCGGGGTCGGTCGAGAGGAACTCGCCGAACACCCCCACCATGGCGCCGTTCACCCAGAGGTCGATGCGGCCGAGTTCGGCCTCGGTGCGGTCGGCCGCGCGTTCGACGGCTTCTCGGTCCGAGACATCCGTGGAGATTCCGATGGCGCGCTGTCCGAGTGCTTCGACGTCGCCGACCGCGCCGGCAAGACCGTCTTCGCCGCGTGCGAGCACGGCGACGTCCCAGCCGGCGGCGGCGAGCTGTCGCACGACGGCGCGGCCGAGACCGGCGGAGCCTCCCGTGACGACGGCGACCCTGCTCTTCGTGGATCCTGCTGTTTCGTGCTCTGCGGCGGACATCGGGCGCTCCTCAACGTGTGACGGACTTCCACCCTACGAAGCGCCGCGCCATTCGCCGCCTCCGTGGCTGGGCCTTGACCGGCGGTGCGCGACCTGTAGTCTCCCGCCGGCGTCAGCGCGCCGCCCGCACCCTTTCCTCCCCAGCCGATCGGCCGTGCCGCGAGCCCACTGTTCGTCGGTCCCGGCGCCCTGCCCCGCCCGGCGGAATCTACGGTTCCAGTCATGATCATCGAATCCGGAATCGACGTGCTCCAGGCGCTCTGCGGCAGCGTGAGCAGCGACAACCCCGACGGGCTGTGGATCGTGGCGATGGACGAGAATCTCCGCCTGCTCTACGTCGAACCGGTGGTCCGGCAGCTGTCCGGCCCGGTCGAGCAACATCTCGACGACATCGCGGAATACCTCGGCAGCGCGCGGGACATCGCCTACTTCGCGCTCGGGTGGACCAGTGCGGTCGAGGTCGACAGCGAGTCAACGTGGTTGGCCGACGTCGACCGGCGGCTGCACGAGGATCCCGGCGTCGCGGTATCCCGACTGCTCGGCATCATCGTGTTCGACCGCTCGTCGCTCTACTCGAGCCTCCCCCACTGCGAGTTCAGCATCGAGCGGGGTTTTCAGGACCTGCCACGCGCGATGATGGTGGCCGGGCCGCACGGGTTGGACTGCTCGTGTCCGCCCTGTGCCGCCGAGCGTCGCGCCTTCGATCAGTCGACGGACGACTCGTACGGTGACGGCCTCTACGGCGACGACCCGTACGGCGAAGACCCCTACGGTGGCGGTGCATATGGCGAGGGTGCATATGGCGACGGCGCGTACGGCGGCGGCGCATATGACAGCGGCGGCTCGTACGGTGACGACGGCTACACCCCGTATGCCGACGAGCGGTTTGCCGACGGGCCGTACGTTCCGACCCCCGGTCGGCGCCGGTCGCGTCGTCGGCGGCGCCCGCGCCTCTACGACCCCGACTACGAGCCGCCGATGGCGCTCGACGGACTGCAGTTCGACCGGTTCACCAACCGCTGGCACCCGCCTCCCGCCCGTGCCGGCAAACGCTGGACACGCGACGAAGAGCAGACCATCGCGCTGTCCCACGAGCAGGGGCTCAGTTGTTTCGACATCTCGCTGCTGGTGCAGCGGCAACCGAAAGCCGTGGCAAAGCGCCTGAACAAGCTGGGCCTGTCATCGTCGACGATGGTGCCGTCGTTCTAGTCGGGCAGTTCGCTCTCGACCCGGTCGCGCAGCGCGGCGTTCATCGCGTGGAACGACGGCGCCGTCTCCCCGTGCAGCATCCCGGTGACGAAGAGCACGGCGACGCCGCGGAACTGCTCGTTCTGGGTCAGCCGGGTGCGCCCGTCCGGCAGTGCCTCCAGCGTGAAGCTGTGTTCGCCGTCGAAAATGCCGACGACGCCCAGGTGTCCTTCCCAGCGCAGTTCGCGGTTGCGTTCCACGTCGCGAACCGTGGGGGTGAAGGTCATGCCGTCGGTCTCGAACGTCAGCCGCGCGCCCTCTTTCACCTCACCGCGCATGCCCGTCAGGGTCGGGTTCCACTCCGGGTACGCGTCGAAATCGGTGAGGGCCGTCCACACTCGCTCGGGTGGCGCGTCGATGTCGACGCTGGTCTGGATCGAATACGGATGCGCCCGCTGCCACAGCGCGAGAATCAGCACGATCGCGAGCATCGTCACGGCGCCGATGCCTGCTCGGCGCCAGTCGAACCGTCGCTTGGCGCCCGGCATCCCGGTCATCGCGCGCCAGCCAGCACGGTTCGCACGAGCGCCCGCGCGTACGCGTCGTCGAGGGACCCGCCCGTGATCAGCACGCGGTAGTAGACCGCTCCCGCCAGTTCGTCCGTCACAACCTCCGGGTCGAGGTCTCGACGCAGCGCGCCGCCCGCGATCCCGCGCTCGAGCACCGCGGCGGTCGCCGCCCGACGGTCGGACCACAACCGGTCGACGGCCGAGCCGAGATCGTCGTCGCGCATCCGGGCGGCCGCGAGCTCCGCAACGAGCCGACGTATCGGCGCGGGATCGAGCACGTGACACATGCCGCCGGCGATCGTGGTGAGGTCGTTCGCGATGTCGTCTGCCTCGTCGCCGGTGTTCGGAACGTCCACCACGCCCTGCCAGCCGGCGACGACGCTCACGACCAGATGGTTCTTCGTGGGCCAACGGCGGTACACCGTCGTCTTCGCCACACCGACACTGCGGGCGATCTCGTCGACGACGAGCCCGTCGTAGCCGTCCTGCAGCAGGGCTTCGGCCGCGGCGGCGAGGATGAGCGCGTCGGACTCGGTGTTACGCGGTCGCGCCATTCTGCCCCCTCGAGATAAGACTACCGAGGTAGCGTAACACGGGACGGGGACGGCAGCCGGGCCTAGGCCTCTACCAGCCCGATGAAGGCGCTCAGCTGGGCCAGCGCCACCGGGTTGGTCGGCAGGTACTCGACGAGCGCCGGCGAGTAGAGCAGGTAGGCGGCCCACTGCGCCCGCGAGATGGCCACGTTGAGCCGGTTGGCCAGCAGCAGGAACTCGAGTCCGCGCGGCACCTCGTCGGCCGACGACGCCGCGAGCGACACGATCGCGATCGCGGCCTCCCGGCCCTGGAACTTGTCGACCGTGCCCACGGGAACGCCATCGAGACCGGCTGCGGCGAGCTGCTCGCCGATCAGTTCTACCTGCGCGTTGTATGGCGCCACGACTATAACGTCGTCCTGCTCGAGCGGGCGGGTCGTGCCGCCCTCCGTCCACGCCCTGCCGAGTGCGTCGCGCACCAGCTCGACGACGCGCGCCGCCTCCTCGGGCGAGGAGGTCGAGTTGAGGTGGTGATATACGGGGATCGGATGGAGTCCGGGCTCGAGCCCCACGAGCATCCGGTCTTCTGCCTTCGATTCCAATTTGCCCTCGTACGACAGTCTCGACACCGGCGCGCACACGTCAGGGTGCATGCGCCAGCTCTTCGCGAGGAAGTAGCCGAACTCGGGCGGCAGGACGTCGTGACCGTCGCTGAGCCAGCCGAGCGCCGAGACGTCGACGGGTTCCGGATGCGACCCCTGGCTCACCTGGGGAAGCTGTTGGGGGTCGCCGAGCAGTAACAAGCGCTGCGCCGACACGGCCGCGGCGATCGTCGAGGCGAGGGAGAACTGTCCGGCCTCGTCGACCACGAGCAGGTCGAGAGACTCGCGGGGAATCGTGCCGGCGTTTGCGAACGTCCAGGCCGTGCCGCCGATGACCCAGCCGTCGTCTTGCCCGGTGAAGTCGGAGATGTGGGCGGGCGTGCTGAGCGTGACCCACGGGTGGTCGTCGATGTCGCCCTTCTTCGGCTTCTTGCCGATGCGCTCGGGGTCGAGGCCGGCGGCGGCGATCGCGCGCAGCATGTTCTTCACGGTTTCGTGCGACTGGGCAACGATGCCCACGCGCCAGCCGTGGTTCTTCACCAGGTCGGCGATTACCCGCGATCCCGTGTAGGTCTTGCCCGTTCCGGGCGGGCCTTGCACTGCGAGGTAGGAGTGGTCGAGCGTCATCAGGCTGTCGCGGATGGCTGCAACGGTGTCGTCGCCGGCGGGCGCCAGCGTCGCGCGCGGCGGCACGCGGCGAAGCACGTCGAGCGCCGCGTTCGGGAGCATGTCGGGCAGCGCGCCGAGCACTCGGGCGCCCCACTCCTCGATGGCCTCCGGCTGAGGGGTCGCTCGGGGCGGCGCGGGCGGGGTGAGCGCCGCGGGGAGCTCGTCGAACTGGTCGGCCCCCGTCTCGAGCAGCTCCTGGATGACGTAGGTGACGTGCCCCGCCTCCTCGATGATGTCGATGATCTCGCCCTCACTCGAGGCGCGAGCGCCCGGTGAGCGTCTGGCCGAGATCGGCGGCTGCGGGTCTTCGTAGACGAGGTAGGGGTTCTGCTCGGCCTTGAACGAGCTGCCGGGCGACACCGTGCCCGACACCTCGATGATGCGGCGGTCCTTCTTCTGCCGGCCCTCGCGGAACCACGGTTTCACAACCTCCGCGTGTTCGATCACGAGCACGTTGCGCGTGTCCGACCATTCGTCGAGCGGCGAGACCAGCCGGTCGAAGTGGTCCTGCCAGAACTTCTTGCCCTCGCGACGGTGGTAGTCGATCGCCGCGGACGCCAAGGCGATAGCCGTGTCATCCGGCGTTCGCTCCCCTGGCTGCACGTCGGCGACGTGCTGCGACAGTGCGAGGTATACGGGGCTCGGCTCGCGCACGATCGGAAGGTCGAGCTCGAGGTCGCGGGCGGGCGTCGGCGAGATGCCGTTCTCGGACGCGCGCGCGCGCAGCCAGTCGCGCAGCCGCAGCGTCGACACGCAGTCGTACTCGTTGTAGCTGGCGATGGCGTCGAGCTTGGCCTGACCGGCCGCGATATCGCCGTCGCGCATGAGCTGACGGGCGTCGGCGTACTCCGTCACGGAATCGGCCGCGTTGGCCACGCCGCTGCGCTCGCTCGGCATGTAGAGCGGCTCGAGCTTCTTGATGGAGTAGCTGTGCGAGCCGACCCGCACGCTCTTCTTGACGAGCGGATACAGGTCGACAAGCACGTCGTCGCGCAGCAGGTCGTCGACGGCGTCTTCACCGACGCCGTGACGCGCCGCGAGGGAGAGCAGGTGCGTGCGTTCGTAGGCGGCGTAGTGGTAGATGTGCATGCCCGGATGCTTCGCCCGACGTTCGGCGACGTAGGCCAAGAACTGCTCGAGGGCCACCCGTTCCTGGGCATAGTCGTGGGCCCAGAAGGTGCGGAACGTGTCATCCGGCTCGACGAGTCCGAAGAGATAGTCGAGGCCCCACTCGACGGCCGTCGCCCCAGCGCTCGACGGGGCGGCGCTCGACGGGGCGGCGATTGACCCGGCCGTACCCGACTCGGAGTAGAGCGGATCGCCTTCGAAGTCGAAGAAGATGTCTCCGGCGTCGGGAAGCGGCAGCGCTGCGAGGGCCTGGGGGTTGTACACGTCGTACGCCGGCGCGTCGCCGTCGTGGGGTGCCGTCTGGATGCGCGCCTGCGAGCGGAGCCCGGCGAGCGTCGAGGCACTCAGCCCCTCCACCGACGGTCGACCGTCTAGCTGGTCGGGAACCTCAGCGAGCTGCTCGATCGTCGTGATCCCGGCGGCGTTGAGCTTGCGACGCTGGGTGAGCCGCATTCCGGCGACGAGCAGCACGTCGCGATGAAGCTCGACCTGCTGCGTACACGCGGCGCAGCGACCGCAGATCGAGTACCGCGGGTCGCCCCACGGTGTCGCGGCGTCATCCGCGATGCGGTCGTCGAGCATGGTCTGCAGGCGTTCGCGGCGCTTGCGGTAGACCGGAAGAATGTCGCGCAGGGCGTGGGTGCTCGTGCGGCCGTCGCCGAGGATGAGGTGCACGTTGTCGCCGACCTCCACCCCGAGGGCCATCACCTGATCGCTATAAGCGGCGAGCTGCAGCAGGGCGGTGATCTTGGCGCTGCGGGCGAGCTTGGTGTCGTAGACCTCGTACACGCCGTCGTCGTTCAGCATGATGAAGTCGGCGAATCCGAGCAGGCGGCCGTCGAAGAATGTCGCCTGGAACAGCACGTCGGCACCGTCACGCAAAGCCTGCGCCGTGATCGCGGCCGCTTCGCCATACTGGTCGAAGTCGGGGTGGTCGAACTCGACGACCTGCCGCGTCTTTTTCAGCGTCTCGAGCACGCGCAGCTCGTGGGCCGTTCCGAGCAGGCCGGCTCGCACGAGCATGTCGTCTTCGATGTCGTCGACCCGCTCGACCCGGCCGAGTTTCGCGTCGAGCTTGCGCATCAATGCCCACTCGCACTTCGCGGCGGCGGTGAGGTCGCTCGCCGAATAGATGACTGTCGTCGGGTCGATCAGAATCACGGGGCTCCTCGGAACTGGCTCTCGTCAGGCTAGCGCGCACGACCGACCTCGGGATGACCTAGAACGGCATGGTTCCCTCCCCCGGGTACTCGGTGGATTCCCACGCGCTCGATGCGCCGATGTCGGAACCCTGCCGCGGGTCGGGTTTGAGTGCTTCTACGAAGGCGGGCGACAGGCGCCGGATTGGCGTCACCCGTCGGATGCGCCCGCAGGGTGAGATCCACTGCTTGTCGCCGTTAGCAAGCTTGTTCATAGTCCAGCGGGTGTTGTGAACGAGGCGATGGTCGGGTTTGCAGAGCAACGCGGAGTTGTCGAGCGACGTGTCGCGCGATTTTTGCCACTCGTTCGGATGGTGTCCGTCGCTCTCCTGCGGTGTGGCATCGCACCAGGGCCCGGTGCAGGTGCCGTCGACGAGTCGTACCGCCCGCCGGAGCGAGGCGGGCAGAAATCGGAACGTATCGTCGAAGGCCACGACCGATCCGGTGACGGGGTCGGTGAGGAGACGGAAGAACCCGGGCGCATCGGCCACCAGTTTTCGAGCCGTCGCCGGGTCGATCGGCACTTTGCCCTCGAGCGTCGCTGGGGCGGTGTCGAGCCCGAGCAGGGTGAGCACCGGTACCTCGATGTGCACGTTCGCGACGATGCCGTGACCGAGACGTTTGCCGTCGGAGGCCATGGGGTCGGCATCATCGTCGAGCGCGGCACACAGGTCACCCTTGATAAGGATCTCGGTCGCGACATCCGCCCGTCTCTGCGCCAGTGTGCGCGGATCGTCTTTGACCTTCACCAACGCGATGTCGGTGACGCGGTTGTAGATGGCGGCGATGACCTCGTTGGAATCGCGCAGGGTGAGGTACCCGGTGCCGTCTTCACCCAGCTCGATGGAGACGTTGCGGAAGGCGGCGGCCCGCTCGTGCCGCTCCTGCATGGTCTCGGAGTGGATGCGCTCACGCGTCGACACCACCCGGGCACGGAACGCGCTCAGAATCAGAGTCGAGGCGAGCGGAACGAGTTCTGCCTCGAACTCCGCGCGGGACTGTTGTGGGAGGGTCCAGGCGGTCGACGCGATGACCCTGGCGTGCTCGTAACGGATGGCGCCGTCGCCAAGAGCCCCGAGCGTCAGAGGCAGGTCGGCCACGAGGGTCTCGCTCTCGGCCAGCAGGGTTCTCGCGGCGTTCTTCGACAGGTTGAAGGCCGTTGCGAGTTCGGTGGCGAGTTCGGTCTTTGCGCGGTTCTCGATCGACCAGCCCGAATCGGCGCCGCCTGCGGCTCGCAGATGGGATGGCCGGGACTCGTCTTCGGTGCTCTCGTCGGCGGCGATCGTTACGGATACCCGCCGTAGCTCGTCGATGCGGCGGGCTCGCTCGGCCATGGTGATCGAGAGCTGTCGATCGGTGATCTCTGCCCGATCGAGAAACTCGGCGAAAAGCGCGCGGCGCTGCGCGTGTCGCGACGCGGCGTATGGGTTCACCGAACCCGGAAACCTCCCGGGCTCGGCCACCTCGGGCGGTGGTTCGGTGGGCGGGTAGAGACCCGGCGGCACCCCGCCCGGGTCTTCGAATTGCTCGTCTGTTCTCATGCGTTAATTCGAAATCAACCCACCGACATTGCGAGGGCATTCGAGGCGAAAAAGGGCCCGTTTCGGGCGGCCTGTGGAAAAGGTTTCGAAAATCAGTGGACTGGCGCGAGCGGGCGCCGATACTTCAGCATCGTTGCACGCTATCCCCTACCCTCGACTTCATGATCGCGATCCGTTCCGCGTCCGAGGTCCCCTGGGCCGACCTCGAGCGAGTCTTCGATACGCCGGGCGATCCGCGCACCTGCTGGTGCCAGTACTTCAAGGTCACCGGCGCCGAGTGGGAGGCCACCGCCGCGAAGGCCCTCGCGCCCAGGCTGCGCGAGCAGACCCGCCGCGGTGATCCGACCCCGGGCCTCATCGCGTACGTCGACGACGAGCCGGCCGGATGGGTCGCCGTCGAGCCGCGCGGCAACTATCCGCGATTGCAACGCAGCCGCATCGTCACGACCGGTTCCGCGCAGGCGTGGGGCGACGCATCCGTCTGGTCCGTCGTCTGTTTTGTGGTGAGGCGCGACTTCCGGCGCCGAGGTGTGAGTTCGCGGTTGCTCGACGCGGCCGTCGAACACGCGAAGGCCGGGGGCGCGCGGGTGGTGGAGGGCTATCCGGTCGATCTCGCCGGGATCACCGGCTCCCCTGCCGGCTCGCTCTATCACGGCACCGTTTCGATGTTCGAGGCCGCGGGGTTCGAGGAGATCGCCGTCCCCGACCCGGCGCGACGAGTGATGGCTCGAGTACTCGCCGACCGCTAGCTAACGCAGTCGCATGACTCAAGCGTCAGCCATGCGCTACAAGGCGTCGTCTGTCTCGAGTTCGCGCGCCGCGTCGAGTTCGGGTTGCAGCGTCGCTCTGTCGTCCGCGGACAACGGCGTCTCCCGCACCTCGGCCAGGGTCGCGCGTGCCGCCTCCGCCTCGCCAATGCGAAGCTGTAACTCGGCGAGGTATACCAGCGCGGGCACTCGTTCGACCGGCCCGGCGTCGGAGTATCGGGCGAGTCCGGCATCCAGAATTGCGATCGCGGCCCGCTCGTCGCCGCGAGAATCTCCCTGTCTCGCTGCGTTCTCGAGCACGCGCGCCATGCCCTTCGGCGTCTCGTGCTGTTCGGGTTCGCCGGCTCGAACGACCCGGAGCCAGTTGCCGCCCGGGTCGATGACGCTGAACCCCCCGGATGTGCCCTGCTTCTTGCGCGGACGAGTGATGCGCGGGATGCCGGTAAAGGGCAACCTGCCGAGTCCGGTCCGGAGGCCCGCCGCGAACGCTTCGAACAGCACGTCGGTGTCGGGTGTGACGATGAGAACGCTCGCATACGAGCTCGCCGGGTCGAACCCGGCCATCTCGAACAGGTGGATCCCGATATTGCCCCGTTCCACCACCGCGGTCGCGTAGGGACGCTGCTGACGGTACGTGCACTCGAACCCGAGCAGCCGGTAGAACTCGACCGACTCGTCGACCGAACGACACGGGAGGAGCGGTACCGTCCGTTCCACGCTATCCAGCTTCCTCGATGCGGTAGCGGAAGCCTCGAGCGTGGAGCGCCCGCCGCACCAGCAGCTCGGGCTTGGTATCGCGGCCGCGGTTGCCCAGCATCGAGGTGCGCGTCGCCGCGTTCGTCGCCCAAGACATGCGACAACGCTAGCGCCGGCGGCGCGCTGCCTCCAGCCAGTAATTCGTGAATCCCGCGTCATCCGGGTTCAGGTTCGTTCCGGGCGGCACGATCTGGTCGATGCGGTCGAGCGTCTCGGTGGTGAGCTCGAGCGAGGCGGCGTCGAGCTGGGACTCCAGCTGCTCCATCGTGCGCGGGCCGATGATGGCGCTCGTGACACCCGGGTGGCGCAGCACGAAGGCGAGAGCGAGGTGCACGAGCGGCACACCGAGGTCGTCGGCCAGTTCGCCGAGCGCCGACGCCGCGTCGAACTTCGCGGCAATGCCCGGCTTCGAGAGATCGTACCGGCCGGGATCGCGATCGCTGCGGTGAGTCGTCGGCAGGTCCTGCCCGGCACGGAACTTTCCGCTCAGCCAGCCCCCGGCGAGTGGGCTCCAGACCAGCGTGCCCACGCCGTGCCGCAGGGTCGTCGGCAGCAGGTCTGCCTCGATGCCGCGGGCCAGCATCGAGTAGGGCGGCTGCTCGGTGACGAAGCGGGCGGTGTGATTCTGGCGGGCACTCCACTGTGCTTCCACGACCTGCGAGGGCTGGAAGGTCGACGAACCGATGTAGCGCACCTTGCCCTGCGTCACGAGGTCGCTCAGTGCGCCGAGGCTCTCGTCGATGTCGGTGTGCTCGTCGGGGCGGTGCATCTGGTAGAGATCGATGTAGTCGGTGCCGAGGCGGCGCAGCGAGTCTTCGACCGCGCGCACGATCCAGCGACGCGATCCCCCGCGGTAGTTCGGCTGCTGTTTCATGCCATTGAAGAACTTGGTCGCGATCACCAGATCGTCCCGTTTGCCGGCGATGGCCTTGCCTACGATTTCCTCGGACTCACCGAACGAGTAGATGTCGGCCGTGTCGATGAAATTGATACCGGCATCGATCGCCCGATGGATGACACGGATGGAGTCATCGTGATCGCGGTTACCCCAATCGCCGAACATCATGGTTCCGAGGGCGAGGCGGCTGACCTCCACTCCTGTGCGGCCGAGGTGAGTGGTGGGCTGAGGTACGGTCTGCTCTGACATGGTCTTTACGCTACGCCCGAGGCGCGCGAGATGCGCTGGACGTGTCATCCGAAAGACTGAGATTGTAACGAGTCTGCGCGAGGCTGGCGCGGCGTGGTGAATGCTCAGACTCGTTATCTAGAGTTGAACACGGATTGCTCGTGCCGCGAGAGTTGCCGGGGGTGACGCTTTCGGAACAGGTCCGCACGACCTTCGTTACTTTTGGGGACACAGACACACATGTTCGACAACGGATCAACCGACTACGAGCCCGACCGCAGCAGGCGCAACATCGTGCGCGGTTTCGGCGGACTCGTCGTGGCCAGCATCGTTGCCGGCCTGCTCGTCGCCACCAGCCTCGCGCCGATCGCCGCGGTGACAGGTGTCACCGCCCGCGACGGTCTCGACGCCTTCGACGCTCTGCCGAGCGAGATCAGCCTCGGCGACACCGCCCAGCGCAACACGATCTACGCCACGCGCGACGGTCAGCCGGTCAAGATCGCCGAGGTCTTCGACCAGAACCGCGAAGACCTCCCGTGGGACCAGGTCTCGCAGTTCCTGAAGGATGCCGCCGTCGCCGGCGAAGACCACCGCTACTACGAACACGGCGCCGTCGACCCCAAGTCGCTGGCGAGGGCGGCGTTCGGCTACTTCACCAACACCGGCGACTCCGGTGGATCGACCATCGCAATGCAGCTGGTGAAGAACATCCGGGTGCACGAATCGCAGCAGCTTCCCACCGAGGAGGAGCGCAAGGCAGCCTACGTCGAGGCCATCGACAAGTCGCCGACCCGCAAGGTGCAGGAGATCCGTCTCGCCATCGCGCTCGAGAAGAAGTACACCAAAGACGAGATCCTGCTCGGCTACCTGAACGTCGCCGGCTTCGGCCGGGCGACCTACGGCGTCGAGGCGGCGGCGGAGCGCTATTACTCGTCGTCGGCGAAAGACGTCACGCTCGCCCAGGCGGCCAGCCTCATCGCGACGGTGCAGACCCCCGACTCGTTCAACCTCGGTGATCCGGCCAACTACCCGAAGAACCAGGCGCGTCGCGACCTGATCCTCAACAACATGCTCGAGTACGGGTACATCACGCAGGAGCAGCACGACGAGGCGATCACGACCCCGATCGAGTCGTACGTGAAGCTTTCGAACCCGACGCAGGGCTGCCTCTATGCGTCGGACGCGCAGTTCTTCTGCGACTACGTGTTGCGCAGCGTGCCGTACCTCACCGCCCTGGGCGCAGACGCCACGGAGCGCGAGGCCAACTGGAAGCGCGGCGGCTACGAGATCCACACGAGCCTCGATCTGAATCAGCAGGATGTCGCGCAGGCGCAACTGAACGCGCGGGCGCCCGCCGAAGAGGCGAGATTCGAGTTGGGTGCAGCGGCTGTCGCCCTGCAACCCGGCACGGGCAAAATCCTCGTGATGGCCCAGAACAAGTCGTTCAACAACACCCCGCAGGCCACGGCAGCTCAGACTTCCATCAACTTCAATACGGACCAGGGCTTCGGCGGGTCGACCGGCTTCCAGACCGGGTCGACCTACAAGATCTTCACGCTCGTCGACTGGCTCAAGGCCGGCCACACCGTCCGGGAGTCGGTCAACGGATCGGAACGGGTCATCCCGGCCAACCAGTTCAAGTGCAACGGGGTAGCCGGTGCCGGCGATGCGTTCGACGTCGGAAACGACACCCCGGGTGAGGGCGGCAACCAGTCCGTCCTGTCGGCGACCGCCCGCTCGGTGAACGGCGCGTTCGCGAGCATGGCCCAGAAGCTCGACCTCTGCCAGATCCGAGATGTAGCGGTGTCGATGGGCGTTCACCGTGCCGACGGCGGCGAACTCGACGTGTTCCCGTCGTCGATTCTCGGAACGAACCAGATCGCGCCCATGACCATGGCTGCCGCCGTGTCCACCATCGCCGCCAACGGTGTCTACTGCGTTCCGACCGCTGTCGACCGCATCGTCGACACCTACGGCAAAGACCTCGGCGGTGAGACCGCTCAGTGCGCGCAGGTTATCGAGCCGAACATCGCGGCGACGGCCGCATACGCGCTCGAGGGCGTTTTCACGACCGGCACCGCGGTGTCGGCGAACCCCCGCGACGGCGTCGCGATCATGGGCAAGACCGGAACCACCGACGGTTCGTACCAGAACTGGTTGATCGGCTCGACGACCAAGGTCGCCATCGCCGTCTGGGTCGGCAACATCAGGGGCAACCCGGCGAAGGCGACCACCAAGAACCCCGGCGGCGAGCAGAGCCTCCGGCGCATCACGGTGGCGAGAAACAACGGCGCCAACATCAAATTCGTCGTGTTCGAAGAGATGCTGAAATCGTTCAACGCCAACCCGGCATACGTCGGTGCCGACGATTTCCCCGCGCCCGACCCCGCCCTCGTGAACGGCAAGGGCAAGGTCACACCGCGCGCTGACGGCGACTAAGCCGTTCCCACGGCCCGCACGTGATAGAGGCTCGCCGCAGTCTCGAGCACGTCGAGCACGAGTGAGAGCGATCCCGCCGTCATGGCGTCCGCGTTCGCGTCGAGGTCGAAGGACCCCGACCGCCCGCGGGCGATGGCGCCGAAGGCAGTCCAGCTGCTGCGGATCGCCACCGCGGCGTTCGGCACCTCGGTGAATTCCGCCACGACGGTGGCCGCGACCTCGATCTTCCTGCCGAGACCGACCGGCAGTTGACGGGTCACCGGGTTGGCGTCGCCGAAGACCGCGGCGTGAACCGTCTTCCAGTCGCGTTCCTGGCGCGGGAGTGACTCGAGCACGCCGCCGAGCGACGTCGCGAGCCGGTCGGAATCGCGGATGTCTCCCCAGACCTCCGAGAGCAGCCGGGTTCTGCGTTCGGTCGGATCGTCGGCCTCGAGCAGCCAGATGGCGATGGCCGCGGATTCGAGGGACGAACGCAGGAGCGCGAAGCGGGTGGCGACGGATGTCACGTCGACCAGCTGCTCGGTCGCGGCGACGAACGTGTGGCGGGCCAGCTCGGACAGTCTGAGGGGTGCCAGCGCCGCGTCATCGCTCGCGAGCACCGAGGTCGGTGCGACCTCGAAAAACGTGGTCTCACGCAGGCCGGCGAGAAACGCGCGGCGGTCCGCGAGTTCCGCGTAGACGGGGGTCAGGTCGGTCATGATCAGCGGCCTCCGCCGCCACCTCCCCCGCCGCCACCTCCGGAGAACCCCCCGCCGCCCGTGCCGCCGAAGCCGGAGCCGAACGAGCTGCCGGTGGCGCCGCCGCTCTCCCAGGTCGGCGCCGTGTACGAGATCGCGCCGGACGAGCCGCGCAGCGCCGAGGTGAGCGCGAGGGCGGTGAAGCCGTTGTTGCTGACGAACCAGTCGGGCTGCACGTCGGCCTCCGCGGCGCGGATCTCCAGCTCCTTGCTCCACTCGTCTTCGACGCCCCAGATCACGGCGAACGGCAGAAGCTTCTCGTAGAGCTTCACGACCTGCTTAGTGTCGCCCACGTCGACGCGTTCCGCGCCATCCGGGCTCTGCAGCATGCGGAACCGTTCCTGTTCGGCGAGCTTCAGGTACACCTGCATGCCGAGCAGGTAGTCCCTGGCCTCGGCGCCGAGGGGCGTCAGGTGCCCCTTCCGTTGCACGAGCAGCGCCGCGACGACCGCCGCGACGATCGAGAGCAGAATGGATGCGAGGGGCCAAGGTGCGAGGGAGTACGCGCCTATGGTGGCGATCTGGTTCACGACCGCCACGGCGAACGCGAAGACGGCGAGCACGGCGAACGCGATGCCGCCGAGTGTGAGCGGCAAACGGAGTCCCGACGTGACGACGGCGGCTCGCGCCGCATCGGACACGGCGAGCACCGAGCTGCCGAGCGACTCGTCGCCCGGCGTGAGCTCACGCACCGCACCCGGCTCCGGGTCCGTGCCGAAGACGGCGACGAGCAGGCTGCGCTCGAGGTCGTCGGCGCCGTCGGAGGTGATGTACTGCAGCGTGTACTCGGCGTCGCCCGTGGTGACCGGATAGTCGAGGATGCGCAGGTTCTTGCGCACGGCGAGACTCACGAGTTGCGCGGGGATCGCGGTGGCGCCGCGGTCGACGAGGTGCGCGGCCACCATGACGTTGACGTTCTTCGGCGCGGAGTACTGCGGGATGATCGTGCCCCGCCCGCGGGCACCGTTTCCGCGCCTGACCCGGGAGACGATCGCGCCGACGAGGAGCGCCAGGGCACCAACCCCGGTGATGCCCGAGAGCAGGTTCGACCACCAGGGTGCCGGAGTATCGACCGACGGCACGCGCGGCACGGGCTGGGTCTTCGCGCCCTGCACGAAAGTTCCCTCGGTGAACCCGACGACGACGGTGAGCGTCTGCTCGGCGCCGAGGCCGGTCTCGTCGGCGGTGAAGAGCGTCGCGCCGGTGGCATCGGTCGCGCTGGTGAGGGCGCATCCAGTGGTCTCTCCCTGGGAACCCCGGAAACACGCGGTCTCCCCCGTGAGCGTGCCGGTCAGGGCCGGATCGACCCGCACCGTCGACGACACTCGGTCGAAGGGTTGGGCGAAGCCGGTGCCGTTGACGTCCCAGTAGAACTCGTCGTCGCCCTGGTCGGCGAAGGTGCCGACCACGTTCTGCATGGAGTAGCTGATCACGTAGGTGTTGGAGCCGTAGACGTAGTCGTCGGTGCCGAGGTTGAGCACGAGGAACTCGTCGCCCGGCACCTCCTCGTAGAAGACCGGCGCGCCGTTCTCGTCGACGACGGAGGTCACCGTCGGGTTGAGGGCCGCGCGCTGGTACCACCGCGGCAGGGCTCGCACGATGCCGCGGTTCTGGTCGTAGTCCGGAAACTCGGCGACGATCGTCTCGGTGACCTGCACGACCGAGGTGCCGTCGGCGGCCTGGCTCAGCGCGTAGTCGGCGTCGAAGAGCGAGAACTCGAAGTCCGAGGTGTCGGCGACGGCGGGGGTGGTGGCCCCGGCCACGAGGGCGGCCACGCCGATCAGGGTGAGCAGGACTCTGGAACGTGAGCGCATGGCTGCGAGCCTAGACGAGCGGCCGGTAGTGGCGGATGACACTGGACAGAGCCGTCAGCCCGGTGCGGCGTTCGATCTCCACCCGCTGCAGCATGGGAGGCTCCGTCGGCGTCAGCTCGATGCGGCACTCGAGTTCGCCGCTGATGCCGGTAATCGACCATGCCACGTGTGCCTCACTCGTTGCCCAGATCAGACGGTCGCCGATCGGAGCGGCGGAGGCCGTGAGACCGCCGATCTCGTCGATGAGTGTCGCGAGCCGGGACGCGCGCACGTCGGCCGGCACGTCGCTCAGCAGGTTCGGGCTGAAAAGCGACTCGGCGACCGTGATGTCGCCGCCGGCACGCACGGCCTCGTCGATCGCGGTCGCCGCGGCGACCGTCTGCGGCCACAGCGTGACGTCGCGGGCGGGCGGGTCGAGCTCGTCGAGCACAGCGCGCAACATACCCGCGGCGGCGATGCCCGGCTTCACCCCGTTCGTGTTGGCGAAGACCACGACGCCGATGCCCGACTCCTGGTGCCAGCGCATGTTCGACGACCAGCCGGGCAGGCCCCCTGAGTGCTGGGCGATGAGGCCGAAGCGCACGTCGTTCTCGACCATCAGGCCGAGCCCGTAACCGATGCCCTCGAGCTGGGGTTCGGCCGGACGGTCGGCGGGTGCCGGCATCGAGGTGTGGATGCGCTGCATCAGGCGGCGTGACGCGCGGCTGAGGACCGTGTCATCCGAATTTTTTCTATCGAACGCGCTCGACAACCAGCCGCTCCACGCGGCGATGTCGGAGACCGTGCTGAACATGCTCGCGGCGCACCCGCCGATACCGGTGCCGACGACGGGGCGGTCGAACCAGGAGGCGCCCTCGTCGAAGGTGCCGAAACCGTGGGCGATGCGCGTCGCGTCGGACTCGGGGTAGTCGCCCACCGAGTATCGCGTGTCGGCCAGGCCGAGCGGCTCGAGCAACGTCGTTCTGGCGAAGTCTTCGAACGACTGCCCGCTCACGTTCTCGACGATCACGCCGAGCAGCCAGAAGCCGATGTTGGAGTACTGGTACCCGAAGCCCGGCGTTCCGGCGAAGTGCAGGCCGCGGGCGATGATCGCCAAAAAGTCGTCGCGCGACAGGCCGAGTTCGTGGTCGGCCCAGCCGTTGTCCTCGGGCAGCGCGGACGAGTTGCTCATGATCATCCGGACGGTGACCGGCATGGGCGCACCGAACGCGTCGACCGGGTCGGTGAACTCGGCGACGTGATCGGAGACGAGGTCGTCGAGCGCGAGCAGGCCGCGTTCGGCGAGCACGAGCACGGCCGCCATTTCGAAGCTCTTCGACATCGACGCGATGCGGTAGACCGTGTCGACCTGGGGGGTGCGGCCGTCGAGCTGGAACTCGCCGATCCCGTGCTGGAAGACGACTCCGCCGCGATCGAACACGGCGTAGTTGATCGAGGGGGTCACCACCTCGCGCTCGTCGAACCAGTTCGTGAGCGTCGTGGCGAGGGCGGCGGGGAGTTCGATGGGGGAAGGCACCCGTCCAGTGTGTCCTAATCCGGTGTGTCCTATTGCCGTCGCCGGGTGGGCGCTACCGCCAGTCGACGGCCCGCGGGCGGATGTTGTGGTTCTGGTCGAACAGGTTGAACGGGTCGAGTTCGGCCTTGACCGCCTCGAGTCTGGCCAGCGTCGCGGGCGGGTACATCAGCGGTGTCGCCACGTCGCTCGTGAGCATAGAGAAGTTGCCGTAGAGGCCCTGCAGGTGCGGCAGGAGGGAGTCCCACCCCGACTGGTACGCCGCGACAGCCTCGTCGGGTGCGTCGGGCGGGAAGAAGGCTGCGGAGATGACGAGAACCTCGCTGTCGCGGTATGCGAAGGCCGTGGCATCCGGCTCGACCCGGTTGAACGCGCCGCGCAGGTACCGGATCATCAGCACCGACGAGGGCGTCTTCGCGAAGACGCCGGCGAGGTCGTTGATCGTGGCGTCGTCGAACTCGGCCGCGAAAGCGTTGTTGTTCACCATGCGCACCCCGTCGGGAGCGTGCGCCTCGGCGAGGATCTCGGCGTAGGCGGTCGCCGCGACCGTGTTTCCGGTAACCGCGCCCAGTTCGAGCAGCGGTGCGATCGCGGCGTCGGCCGCCTCGTCGTCGGAACCGGCAAAGCAGACGGTGATCTGCGGCCCGCCCTGCATGCCCGGAAACGAGGGCATCCAGAGGAACGTGGTGTTGAGTCGCTCGGGAGCCTCGCGCATCACGTCGCGCCAGCCGCGCAGCAGCGTCGCGAGGTCGTCCGGTTCGAACTGGATGGCACCCGCGACGACGCCGTCGAGGTGGTGTGCCCGAAAGGTGAAGCTCGTCACGATCCCGAAATTGCCGCCCCCGCCGCGCAGCGCCCAGAACAGGTCGGCGTTGTCGGTCTCGTTCGCGGTCACGACGTCGCCGTCGGCGAGAACCACGCGCGCCTCGACGAGCTGGTCGAGGGCGAGGCCGTGCTCGCGCACCATCCAGCCGAAACCGCCGCCGAGGGTGAGGCCGCCGACGCCGACGGTCGAGGTGTCGCCGGAGCTGATGGCGAGGTCGTGGTCGCGCAACGCGGCGGCGACCGCTCCCCAGGTCGCGCCGCCACCCACCCGCACGATGCCGTCATTGAGCACATCGATGGCGGCCAACAGCGAGAGGTCGATCACGACTCCCCCGTCGTTCGTGCCGTAGCCGCCGCCGCTGTGGCCGCCGCCGCGGACCGAGAGTGTGAACCGGTTGTCGCGCGCGAAGTCGACGGCCGCGGCGACCTCGTTCTCGTCGACCGGTTGGACGACGATCGCCGGGCTGCCGGCCCGGGCAAACACGGTACTGGCACGGGTGTAGTCGTCGTCGCCGGGAAGCAGAATTCTGGTCGTACCGAGGTCGTCGAGCTCGTAGGTTGTCATCCGTGGCCTCCTCACCAGCCTCCGATTTTTCCGGCCGCGGGCCCTCGTGGTCAATCCCCCGGCGACGGCTGACAGAATCGAAGTATGAATCGCATCCCCGGAGCCGTCGTCGCGGTGAGTCGATCGTCCAGCCACGACTTCAGCAAACCCACCGCGGGAGCGATCACGCTGGTGGAGGGCTGGGGTGTGGAGGGTGACGCGCACGCGGGGGCGACCACCCAGCACCTCTACCTGGTGAAGAAAGACCCCACGCGGGCGAACCTCACCCAGGTGCACCTCATCCAGGAGGAACTCTTCGCCGAACTGGCCGACCGGTTCGTTGTCCGGCCCGGAGAGCTAGGCGAGAACGTGACCACTAGCGGTGTCGACCTGCTCACGCTTCCGCTCGGCACGCGACTCCACCTCGGCGACGACGCGGTGGTCGAGGTGACCGGGCTGCGCAGCCCGTGTTCCAAGATCAACGCCTACCAGGGCGGCCTGATGAAGGCTCTCGTCTCGAAAGACGGCGACGGGCAGATAATCCGGAAGTCCGGCGTGATGGGCATCGTGGTCACGGGCGGAGTGGTGATGCCGGGCGACCCGTTGCGGGTCGAACTGCCCGAGGGCGAACACGTCGCCCTCGGTGTGGTCTAGCCACCACTGGCAAGGGCGCCGGTCAAGGCGCACAGTTGACTCATGACTCCCGAAGACGCGGCCGCGATCCTTCAATTGCGCCCGAACGCCACCGCGGGAGACGTCGAGCGGGCCTTTCGCGCCCGCGCGAGGATGCTGCACCCCGATCGGCTCACGGGCGCATCCGAAGAGCAGGTCGCGGCCGCTGCCGAGAAGTTCGCCCGCCTGACGGAGGCGCACGAGGTGATGCAGCATGCGATCGCCGACGCGCCCATCATCGCGACGATCGAACCCGACGGGCCGCCGCCGAGCGCGCGCTGGCTGATCGTCGGCTGGCTAGGGGTGATGCTCGTCGCGGGGGTGATCTCGTTCTTCGGCGGGGCCATCCCGTACTCGACCGCCGACGTGGTGCTGCGGCTGCTCCCCCTCGCGGCCGCGGCGACGGCCTTCGCGCTGACCGGTCGCCGGGTCTACTACGCCGCGACGGTGGCGCTGCTCGCCGCGAGCGTGCTCATCACCCTCGCCCTCGCCAGCTTCGGTTCGCTCGTGGCACTCGGGCTGCTGCTCGTGCCGGTCGTCGGGCTCATGGTGCAGGGACGGAAGGTCGCGGCGTACCGCGCCTAGCCGCGACGCCAGTCGTCGGAGACCAGGTGGGATCCGCCCTGCGGACCCATCTGCAGCATGCCGCCGTCGGCCACGAACGACGCCCCCGTGACGTAGCTCGACTTCGCCGAAGCGAGGAAGGTGATGACATCGGCGATCTCGCGCGGGTGACCGGGGCGGCCGAGCGGGATGCCAGGACGGTGCGTCTTACCCGCGTCGTCCGCCTCCGCGTTGTTCATGGGGGTCGAGATCTCGCCGGGGGCGACCGAGTTCGCGGTGATGCCGAACTCGCCGAGCTCGAGCGCCAGCGACTTCATCAGTCCGCCGAGACCGTGCTTGGCCGCGTCGTAGGCGCTCGAGCCGACCCGCGGCTGGTGCTCGTGCACGCTCGTGACCGCGATGAGACGTCCGCCCGACGCGGCATCCACCATGATCTTCGCCGCCCGCTGGAGGCACACGAACGCTCCGTCGAGGTCGGTGGCGATGATGTCGCGCCAGTCGTCGAGACCGAGTTCGAGGAACGGCGTGTGCTGGCCGAGCCCCGCGTTGTTGACGAAGACGTCGAGGCCGCCGAGGTCCGCTGCCAGCGCGTCGATGACGTCGCCGCAGGCCTCGAGTTCGGAGGTATCGAGCTGGCTCACGAAGGCGCGCCGACCCTCGGCACGCACGAGTCGCGCGGTCTCCTCGGCGCCCTCTTCGTCGGAGTGCCAGGTGATTCCCACGTCGAGACCGTCTTCGGCGAGTGCGATGGCCGTCTCGCGGCCGATGCCGGAGTCGGAACCGGTGACGATCGCTAGGCGCGGCAGGAATGAGGGGGCAGGGTTATCAGACATCTGTCGAGCATCTCTGAGCGTCGCCGTCACACGCAAGGCCTTGCGCGCGTAGGCTTAACCGATGGCCGTGAACAACCACATCCCCCGCGGTCGGGCGAGTCTCGAAGTGCTGCGGGCCGAGGCCCAGCAGGAGCGGGAGACCATCGTCGAAGAACGCCTGATGAGCGGCGAAGATCCGTGGGCGTTTATGGAAGAGCTGCCTTCCGTGGACGAGCTCGTCGTCTACCTGCTGCGAGCCGATGCGATCAACGCCAACGACGGCCGGCGACCCTCGCCGACTCGTGAATACCGCGTTCTGCGGCAGATAGCGCTCGAGCATCCGGGGCTCACCAAGACCGTCTGGCGCCTGCTCGGCGACAACGGACCGTTGGCGCGGGAGTACTGGTAATCCGACAGGCTCGATCCGCGATCCGATGTCGTGGGGCCGTGGGACGATTGAGCCATGTCGTCTGACGCCGCCCCCCTCGTCGACGTGCGCGACCTGGTGCGGCTCGTGGGTCAGGGCGCCTTCCAGCGCGGCCGCGAATACGCGCGCGACGGCGCCGTCTCCGAGATCGACTGGGACGAAGAGTCCGGCCTGCTCTCGAGCACCGTTCGGGGCTCGCTCGAGAACCCCTACCGCTGTCACGTCGAACTCGCGCCGGCGCGCGACGGCTACCACCGCCCGGTGAGCGGCAACTGCTCGTGCGCGGTCGGCTCCAACTGCAAGCACGTAGCGGCGACGCTGCTCGAGTGCAACACCGTGCACCTGCGCGAACCGATCACGTCGATCGCGGGGGTGTCACGCGGCAGCGATCTGGCGAAGAAGCCCGAACCCATCGCGGCGGCGGTGTCCGACTGGAAGACGGCGCTCGGGTCGCTCATCGAGCCGTCGGTGGCGTCGGCGCTCGGCCTGATCAGCACCGAGACGCCGCTCGCGCTGCAATTCGAGCTACGCGAACAGACTCCGCGTTCGCGCGACCGCTGGCGCGGGCCCACGGCGACGACCGCCACGAGCCGTGAAGAGGGCGTGCAGTACCGCCTCGGTGTGCGACCGGCGATCCTCAGCGCCGCGGGCAACTGGGTGCGCGGCAACGTCACCTGGAACTCTCTCGGTTTCCAGACCAACCGCCTCACGCTCAACAGCGAGCACCAGCGCTGGTTCGCCCAGTTCGCCGCGCTCTACCGGGCGACGACGCGCGACGTCTACACCGGCCAGGACACCGACTGGATCTATCTCGACGAATTCCACAGCGACCTGCTCTGGCGACTCGTCGCCGACGCCCGACGCATCGGGGTCGAATTCATCGGCTCGAAGAAAGACGCTGCAGTCCGGGTCGGCGCGGTCGCCGAGGTGCGCTTGGACGTTGCGCGAACGGATGACGCGGCTCTCGCCCTCTCGCCGGTGCTCACCATCGACGGCTCGCCTCTGCCCGTCTCCGCCGCCGGTGCCCTCGCCGACCACGGCGTGTACACGACCGAGTTCGGGCCGACGGTCATCACCCTCGCCCCGACGGCCACACCGCTCAGCCCCGAACAGCGCGCGCTGCTCGGGCGCGAGAGCGGCGTCGTGATCCCGTCCGGCGACGTCGACGAGTTTCTCACCAACTACTACCCGTCGCTTCGCCGTTCGATCGACATCTCGAGCACCGACGACTCGGTCGACCTGCCACAACTGGTGCCGCCGACCCTCGTGCTCGCCGTGAGTTTCGGCCGCAAGCAGTCGCTGAAGACGAAGTGGACGTGGGAGAACGCCGGCGACGCGGCCATCGAAGCGGCCATCACCATCCGCGTCGTCGACGTGCTCGACGAGCTGCCCGTCGCGACTACCCTGCAGGGTCTGGCCGCGGCCGAGTTCAGCACGCAGGTGCTGCCGCTCCTCCAGAAGATCGACGGCGTGCGCGTAGAAATCACGGGCAAGCAGCCCGACTACCGGGAGCTCACCGAGGTGCCCACCCTCGTCGTCACCACCGTCGAGACCGAGCAACGCGACTGGTTCGACCTCGGCGTGCTCGTGAGCATCGACGGCCGCAAGGTGCCGTTCGGGCCGCTCTTCACCGCGCTGACCAAGGGGCAGAAGAAGCTGCTGCTGGTCGACAACTCCTATCTGTCGCTGCAGCAGCCGGTGTTCGAGGAGTTGAAGCGGCTGATCGACGAGGCATCCGCCCTCGCCGAATGGGAGACCGACGCGCCCAAGATCAGCCGCTATCAAGCGAGCCTCTGGGCGGAGTTCGAAGACCTCGCGGATGAAACGCAGCAGGCGGTCTCGTGGCGCGCCACCGCGGCCGGGCTGATGGCGGCCGACGGGGTGGAGTCGACTCCCCTGCCGGCCGGCGTGAACGCATCGCTGCGGCCCTACCAGCAGGAGGGCTTCGACTGGCTCGCGTTCCTCTGGCGGCACGGGCTCGGCGGCGTGCTCGCCGACGACATGGGGCTCGGTAAGACGCTGCAGACGCTCGCCCTCATCCAGTACGCCAAGGAGCACACGGTCGCTGAGCCTGTCGAAGGGACGCTTCGACAGGCTCAGCGGCCGTTCCTGGTGGTGGCACCGACCTCGGTGGTGGGCAACTGGGTGGCCGAGGCCGAGCGTTTCACCCCGGGGCTCGTGGTGCGCGGCATCACCGCGACGAACGTCAAGAGCAGGGTCCCGCTGGCGAAGCAGACCGAGGGTGCCGACGTGATCGTGACGTCGTACGCGCTGTTCCGGCTCGACTTCGCCGCCTACCAGGCCGAGTCGTGGGGCGGGCTGGTGCTCGACGAGGCCCAGTTCGTGAAGAATCCCGCGTCGAAGGCCCACGAGGCCGCGCTCGACCTCGCGGCCCCGTTCAAGCTCGCGATCACGGGCACCCCGATGGAGAACAGTCTGATGGACCTCTGGTCGCTGTTCCAGATCGTGGCACCCGGGCTGTTCCCGTCGTGGCGACGGTTCACCGAGGACTACATCAAGCCGATCACCTCGGGCGCCGCGAATGAGTCGGAGCGCGCCGCACAGTTGCTCGCCCAGTTGCGCAGGCGCATCCGGCCCCTCATGATGCGCAGAACCAAGGACCTGGTCGCGAAAGAACTGCCGGCGAAGCAGGAGCAGGTGCTGCGCATCGACCTGTCGCCGCGCCATAAGACGCTCTACGACACGTTCCTGCAGCGCGAGCGCCAGAAGCTTCTCGGCCTCATCGAAGACATGGACAAGAACCGGTTCATCGTGTTCCGGTCGCTCACGCTGCTGCGGATGCTCTCGCTCGACGCCTCGCTCGTCGACGAGATCTACAGCGACATCCCGTCGAGCAAACTCGACGTGCTCTTCGAGCAGCTGGAGGACGTGATCGCCGAGAACCACCGCGCCCTCGTCTTCAGCCAGTTCACCAGCTTCCTGAAGAAGGCGGCGGGGAGGCTCGACGCGCAGGGCATCGCCTACGAGTATCTCGACGGCGCCACCCTCAAGCGCGCCGACGTGATCAAACGGTTCAAGCAGGGCGACGCGCCCGTATTCCTCATCAGCCTCAAGGCGGGCGGGTTCGGACTCAACCTCACCGAGGCGGACTACGTCTTTATGCTCGACCCGTGGTGGAACCCTGCCACCGAGGCGCAGGCGATCGACCGTACCCACCGCATCGGCCAGACCAAGAACGTGATGGTCTACCGCATGGTCGCGAACGGCACGATCGAGGAGAAGGTCATGGCCCTCAAAGACCAGAAGTCGCGCCTGTTCGACGCCGTGATGGACGACGACGCGGTCTTCAGCGCCGCCCTCACCGCGGACGATATCCGAGGCCTGCTCGAAGGCTGACGGATGCCTCGACTAGCCTGAAGCAGTGAGCAACGACTACCTACGCGCCCCTATCGACCCCAACTCGGCACAATCGCTCGAAGCCGGTGGTCTCCGTCTCGATCTCGTCGACACGGCGGACGCGGAACAATTCGGCTCGTGGCTGCAGGCCGAGGCGCGCGGGTTCCACGACGGCGCGGCCAGCGACGAGACGATCGCCGGCCAGGTCGCCGGCCTCGCCTACCGCCGCACCACCGGCGTCTGGGACGACACGGCCGCGGACGCCGCATCCCCGGTCGCGACCGTCAGCTCGTGGTCGACGCCGGTCACCGTTCCCGGCGAGCGGGCCATCGACGCGTGGGCTGTCAGCGCCGTCACCGTGGCGCCCACCCACCGCCGCCGCGGCATCGCACGCGCGATGCTCGAGGCCGAGCTGCGCACCGCCCGTTCGCTCGGTGTGCCGCTCGCGATGCTCACGGTCTCCGAGGCCACCATCTACGGCCGGTTCGGATTCGCCCCGGCCGTTATGGCCGCCGACTGGAAGATCGACACGCGGCGGGCACACTGGACCGGCCCGACGCCCGACGGGCGGCTCAACTTCATCACCGTCGAGCAGCTCAAGGAGCAGGGTCCCGCGATCGTCGAAAAGGTGCGGCTGCAGTCGCCGGGCGAGATCGAACCGTGGCCGCTGTTCTGGGATCGCGCCCTCGGACTCACGGGCAGCGAGGCCGAGCGCCCCAAGAACCTGCGCGTCGTCCGGTATGACGACGCGGCCGGAGAACCGCAGGGCTTCGCGACCTATGTGGTCAACGAGGTGGCCGGCGACGTGTTCGGCCACTCGCTCGAGGTGCGCATCGTGTCGACCGCCACCGATGACGCCTACGCCGGCATCTGGCGCTACCTGATCGAGATGGACCTCGTCGGCGACGTCATCGCTCCCCTGCGCGCGGTGGACGAGGCGTTCGCGTGGCAGATCTCCGACTTCCGGGCCGCGACGAAGACCAGGCAGCGCGACCACCTGTGGACGCGCATCATCGACGTGAAGGCCGCGCTGGAGGCGCGCCGCTACAGCGCGCACGGTTCGATCGTGCTCGAGGTGAGCGATGCGCTCGGTTTCGCCGAGGGGCGCTTCCTGCTCTCGATAGCCGACGACGGGACCGCGCGGGTGCGCGACTGGCCGGGCGCCGCCCCCGACAACGCGGCGATCGTCGCACTCGGGGTGAGCGAACTCAGCGCGCTCTACCTCGGCGGAGTCTCGGCGGCGACCCTCGCCCGAGCCGGCCGCATCACCGAACTGCACGCCGGTTCGGCCAGTGCGATCGACGCGTCGTTCCGCTCGCCGATCACACCGTGGCTCTCTATCTGGTTCTAGCGCCTACTCGGCGCGCATGAACCACGGCGGGTAGACCGCGACGCGGGTGGAGTAGTCGGACGCTTTGACGATGGCCTTCACGGCGTCGCGGGCGCGGTCGTTGGCGACTCCGATGAGCGAGACCAGTTCGATCGGGAACTCGTCTTTGACGAGGTACTCGGCCGCCAAAATCTGCACGGAGTCTTCTTCGGCGCGCAGTTTGCGCAGCACGCGGTCGCCCGCCTCGCGGGTCGTGGCGAACCGGGTGAGGGTGTGGGCGGCGTCGCCGTCGGTCACGACGATCGCGGCGTCGCGCTCGTCGGCGTCGGCGTCGTGGGCATCGACGACGCTCTGCACCGAGCTGACCAGGATGACGTAGTCCGACGGGATGGCCTCGCGGATGGCGTCGGACAGGCGTGGATCGGCGACCCGCTCGCGCACGCTCACCCAGACGCTCGACGTGGGGCTCAAGAAGAACGGCACGTAGCTGGCGACGCTCGCGTCGTTCTCGTCGGAGACGACGATGGTGCGGCGTGACTCGCGGGTCTCGGCCGACGAGATGTCGACGGCCGGGCGGGACTCCCACGTCTCACTCGCGTCGGCGAGGAGGCGGCCGGCGCTCAGGATGCTCGCGAGGTTGTCGACGTGCGTGACGTGGTAGATGCGCTGGTCCCCCACCTCGACGGGCGGGTTGCGCAGCGAACCCGCGGCAGCAGGCTTGCGCGGCGACGTAAGCGAAGAGGCGCGCGGGCGGGTCACCCGGGGCTTGGAGACGACGGCCACCGCGACATCCGGCACCGCCTTCGGGAAGCAGGCGTCACAGAGCCCATAATCGAGTCCGTGGATGCATTCCTCGCCCAAATCAAAACCTTTCGTTGTCGTGGAACAGTCCACCTGTCAACGTTACGCGGGTTTTGGTCGGAGTGCGCACCAGCGCGAACGTAAGCTGATCGGATGTCTGCCCGCCGTCTCTCGCTGCGGGCCGTGCTCGTCATCGCCGTCTTCGCGGTTGCCGCCTACCTGATCAGCGCTACGGGCTCGCCTTCCGGCACCGCACCGCAGCCCACCTCGGCCGGTCCCGTCTCGGCGACAACGGCGCAGTCCCTCGCCGTCTTGGACACCCTCGAGGTGAAGGGACGCGCACCGAAGACCGGTTACGACCGTGACGACAAGTTCGGAACTGCGTGGGTCGACATGGACCAGAACGGCTGCGACACGCGCAACGACGTGCTGGCCCGTGACCTCGTCGTCACCACGATGGCCGACGCGTGTCGCGTGCTCACCGGCACCCTCGCCGACCCGTACACCGGCACGTCGATCGCCTTCGCGCGCGGCGAGAGCACGTCGAGCCTCGTGCAGATCGACCACGTCGTGGCGCTCTCGAACGCCTGGCAGACGGGCGCGCAACAGTTGAATGCCGAACGTCGGTACGAATTCGCGAACGATCCGATCAACCTGCTCGCTGTCGACGGGGCGACGAACAGCTCGAAGGGTGACGGCGACGCGGCGACCTGGTTGCCGCCGAACGCGTCCTTCCGGTGCGCCTACGTGTCGCGCCAGATCACCGTCAAGGCCGCGTACGACCTCTGGGTGACGAGGGCGGAACACGACGCGATGACCAGCGTGCTCGCCGGCTGCCCGTAGCGTTCGACCGGTCCGCTGTGAGGGCGGGCTCTACTGCGGCTCGTTCTGCGACGGCGATCGGAGCTCGTTCTGCACCATCAGGGCGAGACCGCGCAACAGGGCGGCGTCGGCGTCGGAGAACCCGCGGGGCTGCGGGTCGAAGACGCTGAGGGTTCCGACGCGCACGCCGTTGGGGGCCTCGATCGGGTACCCGGCGTAGAAACGGAGGTGCGGTTCGTCGAGCACCAGCGGGTTGTCGGCGAAACGGGGGTCCTTCGTGGCGTCCTCGATCGCGAAGTGCTCGCGTCCCTGGATCGTGATGTCGCAGAGCGTGCTGAACCTCGGCATCTGCTCCTTGTCCACGCCGATGCGGGACTTGAACCAGTGGCGCTCGCGATCGATGAGGGTGATGGCCGCCGACGTGGTGCCGACCAGGTCGCGAGCGGTGCGCGTGATGCGGTCGAACCGCTCCTCCGGCTTCGAGTCGAGGATGTTCAGGGCGTCGAGCGTCGACTGCCTGGCTGCCTCGTCGACGGGGGTCGCCGGAGCGGGTTCGCCCCGCACTCCCGTGTAACGCAGGCGGGCGGAAATGGGCTCGGCGAGCAGTCCGGCCCAGGTCGAATAGGTGGCGGAACTGCGGAACCTGTCGGTCTCGCCGCCGCCGGCGGCATCGAAGGGGAGGTAGGTCACGTGCTCGAACTGGTCGCTCAGCTGGCGGCTGGCGTCGTTGAGCGTTCTGGCGTGCTTGCCGGCGAGCAGGCGGATGAACGCCGGATACCGCATCAGGGCGGGAAGCGGCGGCACCGCGACGATGAAGATCTGCACGTTCGACGACCCCGCCGTGGTGATCTGGTCGATGAGCGCCGTGAGCTCGATGCGCCAGGTCGGCACCGGGGTGAAGGTGAGGGCCTCGATCAGGCCGAGCGCCACCACCACGGCGTCATACCGGGCGACCGGCTGGGCGGAAAGCGCGGCGGGAGCGGTCTCCGAGGTCATCTCGCGGTCGACGACCACGTCGATGTCCAAGGCGCGGTCGATCATCGCCGAGATCTGTCGGCCGAGGTGGCCGGCGAGAGCGAGGTCGTGGGACAGCACGCCGAATCCGATCGAGGCGCCGCTGCCGAGCAGCAGCATCCGCATCGGGTTGGTGCCCGCAGTGTGCACGGCGTCGGAGTGTTCCGGTCTCGGGATGAGCGCGCGGGACAGGGCTGTCGACGACAACCAGAACTTCACCCCCGGCCTGGCGAGAGCGTGCACGGCGCCGCTCAACACTCGGACTCCTTGCCGGACCGCGAGGGCCGATCGGTGAACGCGCCAGCCGCATCCGAAATCAGTGTAGAGCGCCGTCGCGGCGACGCCGTGTTCTGCCGCGTGCCGATAGGACCCCTACCCGCTGCCGTCGGATTGCTCGGTGTTACGGGGACACTCGGCAGACAGGCCCCGCGCCACCGTGTCGGCGATGAGACCCGCCCAGGCCCGATACGTTTCCGTGCTCCGGTAGCGGCCGAGGTCGGTCGATCGGCCCGGCGCGAACGGTACGAAGGTCACGTGGTCGAACCGGTCGCACACCGAACGGAGACGGTGGTTGAGCGTTCGCGCGTGACGGTCGGTGATCCACCGCACGAAGGAGGGAAAACCAGCGATCGATTCCAGCGGCGGGATGGCGACCATAAAGGCGGGCAGGTGCGGAGTGGCCGGCGAGTTCAAGAAGGCCAGCAACCTGTCGATGTCTGCTTCCCAGCGCTGCACCGAACTCAGGGCGAGTGCCTCGTTGACGCCGATGGTCAGCACGATGCCGTCGTAGGGCTCGAGGTCCGCCCCGCGCAGCGTCTCGATGGCCGAGCCCGCGGTCATCTCACCGTCGGCGATGACCGCGACGTGCGTGGGGCGGCCGGTTGCCAGCGTCGTCTGGCGCCCGAGGTGGCCCGCGAGCGAGAGGTCGTGCGAGAGCACCCCGTACCCGACACTCGCACCGTTGCCGACGAGCAGCACGCGGTCCGAATCGTGCTCGGCGGGCTCGCGGTTGTCGGGTGACGCGGGCCGCGGCAGCAGCGGGTCGGACATCTCCGCGGTGCGTACCCAGAGCCGCACTATCGGGCGGGCCGCGGCGCTGAGCAGCCGGTCAGCAGCGCTGATGCCGTGCGCCCGATGCCCCATCGACTCTCCCTCGACTCAGCCTCAGTCTAAGGAGCTGCCCGGAAACGGCGAAAGCCGACGCGCGTCGGCGCCCGGTCGGTGTGGGCGGCTAGCCTGAAGCCATGTCGTCGCAGCCTCCCATCGCCCGCAAGATCCCCTCCGAACGCATTCACCACGGCGACGTCTTCGTCGACAACTACGAGTGGATGCGCGACAAGCAGAACCCCGAGGTCGTCGCGCACCTCGAAGCGGAGAACGCGTACGCCGACGCCCAGACCGACGACCTCGCTCTTCTCCGCGAGCAGCTGTTCGAGGAGATCAAGAACCGCACGCAGGAGACCGACCTGAGCGTGCCGGTGCGCGAGGGTGGCTGGTGGTACTACACCCGCACCGTGGAGGGAAAGCAGTACGGCATCCACTGCCGCGCGCCCATCGCGGACGCCGACGACTGGACCCCTCCGGCCGTCGACCAGATCACCGGCGAGCAGGTGCTGCTCGACGACAACGTCGAGGCCGAAGGGCTCGAGTTCTACTCGCTCGGCAGTTTCGACGTCACCGGCGACGGGGCGACCCTGCTCTACGCCGTCGACACCGAGGGCGACGAGCGCTACACGTTGCGCCTGCGCGACCTCGCGACCGGCGACAATCTCGCCGACGAGATCGAGGGCACCGCGGGCGGCGCGGTCTTCGACGCCACCGGCCGCTATGTCTTCTACACGACCGTCGACGACGCCTGGCGGCCCGACACCGTCTGGCGCCACGAGATCGGCACCGCGGCCGACTCCGACGTCTCGGTCTTCCACGAACCCGACGAGCGCTATTGGGTGGGCGTGGGGCTGACCCGCAGTCGCCGCTACCTCGAGATCGAGCTCGGCTCGAAGATCACCAGCGAGGCCCTCCTGCTCGATGCCGCAGACCCGACGGGCGAGTTCGCCGTTGTCTGGCCGCGTCGAGAGGGAATCGAATACTCGATCGAGCACGCCGTCATCGACGGTGACGACCGGCTGCTGATCGTGCACAACCACGGTGCGGTCGATTTCCAGGTCACGGATGTCTCGGCCACCGATCCCCAGGGTCCGGCCCGCACGCTGGTGCCCCACCGCGCGGGCACGCGGATCGAGAGCATCGACGCCTTCGCGGGGCACCTGGTTCTCGAATACCGCCTCGAAGCGTTGCCGCGGGTGGCCGTGTTGCGGCTCGACCGGCCCGACGAGGGGTTCGCCGAGATCCCCTTCTCCGAAGAACTCTTCACGGTCGCGGCGGGCGGCAACCCCGACTGGGACCAGCCGGTCGTGCGTCTGCACTACGGCAGCTTCGTCACCCCCGCGACGGTCAACGACTACGACGTGTCATCCGGCGAACTGCGCCTGCTCAAGCAGCAGGCCGTTCTCGGCGGCCACGACCCCGCGCTCTACGTGCAGCGTCGCGATTGGGCCACCGCCTCCGACGGCACGCGCATCCCGATCTCCCTGGTCTACCGCGGCGATCTCGTCACGGGCGACGAGCCTGCTCCCCTGCACCTGTACGGCTACGGCTCCTACGAGCACAGCATCGACGCGGGCTTCGCGATCTCGCGGCTCAGCCTGCTCGACCGCGGCGTGATCTTCGCGGTCGCCCACGTGCGGGGCGGGGGCGAGCTGGGTCGGGACTGGTACGAGAACGGCAAGACCCTCACCAAGCGCAACACCTTCACCGACTTTGTCGCCGTGGCGCAGCACCTCACCGATACCGGCATCACCAGCGCGGACCGGCTGGTCGCGGAGGGCGGAAGCGCGGGCGGCCTGCTGATGGGCGCCGTCGCCAACCTCGCCCCCGACGCCTTCGCGGGCATCCTCGCCGTCGTGCCGTTCGTCGACCCGCTCACGAGCATCCTCGACCCGTCGCTTCCCCTCTCGGTGATCGAGTGGGACGAGTGGGGCGACCCGCTGCACGATGCCGACGTCTACCGACTGATGAAGTCGTACTCCCCCTACGAGAACGTGCGCGAGATGCGCTATCCCCGCATTCTGGCCGTCACGAGCATCAACGACACCCGCGTGCTCTACGTCGAGCCGGCCAAGTGGGTCGCACGGCTACGCGAGGTCGGTGCATCCGTCATTCTGAAGACCGAGATGAGCGCCGGCCACGGCGGGGTGAGCGGCCGATACGAGTCGTGGCGCAAACGCGCCTTCGAGCTCGCCTGGGTGCTCGACGTGCTCGGCCTGCACAACACGCGTCCCTAGTCCGCGGGCGTGGCGCGGGGCGACTCGCCGTTCGCGGTGAAGCGGTTCTGCGGATCGATGGTGTGCAGCACCCGCCCCATGATGCGGTCGAGATCGGCGACGTCCGCGTCGGTGAGCGGCTCGATCACGTTCTGACGCACGGTCCGCACGTGCCCGGGCGCCGTCGCCACGACCTTCTGCCAGCCCGCCTCGGTGAGCGTCGCGTTGGTCGCGCGACGATCCTCGGGGCACGGGTTGCGGTCGACATAGCCCCGTTTCTCCAGACGGGACACCACGTGCGACAGGCGCGGCAGTGTCGAGTTGGTCGCGGAGGCCAGAGAGGTCATGCGCAGCGTACGCTCCGGCGACTCGGAGAGCATCGCCATGGTGAAGTACTCGAAGTGGGTCACGTCGGAATCGTGCTGAAGTTGCGAATCCAGGATGCCAGGGAGCACCTCGACGACGGCGACGAACTTCTTCCACGCGGTGAGCTGTTCGGGGGTGAGCCACCGGGTGTCGTCCATTCCCGAAGTTTAGTGTCTTAGTTGATCCGACAACTAAGCGGGAGAGCGGGCTTGACAGCCTTTTTCGGCCCCGTCATGGCAAGCGCTTCCCACCCCGAAAATAGCGGGACTTTTTCACCTACGACGCGCTGTTACGCTGCTGTTCCTCTATCGAACCCACCGCGTTACAGTGGTCGTCGGGGGATCGATATCGGCGCGGTGCTGGTGGAGTCACTCCATCGACGAAGCCGGAGGCAACAACGTGCGACTCCCACAGCAGATCCTTCTGGAGATCTGCCCGCGGTGCGAGACCGGATACCCGCTTGAAATCGTCTACGGGTTCGCGAGCGCGGAGATGTTCGACTCCGCCCTCGCCGGACACATAGCCCTCGGAGGCTGCACCTTCGACGACGACAGCCCCGCCTACCGTTGCCGACGGGCCGACTGCGAGACAGAGTGGGGCCGCTGGGGCGACTTCCCCGACTAGGAGTCGATCTTCTCGAGCAGGCCCTTCGCCGCCGAGACAATCGATCCGTGGTCGTTCTGCGCCGCGCGCGATTCGACGGCGATCACCGCACAGCGGTGGATCGTGCCGAAGTCCCCGAAGGGAAAGCTGTAGCGCCCCTTCGTCTCGTCTGACGCGGACCTGTCGATCCCGAGGTGCCACTTCGCATACTCGGCGTAGCCGTGCTCGTCGATGAAGTCGTTCTCGTCTTCGGCCTTCGGCGAGTGCCCGCTCCATTCGTCGCGATCGTCGTGGGTCGCCTTCCCCTGGGCAATCAGCTTCTCGGCATGGGCGAGGGCGTCTGTGTTCAGGGTGATCGTCATGACCCCACTGTCGCAGGGCGGTGCAACCGTCGCACGGCCTTGACGGGGCCGACCCCGAGCGTTTACCTCGCGGCGGTACAGATGGCGCATGGAACAAATCACGGATGCCACGTTGCTGCTTGCCGCATCGCCGTGGGTCTACGTCGTCGTGTTTCTGCTCACGGTTCTCGACGCCTTCTTTATAGTCGTCCCGAGCGAGACGGTCGTCGTCGCGCTCGGCGCTCTCGCCCTGTCGACGGGGTCGCCCGACCTGACGATCCTGATCCCCGTCGCCGCTGTCGCCGCAACGATCGGCGACAGCCTGACTTTCTGGCTCGGTCGGGTCGTGGGGCTAGTGCGCTTCGCCTGGATGCGTCGCCCCCGCGTCGCGCGCGTGCTCGGCTGGGCGGCCCGCTCGCTTGATGACCGGGCGGCGGCGGTGCTGCTCACTGCCCGGTTCGTTCCCTTCGGACGAATCGCCGTGAATCTCACGGCGGGCGCCAGCGGGTTCCGCTACTCGCGCTTCCTGGCTCTCACCGCCGTCGCGGGAGTCTGCTGGGCCTCGTACAACGCGCTCGTCGGTGCGCTGTTCGGCGCCTGGTTCGAGGGAAACCCCCTCCTCGCGGTGGCGATGTCGGTCGCCGTGGCGCTCGTGCTCGGAGTTCTCGTCGACAGGGCGGGCGCGCGGCTTAGCACGGCTTGGAATTCGCGGCGTAACTAGCGTTAGGCCTCGCCTTCCGGTCGCGCAGCGGGTAGACAGGTGACCGTAGGCAAACCCGGAGGTCTGATTCAGAGTATGAGCACAACGCTGGAATGTATCGCACAGTGGATCACGCGACAGCGTTGGTATGCGGGCAAGGGGCACGAGCCCCGGCTGCGTATCCTCTCGCACGAATCCGTGCCGTCCGACGATCCCGACGCCCGGGTGAGCGTGCTCCTCGTGATGGACGACGAGGGCAACATCCCCACCCTCTACCAGGTCCCCATCGTCGAACGCTCGTCTGTCCAGCCGGCGCAGCACGCCTACCTCATCGGCCAGAACGACGAAGGCGACTACATCTTCGACGGCCCACACGACGAGGCCTACCCGCGCGCGCTGCTCGCCCTGCTGGCTCCCGACCTCGCGCGTGAGGTCACGGTGACCCGCAGCACGGTGCTCTCCGGCGAGCAGTCGAACACGTCGATCATCTTCGAGATCGACGGCACCCCCTCGATCATCTGCAAGGTGTTCCGCGCCCTGCACCACGGCGACAACCCTGACGTCACGCTGCAGGCCGCGCTCAGCGCCGCCGGCTCGACCGCCGTGCCCCGCTTCGTGGGCGAGATGCACGGCGAATGGGACGACGTGGGTCGCCCCAACGGCCGGGCCTCGGGTCACCTCGCCTTCGCGCAGGAGTTCCTCGCCGGGGCGGAGGACGGCTGGAAGGTCGCGCTGCGTTTCGCCGCCGAGGGCAGTGACTTCACCGAGCTGGCGCGCTCGCTCGGCGAGCAGACGGCTCGCGTGCACTCCGGCCTCGCATCCGTCATGCCCACCACCGAGGCGACCGACGACGCCATCGCGGGATTCGGCGTCTCCTGGGCCCGGCGTCTCCGCCTGGCCATCCAGGAGGTCCCCGCACTCCTCGACAGCCGCGACGATATCGCCGCGGTCTACGAGACGGCTCGCACCGGCACGTGGCCGCTTCTTCAGCGCATCCACGGCGACTTCCACCTCGGTCAGGCGCTGCTCGTCCCCGAGCGCGGCTGGGTGCTCGTCGACTTCGAGGGTGAGCCGCTGCGGCCGATGAACGAGCGGGACAGACCGGATGTCGCGCTCCGCGACGTCGCCGGAATGCTGCGGTCGTTCGACTACGCTGCCGGAGCGACCCCCGGCAACCCCACCGAGTGGGCCGAGGCGTGCCGCGAGGCGTTCACCGCCGGGTACCTCGCCGAGTCGGGAGTCGACATCGAGACCTTCCGGCCCCTGCTCGACGCGTTCGAACTCGACAAGGCGGTCTACGAGGCCATCTACGAGGCACGCAACCGGCCCGACTGGCTCGCGATCCCGTTGCGGGGCATCGAGCACCTCCTCGCGGCGCGCACGGCGCGGCTCGGAGCGTGACGGTCCGCTAGCGGCGAGATCCCCATACGCCGACGCTACGCGCGGGTGCCGTCGCCGACCGTGCACGCCGGTGGCTTGCGCTCCCGCCGTGCACGGTCAGGTACAGTGGCGCTGAGATGTCATTCACTCGTCGCACTTTCCTCATCGGAGCGGGATCCGGCCTTTCCGTGCTGGTTCTCACCGCGTGCGCGGTCGACGCCCAGCCCGAGCCGACGCCCAGCCCGACGCGCACCGCCACCGGAGTCGTGCCGTCGCCCGCGTCGTTTGCTCGCAGTGCGTGGGGGAAGGACTCGTTCGCCCGCGGTGCCGTGAGTTTTATGGCCGTCGGTTCCACGCTCGAACACCGCAGGGCGCTCAGCGTGCCCCTGCTGCGCCGCGTTTTCTTCGCGGGTGAGGCCACGAGCGTAGACGACGCGGGGACAGTGCTCGGAGCACGACTCTCCGGTCGCGCGGCCGCGGCGGCTGTCGCCGAGGTCGGAAACGCCAACGACAGGATCGCCGTGATCGGTGCCGGCGCGGCCGGTGCGGAAGCCGCCAAGCGGCTCACCGAGAACGGTTTCGACGTCGTCGTCATCGAAGCGCGCAAACGCACCGGTGGTCGCATCGACACCGTCTCGGGCGACGCGTGGCCCTTCCCCGTCGAGCTGGGCGCCTGGCGGATCTCCGACGTCGACCTGATCGCCGAGCTCGAGGGTCTCGGAGTCTCCACGGTCGAACTCGGCGCCGCGACCGACAGCTCGGTCTTCCGGTCCACGACGGGCGAGAGCGGCTCCGACGACGTCGGCGCGGTAGCCGTCGAGTCGGCACTCGCCTGGGCAAAACAGCAGGCACGGGATGAATCGCTCAAGACGTCTCTCGAAGAATCGGGCGCCGACGCGGCAGCCGCGGCATCCGACACCGGTGAGCTCTCGGGAGGCGACCTGCTCGGCCAGCACCTCGCGACGCTCGCCACCGTCTACGGGGCCGACGCCTCCGAGCTGTCCAGTTGGTTCACCGGCGACGATGTGGGATCCGCCCGCGTCGTCACGGGCGGACTCCGGTCGGCGATCGACGACTCGCTCGACGGCGTAGAGACCTTCCTCTCGACCACCGTGGTCGGGGTCGCCTACAGCGACGAACGGGTGAGCCTGCGGCTCGGCACGGGAGAGTCGCTCTCGGTCGACCGCGTCGTCGTCACTGTCCCGCTCGGCGTGCTGCAGGACGACGGCATCGACTTCGACCCCCTCCTGCCCTTCGAACACCGCACGGCCATCGCCGCTCTCGGCATGGGCACGATCGACACCGTGTGGCTGCGGTTCGACGAGCCGTTCTGGACCACCGACGCCGTGCTCTGGAATCTCGTCGGCACCGAGGACGAGATCACCACCTGGTACAACCTCGAGCCGATCACCGGCGAACCGGTGCTCGTCGGCGTGGTGGGCGGCGCGGCGGCGGAACGCACCGAGCTGCTCAGCGACGACGAACTGACTACGACTGTTCTACAGACGCTCGCACCGTTCGCGCGCTGACGCGCTCCGCGACCGGTTTCAATCGGGCGAGTGAGATGACGCCCGTGCTCGTCACGGCGAAGGTCAAGAGCGCGATCGACGAGTACGTGACGAACTCGAAGGGGTCGGTCACTTGGTCGGGGTCGAGGAAGAAGTAGGGGTACCAGCCGACGACCGCCCCGCGCACCAGGGTTATGCCACCCCAGATCACGGGATAGCCCACCGTGAGCGTGATCATGCGCCACTGGGAACGTCCGCGGCCGCGTGAGATGATCCACTCGAGCAGTGCGAAGGCCGGCAGCCAGAAGTGCAGCACCTGGTCGCTCCACGGTACCTCGAGCCGGAACCCGCGCTCCCCCGCCTGCTGCACGAGGATCGCGAACACGATCCCGGCCACCAGGATCCAGCTGAGAACGACGGCGTGCAGGTTGGTGAGCCACGGCGGGTCAACCGTCGATTTCAGGGCGACGATGCCGCCGACGACGCAGACGACCATAAAGGCGATGTTGCTCTGGATGGTGAGATAGGCGAAAAAATTGCCGGGCGCGAAGCTCGCGGTGTCGAGTCCCCAGATGTAACGCGCCACTAACGAAACGAGTTCGACGAGCGCGAAAATGAAGCGAGCGGCACCGACGGCGACTCGAGAATTCACCTGGCGCCCTTCACTTGATAAGTCTACGAACCCGGGAGTTGAGCATGAGCACCACAGTGAGCGAGGAAAAGTTCAGCGACGGCACGATCTCGGGCCGGGGCCCGGTCGACGCGCACGGAGTGAAGTCTGGCAGTTGGGAATTCTATTACCGAAGCGGCACGCTCAAGGGCACCGGCGACTTCGTGGCGGGAGAGCAACGGGGACAGTGGAAGACTTATGACGGTGCGGGCGACCTCGCACGCACCACGGACTTTCACTGAACCACTCAGGCCACACACCCGCAGGAGCCCCGATGACCCATTCCTTCGCCACCAGCGTCACAGCCGAGTTGCCCGCCTGGCTCGTCGCCGAACTCGACGACTACACGAGGCCGCTCGAGACGCACGAGCAGCGCATGGCCGTCGTCAACGGTCTGGCCGCCCGCAACTGGCGCGAGGGCAACGGGGGGCCGTTCGCCGCGATCGTCGTCGACCGCGCCACCGACCTCATCGTCTCGGTCGGCGTCAACGTCGTGCTCAGTTCCGGTCTGAGCGCGGGCCACGCCGAGTTCACCGCGCTGTCACTCGCACAGACGCGACTGGGCAACTGGGACCTCGGCGGCACCGCGGAGCAGGACCTGGAACTCGTCGTCAACTGGCGGCCCTGCATCATGTGTTACGGATCGCTCATCTGGTCGGGCGTCAAGCACCTCGTCATCGCCGGCGACGGACCCGAGCTCGAACGGCTCAGCGGATTCGACGAGGGCCCGATCCCCGGCGGCGACTGGAAGCGCGAGCTCGAGGCCCGCGGCATCAGCGTCACGATGGACGTGCTGCGCGACGAGGCCATCGCGGTCTTCGCCGAGTACGGCGAGTCGAACTCGATCGTCTACAACGCTAGGGGAACCGGCTCACGCAACTAGAGTCCGGTCCCTGAGCCTGCGAAGGAGGCCTAGCGGGCTACTTGCCTTCGCGCTCGGCGCGGGCGGCGCGGTTGGCCGCGTCGCTCGCCTCGCGCTCGGCGATGCGCTCCTGCTTGGCGGACCACTCGGCGCGTTCCTTGTCACGCTGCTTGAGACGCGCGTTCTCTTCGCGCACGTCGGCCTGGGTACGGCGCTCCGTGACGAGCCAGCGCGGTGGGGCCGCGAGAAGCTCCTGGATCTGCTCGGTCGTCAGCGCCTCGTCGACTCCCCCGCGGGCAAGGCCGGCGTTGGACACGCCCAGCTTGCCGGCCACGATGGGGCGGGGGTGCGGACCGTGCAGGCGCAGCTGCACGAGCCACTCCGGCGGGTTGGCGAGGAGCTCGTTCAGCTCGGTGCGGGTGACGTCGTTTTTCTGGAAGTCTTCGGGCGCCGCAGGCAGGTAGATGCCGAGCTTCTGCGCGGCCGTCGAGGGCTTCATGGACTGCGGGGAACGCTCGGTACTCATGCCTAGAGCGTAGCCTGAGCTACGACACTTGCCCATTTGGCTCGTTCCACCACCAGCGATCGAAGGGATACCGTGACTCTCACCCTCGCCTTCGTGCCCGGCGTCACGCTCACCAAGTGGACCAGGCTGTGGGAGGAACGCCGCGCCGACGAGGCCCTCGGGTTTCTCGCGACGACCGAGTCGACGCAGGCGGACGCGCTGCTCGACGGGAGCGCGCAGGTGGGGTTCGTGCGGCTGCCGTTGCCCCCGCACGCGGAGCGTGAGCTCAGTGTCATCCGTCTCTACAGCGAAGTCCCCGTCGCGGTGCTGCCCGAGGACCACCCGCTCGCCGACCAGGATTCCGTGACGCTCGCCGACCTCTCCGAGATCACGCTGCACGACAACCAGGGGCCGCTGCGCGACGCCGTCGAACTCGTCGCGGCCGGCGTGGGGGCGCTCGTCGTCCCGCACGCGCTCGCCCGCCAGTATTCGCGTAAAGACGTCGTTTCGCGCGACGTCACCGATGCCGACGAGACCTGGATCGCCGTGGCCTGGCGCACCGAGGGTGAGACCGCCGACATCGAAGAGTTCGTGGGCATCGTGCGCGGACGCTCGGCCAACAGCTCGCGGGGCGGAACCATCGCGCCGCGCAAGGAGAAGGTCGACCCCGACCTGCAAATCGCGAAAGAGAAGCCGGAGAAGAAGCCGGCCGTCAAACCGCGGGGCAAGTACGTGCACCGCTCCACCGCGCGGCCGCAGGGCAAGCGCCGCCGTCAGGGCCGATAGCGTCGGGCTAGAACTCCGCGATACCCATGCCGACGATCACCACGCCGAGGAAGAGCAGCGCGGTAGCGGTGACCGTCGAGATGTTACGCAGCAGCCACTCGCGCAGCCCCTCGAGACCGGTCGTCACCCGGGGTGCCCCCGAGAAGAAAGCGACGACGGGCGCGGCAATGGTCGACGCCGCGAGGGCGACGAAGATTGCCATCACGACCGTCGCGGGTGCCAGCGCGAGCCTCGCCGAGCCGATCACGACACCGGCCGCGAGGGAGATCAGCAGGTTCTTGGGCCGGAACGCCGAGTAGACGAAGCCGACAGCGAGCCCGCGCCAGAGCGTGAGCGAGTCGATGGCGGTGATCCAGCGTGGTACCGGCGGCGACTCCCCCGCCCGGGGCCGCGCGCGCCAGGTGCGCACGGCCAGCACGATGAGCAACAGTCCGAGCAGCATCTCGATCGCGCCGATCAGCACGTTCGGGGTGTGCGGCCGCACGCTCGGTAGCAGCGCGGCGAGCAGCACGAAAAGCGTCGTCATCACCGTGATGCCCGCCACCCAGCCGATCAGGAACCCCACGCTCGTGCCGCGGGCCTTCGGCGAGAGCAGCATGATCGTGGTCGCCATGATCGGCAACGGGCTGATGGCGATGCCGAGGGCCAGCGGAAGCACGTCGCCGATGACCGGTCCCACTTGAGCCTCCCGTCGCTACTTCTGGCCGCGCCGACGGTTCTTACGCGCGGCGTCTTCCGCCTTCATCACCGATTTCGTGCGCGCGAGGTCGCCGATGACGGGGCGCCACCAGCCCGCCTGGGGATCCGAGTCGATCAGAAGCGCGCGCACGATGAGGGTGAGAGGTACGGCCAGAATTGCGCCGACGGGACCGATGACGGTGGCCCAGAAGAGCACCGAGAGGAAGGTGATGGTCTGGCTGAGCGCGACCGCGTTACCCACGACGCGCGGTTGCACCAGCGTCTGCACCACGCCGTTGACCAGCGCGTAGACGATGATCACCGGAATGGCCGTCTGCCAGCCCCCGACGAGGAAGCCGAACACGACGGGCGGGATGATCGCGATGAAGTAGCCGATGTTGGGGATGAAGCTGCCGAGGAACGCGAGCAGCCCCCAGAGGAAGGCGCCGGGGACGCCGAGGATCACCAGGGCGATCGCGTTGAGGGCGCCCTGGGCGATGCCGAGCGCCGCGGTCGCGATCATGTAGCGGCGGATGCCCGCGGCCAGGATCTCGAGCGACGTCACGATCCGCGCGCGGCCGGGTCGCAGGTCGGCGAGGATCGCACCGAGGTAGCTGGAGTCGGCGGCCATCAGGATCAGCGTGGTCAGCACGACGACGAGTGCGACGGTCAGATTCGCGACGTTGCCGAACACCCCGTAGACGAGGTCGAGGATGCGGCCGGGGTCGAAACCGCCCACGATCTCCTGCACTTGGCTCGTGCTGATGCCGAGGTCGGCCAGCCCGGCGCCGATCGTGCGGCCGATCTGCGCGATCTCAGGGGCGAACTGCGGGAGCAGCGTGGCGAACTGGGCCAACGCCACGACGAGGGCGGTGACGAACGCCGCGAGGGTGAGGAACACGGCGAGGGCCACCGTGCCCGTCGCGATCCCGCGCGGGACCCCGCGTTTCTCCAGCCCCGTGCGCAGGGGGTGCGCGCAGATCGTGAGCACGAGGGACAGCACCACCGGGGCGACGATCGACCGCAGCGACGAGAGGCCGTAGGCGACGACGACGGCGCCGGCGAGTCCGAGCAGGATTGCCGTGCCGCGCGGCATGCCGGCCCGGGGCGGCTCGACGGGTACCGGGGGCAGTTCGGGGGCCGTGCGCTTCCACCACATGATGCAGATCAGGATGCTGCCGCCGGCGGGTGTTCGGTTCACCCGGCAGGGGCGAGGCCGCGCGAGGGGTGAGGTCGCCACTCTGGAGTCACGCTCACTACCTAGGGTGCAATCGACGAACGGGGACTGCGGTGAATTGGGACAACTTCTGGGAAGTCATCTGGCTCTTCTTCTGGGGCTTCGTGTTCATCGCCTACCTGATGGCGCTGTTCTCGATCGTCGCGGACCTCTTCAGGGACCACACGCTGAGCGGCGGATGGAAGGCCGTGTGGATCTTCTTCCTGGTCTTCGCACCGTTCATCACCGCGCTGGTGTACCTGGTCGCACGCGGCGGCGGGATGGCCGAGCGCAACCACCGTGCGGAGCAGGACGCCCGGGCGGCCACGGACCACTACATCCGCGACGTCGCGGGCACGAGCCCCGCCGACGAGATCGCCAAGGCCAAGACCCTGCTCGACTCCGGCAGCATCAGCGCCGAAGAGTTCGACCACCTCAAGTCGCGCGCACTGGGTTCGGTGCGCGCCTGACCTCCGGAACAGCCGGCGGCGGGGCGCATCCCGCCTAGGCTGGTCGCGTGACGGATCCCGGCAACTCGCGCTTCAGGCGCCTCGCCGAACTCGGGCTGGCACCCGCGCGTTACGCGCGGGTGCTGCGGGCGTCCGACCGCACTCCCCTGCTGCAGGTCGTCAAGACCGCCGTGGCCGCGAGCCTCGCCTGGATCGTCTGCCTTCTCGTGCTGCCGGGCGACCTGCCGATCTTCGGCACGATCGCCGCGATCCTCGTGGTGCAGCCGAGCATCAACCAGTCGTTCTCGAAGGCGCTCGAACGCACGGTCGGGGTCATCGCCGGCGTCGTGATCGCCTCCCTCGCCGCCGCGTTCTTCGGCGTGGAGAGCTGGCTCATCCTCGCCAGCATTCTCGTGTCGTTGCTCCTGGGCTGGGCGTTCCGGCTCAGCCAGTCGACGACGGCGCAGATCCCGATCAGCGCCCTGCTCGTGCTGACGATCGGCGCGGCCACTCCCGGCTACGCGGTCGAGCGCGTCATCGAGACCGTGCTCGGCGCGGCGATCGCCGTCGTGGTGAACGTCATCGTGGTTCCTCCCGTCCGACTGAGACCGGCGCAGGACGCGATCGCGGCTCTCGGAGCCGAGGTCGCGAATTCGCTGGACGACCTGGCCAGGCTGATCAGGGAGCCGTCAACGGCAAAACAGCGGATGTCGGCCCTCGTGACCGCGCGGCTGCTGCGCCCGATGGAACTGAAGGCGGTCGCCGCCGTGACCGGCGCCGAGGAGAGCCTGCGGTTCAACCCGCGCCGCTCGGTGCACCGCTCGACCCTCGCCACCGACCACCAGCTGCTCGACACGCTCCACGTGCTCGTGCTGCGGGTGCCGGGGATGATCCGTGCGCTCGACGACCGCTACGACGAGACGATCCACACCGAACCGACAGCCGCGGGGCTCTCCACCGAGGTGGCCCGCGCGGCGCACGACCTGCGGCTCGTGATGCAGCAGGCGGAACCCGAGGAGGCGGCGACCGACGAGGTGCCGACGCTCACCGAGCCGTTCACCGTGCTCGCGCCGAGCGCCGCACACTGGATCCTCATCGGGTCGCTGCTCGAAGACCTGCGCCGGGTGCGCGAGGTGATCGTGGAGGCATCGGACGACCGGACGCCGTGAAACAATCAGGGGTGACCTCGACTCCCGCCCCTTCCGTTACCGCGCCCCTCGGCCTGCTCCTCGACGTCGACGGACCGGTGGCAAGCCCCGTCAGCCGCAGCATCGGCATCCCGAGCATCGTCTCCGACCTCGTCTTGTTGGCCGGAGCGGGTGTGCCGATCGCCTTCATCACCGGCAGGTCCGACGCGTTCATCCGCGACGAGGTGATCACTCCCCTTCTCGCCGCCGGACTGGGCGAGGCGCTCGCCCGCCCGGCAACCAGCATGTTCGGCGTGTTCGAGAAGGGCGCGGTGTGGGCCCCCGTGACCGCCGACGGCCTGGGCGACATCGTGGTCGACGAGGCCGTGGCGCTGCCGAAGGCCGTCGTCGACGAGCTGCGCGAGCTCGTGGCATCCGAATTCTCCGACACCATGTTCTTCGACGAGACCAAGCACGCCATGGTCTCGGTCGAACAGCGCACCGACGTGTCGCGGGAGGTCTACCTGCCGACGCAGGAGCGTTTCAACGACGCGTCGTTCGCCGTTCTCGAGCGCCATGGAATCGGCGTGCGCCTGGGCGACCGCGAGGCCCCGGATGCCGCGGGGCAGGTGCCATTCCGTCTCGACCCGACGATCATCTCGACCGACATCGAATCCGTGCTGCTCGACAAGGACCGGGGCGCCGAGCGCGCCCTCGAGTATTTCGCGGCGAGCGGCCCGCTGCCGACGCTGTGGCGTTCGGTGGGCGACTCGCGCAGTGACTACCTCATGGCCGACCACCTCCACTCCGCCGGGTACGACGTGGCGCACGTGGACGTGCGCCCGCTCGACGGCATTCTCGACCGGCCCTACGACATCATCACCGAGGGCGAGCTGATCCACGACGAGGCGGGCGCCGCGTTCCTCGGCCACTGGGTGACGAAGCTGGGCCTGCGCTAGCGGTTGCCGGCCGAGCGGGGCCGCCCGCCCCGAGCGGCGTCATCCCGTCAGGGGGCGACGCATGCGGTAGTTGGTCAGCACGCTGCCACGCCGCTCGACGCGTTGCTCGGCGACGATCTGGAAGCCGTGGCGTTCGAAGAACGGACGCGCCGTGATGCTGGCGTTCGTGCTGAGTTCGGCGCAGCCGCGAGCGTTCGCGAGGTCGACGATGCGCTGCAAGAGTGCGGATGCCACGCCGGTGCGGGCGGCATCGGGGTCGACGAACATCATGTCGATGTACCCGTCGTCGTCCACGTCGGTGAAGCCGACCGGTTCGCCGTCGCGCTCGGCGACCCAGGTCTCGGCGCTCGCGCGTCGACGCCCCCACGCGTCGAGATCGACATCGCCGGGCGCCCACGACTCGATCTGCTCGGGGTCGTAGTCGCGCGAGGCCGTGCCGCGCACCGCCCGCTGGAAGCAACGCAGGGTCGCCGCCGCGTCAGTCGGCACGTAGCGCCGGAGGTGGAGTTCGTGTTCGGCCATCTCCAGCACCGTACCCTTCCTTGCCGCGGCGGCACGGGATCACAATGGGGTATGGCCAACCACGCCTTCCCACCGTTGCCCGAGGAACCTCCTCGCCAGCCTGAGGTGCCGCTGGGCGTACGGGCCCAGTTGCTCGCCACCGAGCACTGGGGTCTGCTCGCATCGAGGAGCACGGCGCAGAGCGAGGTGCTCACGCGCATCAGCATGTTCCTCACCCTGACCTCGGCGGCGCTGGTCAGCCTCGCGCTCGTCGGGCAGGCCACCGGCTTCTCCGAGTCGTTCACGGTGCTGGCTCTCGTGCTGCTCGGTGTCGTGGTGCTCGTGGGCTTCCTCACCCAGCTCCGCGTCTTCAACGTGGGGATGGAAGACCTGATGTACGTGCTCGCGATGAACCGTCTGCGGGGCGCCTACGCCGAGATCGATCCGTCGATCGCCCGCTACCTCATGGCATCCCGGCACGACGACCTCGCGGGTTCGGTGCGCACCTACTATTTCTTCGGCGGCCGGAGCGATTTCAGCCAGGTCGCCGGCAGCAGCATGGTGTTCATCGGCGCGGTGAATTCGGCGCTGTTCGGGCTGCTCGTCTCCACGGTCGCCGGGGTTCTCGCCGCTCCGACACCGCTGACGGTCACGGTCGGGGCCGTGGGCGGCGTCGTCTGCTTCGTTCTCTCGCTGTGGGCGGGGCAGCGGAAATACCTGGCGGCCTGGGCGTCCTACCGGCCGGAATTCCCGAGTCCCCCCGAGGATCCGCGCCGTCAGACAGGACGAGATGGCCCGGTCGCACGCTCGACAGGATGATTCGGGCCTGACGAGCCGGGGCATCCTGTCGAGCGCGCAACGCCGACACGCGCGGGCCGTTGCCGACACGCCGGGCGAATGTCGGTGGCGATTGACATATTCGAACGTATGTTCGAACATGAAGAGATGCCAGCGGCAGCGTCTTTCCTTTCCCCAGCCGTCCCGGCGAGCCATCCGGCCGTCGGTGAGTACCCCGCGCGCTCGGGCCGGACTCTCGGGGGCACAGATCTCCGGGATTTGGCCGCTGCCGCTGGCGATTCCTCCCCCGCCGACAAGGCGCAGAAGGTGCTCGAACTGCAGTCGCGCATCCGTTCGATGCAGTCGACCAAGCTCGACACCCGCACCCTGCCCACCCACCCGGCCATCGCGCGACTGCTGCCGGGCGGCGGGCTGCAGCAGGGTTCCGTCTACTCCGTCGTCGGCTCGACCACGCTGCTTATGGCGCTGCTCGCCGGTCCCAGCGCCGCGGGGTCCTGGTGCGGCGTCGTGGGTGTGCCCGAGTTCGGCATCGAGGCCGCCGGGCGCTTCGGCATCGACCTCGAGCGTCTCGTGCTCGTGCCCAACCCCGGCGACCAGTGGCTCGGCGTCACGTCGGCTATCGCCGACGTGATGAGCGTCGTCGTCGCCCGGCCGCCGAAGCGCGCGAGCGACGGGGCGGTCGCCCGGCTGGCCGCCCGGCTGCGTCAGCGCGGCTCGACCCTGATCGTGCTGGGTGCCTGGCCGCAGAGCGACGCGATCCTCACCCTCTCGCAGAGCGACTGGAGCGGCCTCGGCGACGGTCACGGCTACCTCGAGGCGCGCCAGGCCACCGTCACGGTCACGAGCAGCACGGGCGGCCGCCCGCGCAGCACCCGGCTGTGGCTGCCCGACCAGGCCGAGCAGTTCCGCGAGGTCACCCCGCTCGGTGCCAGTCACGCTGCGCGCGAGACGCCGATGCGAGAGGCGGCGACCGCATGAGCACGCCGACCCGCACCATGGTGCTGTGGAGCCCCGACTGGCCGGTCACGGCGGCGAGCCGCGATCTCGGCCTCGACGACTCGCTGCCGATCGCCCTGATCGACAAGGGGCTCGTTCTCGCCTGTTCCGCCCCGGCCAGGGCCGAGGGCGTCAAGCGCGGCATCCGCGTGCGCGAGGCGCAGGCGCGCTGCTCGGGGCTCGTGGTGCTGCCGCACCGCCCCGATGTCGACAACCGCGTCTTCGAGCCCGTGATCACCGAGATCGAACGGATGACTCCCGGGGTGCAGCTGCTGCGCCCCGGCAGCCTGGCGATCCGCGCGCGCGGGCCGGCACGCTACTACGGCGGCGAGAAGCCGGCCGCCCTCGCGCTCATCGGCGTGCTCGACGACCTCGGCATTACCGGCGCGCGCGTGGGTATCGCCGACGGACCCTTCACGGCCGAGCAGGCGGCACGGTCGACCGGCACTGCGCGCGCTGCGGTGCGTGTGGTCGCCGAGGGCGCATCCGCCCAGTTTCTGGCCCCGCTCCCCCTCGCGGTCTTCGACCAGCCGCCCCTCGCCGTTCTGCTGCAACGCCTCGGCATCCGCAACCTCGGCGCCTTCGCCGCGCTCGAGGCGACCGACGTGCGCGACCGCTTCGGCGAGCCCGGGGCGCGCGCCCACGCTCTCGCCCGCGGGCTCGACGCGCAGCTGGTGGCGCCGCGCGTTCCCCCCAGACATCTCGAGCAGACGGTGTCGTTCGAACCGGCCCTCGACCGCATCGACCAGGTGAGTTTCGGCGTGCTCGCCCTCGCCGACGCCTTCATCGCCGGGCACATCGCGGCGAAACTCGTCTGCACGGGCATCCGCATCGACATCGAATCCGACTCGGGCGAGGTATCGGGGCGCAGCTGGCTGCACCCGCGGTCGTTCACCGCGAGCGAGGTCGTCGACCGTGTGCGCTGGCAGCTGCAGGGCGGCGCGGCCGAGTCGGGGCTGAGCTCCGGCGTGACGCGCGTCACCGTGACCCCCGAGAACGTCGACTCGGTCGGCAACCACGAGGAGGGGCTGTGGGGTTCGGGGCCCGACGAGCGCATCCATCACGGGCTCTCCCGCGTGCAGGGAATGCTCGGCCACGAGGCCGTGCTCACCGCGGTCGTGAGCGGCGGGCGCACCCTCGGCGACCGCGCGACGCTCGTGGCCTGGGGCGACCGGCCGCCCGCCGTCGCATCCCGCCCGTGGCCGGGGCAACTGCCGCAGCCCGCACCGGCCACGGTGTTCCCCACCGGGCACCCCGTGCACGTGTTCGGCGCCGACGGCCGCGCGGTCACCGTCGACGAGCGCGGCACGCTCTCCGCCGCGCCGGTCGAGTTCAGCGCCGGGTCAGGCTCGAAGCTCCGCAGGGTCACGGCGTGGGCCGGCCCGTGGATCATCGACGAACGCTGGTGGGACGCCGCGACGAGCCGCAGGGCGAGCCGGTTCCAGCTGGTCGACGATTCGGGGCAGGCCTGGCTGCTGGTACTGAACAGCCGCGGCGCCGACGGCTCCGACTGGGTCGCCGAAGCGCGGTACGACTGATGGCCGGGAGCAACTGATGGGCTGGAGCAACCCGCCGATCCCGTGGTCGGAGTTCGAGCGCAAACTCTCCGACGCCAGTCGCCCGAGCACGCTGCCACCCGGTGCCGACGGCGGCGACAGCCCCGCGTGGTCGGCCAAGCGGGGCGCCTTCAGGGCTTCCATGCAGCAGAGGGCGGATGACGCGGGGCTCGTGCCCTACGCCGAGCTGCACGCGCACTCCAGCTTCAGTTTCCTCGACGGCGCGTCCTCCCCCGAGTCGCTCATCGAGGAGGCCGCGCGGCTCGGCCTGCACGGACTCGCCCTCACCGACCACGACGGCTTCTACGGCATCGTGCGCATGGCCGAGGCGGCCGCGGCGCAGAGAATCCTGAACGACCGGGCGCCGGCCACGATCTTCGGCTCCGAGCTCTCGCTCGGGCTGCGCACCCCGCAGAACGGCATCGCCGACCCCGAGGGCAGCCACCTGCTCGTGCTCGCCCGGCAGCGGGAGGGCTACCACCGGCTCGCCCGCGCTCTCACCCACGCGCAGCTCACGGGCGACGAAAAGGGCCGCCCGCTCTACGACCTCGAGCTGCTTTCCGAGCAGTCGGGGGCGGGGCAGTCGGGCGGCGAGTGGACGATCCTCACCGGCTGTCGAAAGGGCGCCGTGCGGCAGGCGCTCACCCGCCCGGGCGTCAACCGCAGCGACAGGGAGCGCGATGCCGCCCGCGAGGTCGACATGCTCGCGGCGCTCTTCGGCCGCGACCGGGTGCTCGTCGAGCTCATCGATCACGGCAACCCGCTCGACAGCGTGCACAACGACGCCCTCGCCGCGATCGCCGCGGCGCAGGGGCTCGGCGTCGTGGCGACCGGCAACGTGCACTTCGCCACCCCGAAGCAGCACCACCTGGCGAGTGCCCTCGCCGCCGTGCGCGCCCGCCGCAGTCTCGACGAGATGGACGGCTGGCTGCCGGCATCCGGCTCGGCGCACCTGCGTTCCGGCGCCGAGATGGCGGCCAGGTTCGCGCGCTACCCCGGCGCGATCGAGCGCACCGTCGAGATCGCCGACGACCTCGGTTTCGAGTTGAGCAGGGCCAAGCCCGAGCTGCCGAAGCAGCGGGTTCCCGAGGGGCACACGCCCATGAGCTGGCTGCGCGAGCTCACCTGGCAGGGAGTCGCCCTGCGTGGCATCGTTTTGAGCCCGGATGACACGGCTCGGGTCGAGAGCGAGCTGCAGGTCATCGAGGACAAAGACTTTCCCGGCTACTTTCTGATCGTGCACGACATCGTGCGTGAGGCCCGCAGCCGCGGCATCCTGTGCCAGGGGCGGGGGTCCGCCGCCAACTCGGCCGTCTGCTACCTGCTGATGATTACGGCGGTCAATCCGATCCAGTACAAGCTGCCGTTCGAACGCTTCCTCTCGAGCATGCGCGAAGAAGAACCAGACATTGACGTCGACTTCGACTCCGACCGGCGCGAGGAGATCATCCAGTACGTCTACGGCAAGTACGGGCGAGTCAACGCGGCGCAGGTGGCCAACGTCATCCAGTACCGGCCGAAGTTCGCGGTGCGCGACATGGCCAAGGCGCTCGGGCACAGCCCCGGCCAGCAAGACGCGTGGTCGAAGCAGGTGGAGCGTCACGGCGCCCTCACCGAGAGCACCGAGCACGACATCCCCGAGGCGGTGGTCGACCTCGCGCTCGAGGTGATGAAGTTCCCGCGGCACATGGGCATCCACTCGGGCGGCATGGTGCTCACCGACCGTCCGGTGGGTGAGGTGGTACCGATCGAACGCGGACGCATGAAAGACCGCACCGTCGTGCAGTGGGACAAGGAAGACTGCGCGTGGATGGGTCTCGTGAAGTTCGACCTGCTGGGTCTCGGCATGCTCTCGGCCCTGCAGCACGGCTTCGACATCGTGCGCGACTCGGTGGGCGACCGCATCGACCTCGACACGATCCCCAAAGAGGAGGCCGGCGTCTACGACATGCTGTGCGCCGCCGACGCGATCGGCGTGTTCCAGGTGGAGTCCCGCGCGCAGATGGGGCTGCTCCCCCGGTTGCAGCCGCGCCGCTTCTACGACCTCGTCGTGCAGATCGCGCTCGTCCGTCCCGGTCCCATCCAGGGCGGCGCCGTGCACCCGTTCGTGCGCCGCAAGCTGGGCGAAGAAGAAGTGACCTACCTGCACCCCAAGCTGAAGAAGCCGCTCGAGCGCACCCTGGGGGTCCCGGTCTTCCAAGAGCAGCTGATGCAGATGGCGATGGAGGTCGGCAACTGCACGGGCGAAGACGCCGACCTGCTGCGCCGTGCCATGGGGTCGAAGCGCGGCATCGAGCGCATCGAGTCGTTGCGCACCAAGCTCTATGCGGGCATGGCGGAGAACGGCATCGAGCCCGCCGTCGCCGACGAGATCTACGGCAAGATCCAGGCCTTCGCCAACTTCGGGTTCGCCGAGAGCCACAGCCTGAGCTTCGCGCTGCTCGTCTACGCGAGCGCGTGGATGAAGCTGCACTACCCGGCCGCGTTCCTCGCCGCGATGCTGCGCGCCCAGCCGATGGGCTTCTACTCGGGACAGAGTCTCGTGGCCGACGCCCGCCGGCACGGGGTCGAGGTGCTGCGGCCCGACATCCTGCTCTCCGGTGTGGGGTCGGGGCTGGAAGGTCTCGATACGGGCGCTAGGGCGCCCTACTCGACCAGCAGCAACTGCCTCGACCGCGAGCAACCACCCGTTCCGCAGACGTTCGACCGTGGCATCCGTCTCGACTATGCGGCGCACCGCCGCGACGCCGCATTCGCCGTGCGTCTGGGGCTCGACGAGGTGAAGGGCATCGGCGCGCCGCTCGCCGGACGCATCGTGGCCGAACGCGAGCGCGGCGGAGACTACTCCTCGATGGCCGACCTGGTGCGCCGGGTCGGGGTGACCACGGCGCAGCTGGAGTTTCTCGCCGCCGCCGGAGCGTTCGACTCGCTCGGCCTCACGCAGCGCGAGGCGTTGTGGACCGCGGGAAGCGCCGCGCAGGACCGCGCCGAGTTCCTCCCCGGGTCGACGGTCACCGTGCAGCCCCCGCTGTTCTCGATGCCGTCCGACGCGGAGCAGCTCAGCTCCGACCTGTGGGCTACCGGCATCTCGCCGACCGACCACCCCATCCGGCACGTGCGGCACCTGCTCGACGCGCGGGGCGTGTACTCCGCCGCCCGCCTGCGCGACGCGGAGAACGGCCGCCGCATCGAGGTGGCCGGCGTCGTGACCCACCGGCAGCGACCGGCGACGGCCAGCGGCATCACGTTCGTGAACCTCGAAGACGAGTCGGGGCTCGTCAACGTGATCTGTTCGGTGGGGGTGTGGAACCGCTACCGGCGTGTCGCACGGGAGGCGCCCGCGATGGTCGTGCGGGGCATTCTCGAGCGCTCCGCCGAGGGCGTCATCAACCTCGTCGCCGACCGCATAGAAGCGCTCACGGTTGGCCAGCAGACGAGTTCACGCGACTTCCGCTGACCACCCAGGGAGTCACCCGCGCGCGACACGGAAAATATTATTTCGTCGAGTTTTGAAGTTATTCCCCATTCCGGCCAATAACTCCTATACCCTTAGCGTGAACTGGCAAGCTCAATCGAGCTTGACGGTAAGGTTCCGACAATCGGAGCCAAGAAGAACGCTCCTGGAGGAGTTTTACATGGCAATTGGCACCGTAAAGTGGTTTAACGCAGAAAAAGGCTTCGGCTTCATTGCTCCCGAGGATGGTAGCCCGGACGTTTTCGCCCACTACTCAGCCATCGCGAGCGGCGGCTACAAGTCCCTCGACGAGAACCAGAAGGTTGAGTTCGACATCACCCAGGGACCCAAGGGTCCCCAGGCGGAGAACATCCGCTCCCTCTAGTCTTTGCAGTAAAGAAGCACAGGCAAGATAGGTAGTACCGATCTAACAGATCAACAAAAACAGCCCCGGTCCTATACCGGGGCTGTTCTTGTTTTAACTGGTTGTCCGAGAAGAGACCTACTGCAGCCCGCGAACGCGCTTGCGCAGGTAGTCGATACGCGCCTGCAGCTGCGTGACGGTGGCCTGGGCGACGGCCGGGCCACCGAGAATCCGGCGCAGCTCGGCGTGGATGAGGCCGTGTGGCTCCCCCGTCATCTTCGACCGGATGCCGACGAGGCTGTTCAGCAGCGTGCGCTGTTCTTTCAGCGTGCGGAACAGCGCGGGCGGATCGCGATCCTCCGCCGGCAGCGCCTTCTGCCGGTCGCCCGACCGCTTGGACTGCCGCGCCTGCCGCTGCTTCAACAGCTCGCGTACCTGGTCGGGTTCGAGCAGGCCGGGGATGCCGATGAAGTCGAGCTCTTCGTCGCTCTCGGGGTCGGCCGCGAAACCGAACTCGCCGCCCTCGTAGAGCACCTTGTCGAAGTTCGCGTCGGACTCGAGCGCCTCCCAGGTGAACTCGTCCTGCAGCAGATCGTCGGAGGTCTTCTCCTCCCGGTTCTCGTCGCTCAGCAGGCCGTCGTCGAGCAGGCCGTCGTCTTGCGTCTCCCGGTCGAGCGCGTGATCGCGCTCGAGTTCCATCGTCGACGCGAGTGCCATCAGGTTGGGGACGCTGGGCAGGAAGATGGTCGCGGTCTCGCCGCGGCGACGCGTGCGCACGAAACGACCGACCGCCTGGGCGAAGTAGAGGGGCGTCGATGCGGATGTCGCGTAGACACCCACGGCGAGGCGGGGCACGTCGACGCCCTCCGACACCATGCGCACCGCCACCATCCAGCGCTGCGACCCCTGGGAGAAGACATCGATGCGCTCGCTCGACTCCTTCTCGTCGGAGAGCACGATCGTGGGCATCTCGCCGGTGAGGCCGTGCAGCACCTTGGCGTAGGCGCGGGCCGTGGTCTGGTCGGTCGCGATGACGAGGCCGCCCGCGTCCGGAACGGCGTGGCGCACCTCGCTGAGCCTGCGGTTCGCGGCCTTGAGCACGGCCGTGATCCAGTCGCCGCCGGGGTCGAGGGCCGTGCGCCAGGCCTGCGAGGTGATGTCTTTTGTGTCGCCCTCGCCGAGCCGGGCCTCCATCTCGTCGCCCATCTTGGTGCGCCACCGCATCTTGCCGGCGTAGGCCATGAAGATGACGGGGCGCACGACACCGTCGGCGAGGGCCCGGCCGTAGCCGTAGTTGTAGTCGGTGATCGACGTGCGGATGCCCTTGTTGTCCGGCGCGTAGCTGACGAAGGGAATGGGGGCGGTGTCGCTGCGGAACGGGGTTCCCGTCAGCGAGAGCCGCCTGGTGGCCGGCCCGAACGCGTCGCGGATGGCGTCGCCCCAGCTGAGCGCGTCGCCGCCGTGGTGGATCTCGTCGAGGATGACGAGGGTGCGCGCGGACTCGGTGATCGTGCGGTGCAGCAGCGGACGTACCGCGACCTGGGCGTAGGTGACGGCGATGCCGTGGAAACGGCGTCCGCCGAACGCCTGGCCGTTGGCGTAGGCCGGGTCGAGCCGGATGCCCACCCGGTGAGCCGCCTCGGCCCACTGCCGCTTGAGATGCTCCGTCGGCGCGACGACGGTGATGCGGTCTACCTCGCGGCGCGCGATCAGCTCGGTCGCGAGGCGCAACGCGAAGGTGGTCTTGCCTGCGCCGGGCGTCGCGGCGGCGAGGAAGTCGCGCGGCTCCTTCTCGAAGTAGGCGTCGAGCGCCTCGGCCTGCCAGGCCCGGAGCGCACTCGCGGTACCGCGGGCCGCGCGCTCGGGATACGACGGCGAGAGGTGCTCGGCGGCGAAGGTTCCGACGTGGGGGTGGAATCCGGTGCCGGGAAGCGGAGCGGGGATCTGCTCGGATTCGTTCGGTGCTGGTTGGCCCTGTGCTGATCCGCTCTGGGCCGCGCCGGTTGATACCGGGGTCTCAGAGGGAGTATTCACTTGATGAAACTTTACCCGCCGTCGCGGGGGTCCGCTGTCAGCGGGCATGCTCGGCGAACGGCATCAGGCGTCTCTGGCGAAGCCTTTGGCCTCGCTCTCGCGGCCTCGGTTGTTGCCGAGGAGCGACGCCTGAGTCACGCTCCCCCGCCCAAACCGGGCGCTCACGGCGTCCATCACGTCTTCTGCGTCGCGCCACGAATCGTCGTCGTCCCATAGGCTCATCTGCCCGCCGCCGCCCTCGGAAAGTTGTTCGACGCGAACGCCCACGAGCCGTACCCGGGCGTGTTGTTTGCCGGTCTGGGCGTAGATCTCGCTCACCTCGTCGTAGATGCGTCGCCCGAGGTCGGTCGACTCGCCGAGGGTGCGGGAGCGGGTGATCGTGGTGAAGTCGCCGAAGCGCAGTTTGAGCACGACCGTGCGCCCCACCGCGCCGCCGCCACGCAGTCGCACGGCGACCATGCCGGAGAGTCGGAGGAGTTCGCGGCGGATGATGGCGGGGTCAGTGACGTCGGTCTCGAAAGTGACCTCGTGCCCGATGCTCTTCTCTACGGCGCGGGGCTGGACGGTGCGAGGGTCGATTCCCCAGGCGAGGTCGTGCAGCTTGCTGCCGCCGGCCTCGCCGACGATGTGCTTGAGCGAGGTGACCGGCGTGTGAGCGAGATCGCCGATGGTGCGGATGCCGTGTTTGGTCAGTGCCTCCTCGGTCTTGCCGCCGACGCCCCACAGGCCGCTGATCGGCAACGGGTGGAGAAAGTCGAGGGTGCCGTCGCGCGGGATGACGAGCAGACCGTCGGGCTTCGCCTTGCTCGAGGCGAGTTTGGCCACGAACTTGGTGGCCGCCGCACCCACGCTGCAGACGAGCCCCGTTTCATCCAACACCCGGCGCCGCAGAATGGTCGCGACGGTGATGGGCGAACCGATGTGCTTGCGCGAGCCGGCGACGTCGAGGAAAGCCTCGTCGATGCCCAGCCGCTCGACCGAGGGGGTGAGTTCGTCGCAGATGGCCATGACCATCGAGGAGAAGTGCTGGTAGCGGTCGAAGTGCGGCTCGAGCACGATCGCCTGAGGGCAGCGCCGCTTCGCGATCGCGAGCGGCATTGCCGAGTTGACGCCGAATTTGCGGGCCTCGTAGGTGGCGGCCGTGACCACCGATCTGGCCGAATCGTGGGCGACGATGACCGGCTTGCCGCGAAGGTCGGGACGCTCGAGCAACTCGACCGAGGCGAAGAACGCGTCCATGTCGACGTGGAGCACGGTGGCGGTGCTGTCGTCGACGTCGACCGCGCTGACCTGGCGCCCGCTGCCGTCTTGTTTGCTCACCGTTCCATCATCCCAGCCCGGTACGACAAAGCGCCCCTTCCCGTAACGGGAAGGGGCGCTCTAAGTCAGCGTGTCGCTAATTATGCGCGACGGCTACCGCGGGTGACGAGGCCGTAGATCAGCAGAACGATGATCGAACCACCGATCGCGAGCAGCCAGGTCTGAATCGAGAAGAAGTCCTCGAGCGGTGCGTTGAAGAGTGCGCTTCCGATGAAGCCACCCAGAAGGGCTCCAACCACACCGAGGATCAGGGTGATGATCCATCCGCCGCCCTGCTTGCCCGGCAGAATAGCCTTTGCGATTGCACCTGCGATAAGGCCCAATACAATCCAGCCAATGATTCCCATGACGACCTCCCAGTCGGTCAGTACTGCAGGTCCCGGGTCTCGGAACCAGCAGTAAGCCAAGCACGCACCTAATTGGGGGGTCAAATACAGCTAAGCTCATTGCCGAATAACCATCACCTGTGCTATGCGACTGGCGATTCTGCGGAACCTGATGCACTCTTAGGTAATGACACAGCAGCACCCGTGGACCAGATACGTCGCCCTGGGCGATTCCTTCAGCGAAGGAATCGGGGATCCGGAGCCGGCGAGTCCCGGAGGATTCCGCGGCTGGGCCGACCGTGTCGCCGAGGTCCTCGCCCAGCAGACCGACGACTTCGCCTACGCGAACCTGGCGATCCGCGGGCGGTTGCTCCAGCAGATCATCGACGAGCAGGTCGAGCCCGCGCTCGCCCTGCGTCCCGATCTCATCTCGATCTCGGCCGGCGGCAACGACATCATCCGCCCCGGTACCGACCCCGACGAGATCTCCTCGCGCCTCGAGGGCGCCGTCGAGCGGCTCACGTCGGACGGGGCGACTGTTGTGCTGTTCAACGGTCCCGACATCGGTACGACGCCTGTGCTCGGCCGCCATCGCGGCAAGGTGGCCATCTACAACGAGAACGTCAGGGGCATCGCGGCGAGACACGACGCCGTGGTCGCCGACATGTGGCCGCTGCGGGAGCTGCGCGACCCGCGCATGTGGGCGCCCGACCGCCTGCACTTCTCCCCCCTCGGCCACCACACGATCGCGCGCATGGTGCTCGCGACGCTCAACGTGCAGAACGACCTCGAGCCGTACGTGCCCGAACCGTTGCCGTCGAGCACGTGGCGCCACGCGCGGGTGGAAGATTTCGGCTGGGCACGCGAGCACTTCATGCCGTGGGTGCTCAGGCGCATCCGGCACCAGTCGTCGGGAGACAACGTCACGGCCAAGCGTCCGGCCTGGCCGGAGGCGGAATAGCCGCCTGACGTGGATCAGGCTGTTTAACGAGGATTGAGCCCGTCGAAATCAGATTTCGACGGGCTCAATCGGTACGCGGGTTTTAGCGGCCGTACCGCATGGCGGCGGGGCAATCGAAGGGATCTCCGCCGGCGGAGAGTCCGACCCGGTTGAGGTACGCGATCACGATCGCGTACGACTCGAGGACGCTCGTCTCGGTGTAGAGGATGTTCTTGCTCTGGCAGTATTCCTTCGTGATCTCGCGGGCACGTTTGAGGTGCGGGCGCGGCATGCTCGGGAACAGGTGGTGCTCGATCTGGTAGTTGAGCCCGCCCATGAAGATGTTCATGTACCAGCCACCGCGGATGTTGCGGCTCGTGAGCACCTGGCGGCGCAGGAAGTCGACCTTGCTGTCCTTCGGGAGAACCGGCATGCCCTTGTGGTTCGGGGCGAACGAGGCTCCCATGTAGAGGCCGAATACGGCCAGCTGGACGCCGAGGAAGGCAAACGCCATTCCGAGCGGCATCACGAGGAACACGGCGGAGATGAAGGCGACGTGGCGCACTGCGAGTAAGACGATTTCGAGCGAACGCTTGTCGACCTTCTTCTTCGGCGAGAATACGGTCATAAAGGCGTGCTGGTGCAGGTTGATGCCTTCGAAGATCAGCACGGGGAAGAACAGCCAGCCCTGGCGGCGGGCGAGGAAGGTGGCGAAGGGACTGGAGACCTTTTCGGCATGTTCCTTCGTGAAGATGATGAAGTCGGTCTCGATGTCGGGGTCTTTGCCCGCGGTGTTCGGGTTCGCGTGATGGCGGGTGTGCTTCGTCATCCACCACGAGTAGCTGATACCAACGAACAGGTCGGCGAGCACACGACCGGTGAGGTCGTTGGCCTTGCCCGACTCGAAGACCTGGCGATGGCTGGCCTCGTGGGCCATGAACGCGTACTGGGTGAAGAGCACGCCCATAACGGCGGCGAGGATGAGGGTGTACCAGGTGCCGCTGAGCAGCACCACTCCGACCCACGACGCGGCCATGAGCAGCGTGATGACGGCGAAGTTGAGAATGTAGAAGGAGCGCTTGCGGTGCAGGAGACCGGCGTCGCGTACGGTGTGCAGCAGAGCGGAGAACTCCGACACCGGGTTGGCCAGCCCGCGCTGGCCCGTCTTGATGATGCGGGCGGCAGGCTGTGATGCTGAATTCGTCACTGGACCTCTATGTCGTTTCGACTTCCCAGTCATGGAGGTGAGCAGGAGCTCTTGGCGGATGTTCGTCAGTCTAGGACGCAACTCTGAGAAACCTGTGCACGCGAAATTGTTTCGCGTGTGGGGTCGAGGTGTGCTAGTCAGAACAGCGCTGCGGGGTTCGTCAGGCGCCACCACGCGCCGGGATCGTCGATCGTCGAGGCGAGCTCTAAGGGGACGGTGATCTGCTCGCCGTCGACCGTGAAGGTGACCTCGCCGACGTCCTTCCCCTTATCGGCCACGCCGACCTCGCCCGCCTCGACGGCGGTGGCCACCGGGCGATCAGACCAGACGACGGCGCTCGAGTCTTTCGTCGCGACGAGGTTGGCGGTGTCGCCCCACGGCGTCGTGTACGTGCCGAACGGCTGGCCCGCCGTCGTGAGCGGGACGACCCGGAAGCTCTCTTCTACGTCGGCGAGCAACGACCGGACCGACACGTTGAGGCTCTTATGGTCGACACCGCCGAGCACGGCGCCCACGATCGTGATCGTCTCGCCGCCCATGACGTAGTCGGCGGCGAACAGCAGGCACGCCCCGGCCTCGTCGAGGGTCCCGGTCTTGATGCCGCGGATGCCGTCGACGCCGAGCAGCGTGTTGCTGTTCTTGAGGTCGCCGACACCGGGGACGGTCTCCGTGCTCGTGCCGACGATGGTGTTGACGACGGGATTGGCGAGGGCGAGCTTTCCCAGCGCGACCAGGTCGCCCGCGGTGCTCACGTTGAGCGGCGACATGCCGGTCGGTTCGACGATCGTCGTCGAGTTGAGTCCGTTGGTCTTCAGCCACTCGTTCGCGACCGGCACGAACTCCTCGACCGACCCGAACGCCCAGGTGACGAGCGACTCGGCGTAGTTGTTGGCCGACTCCACGAGCACGACATCCATCACCTGGCGCTGGCTGAGCACGAGGCCGGCCGTGACCGGCTCGGTGGCGCCGTTGACCGCCCGGTAGGCGTCCCTGATGGCCACGTCTTTCGCGGTGAAGGTGATGTCGGGGCCGGTGTCGCCCACCTCGAGCGGTTTGGCCTGCAGCACGACGAGCGCCGTGACGATCTTGCTGATGGATGCCATGGGTGCGGGCGCCGAGGCTCCCCCGGCCGCCAAGACCCCGTCATAGCCGATCGCTCCCACCGCGCTGGCGCCGAGGGCCGGCCACTCGAGCGCGGCGGCCGGTTGCGCGGCCACCTCGACCGGTGCGACGGCCGCTTCGACGGAGCCGAGGGGTGCGAGCAGGGTCAGCGGCAGATAGAAGACCGTGCCGAGAACGACCGCTGCGGCACCGAAGAACGCCACGCGCCGACGGCGGAGGATTTGGCGACGTGAGGGGGGCATTCGACCATCGTAAGTTAGGCGTACCCGCCATCGACTGAGCGCAGCGGCGGGTGTTCCGTTTCGGGCGCCAGGATGGGCGTCTCCCGGTTGAGGCTCTCGCCGCGGAAGAACGGTTTCGAGCCGGGGAACGCGAACCACAGGGCCATCAACACGACGCCCAGGGCGAGCGATCCGATGCCGACGACGAAGACGCCGCCGATGCCCCAGATCACCGTGTAGCCGTAGTCGGGGTCGAACATGTCGATCGCCGAGAACACGAAGGCGGCGGTGAGCATCAGCGCGCCGAGGAGCGGGAAGACGAGCTTGAAGACTACGTTGTGCGCGTTCGCGAAGAGCTCACCGCGGAAGTACCAGACGCAGGCGAACCCGGTGATCGCGTAGTAGAAGGCAATGGCGAGGCCGAGCGCCAGGATCGTGTCGGAGAGGAAGTCCTCGCTGATGATGGTGAGTGCCACGTAGAAGACGGTAGCGACGACGCCCATAACGAAGGTCGCGAACGCGGGGGTCTTGAATCGCGGATGAACCGTGGCGAATCTCTTCGGCAACGCCTTGTACGCCGCCATGGCGAGGGTGCCGCGGGCGGTCGGCAGGATCGTGGTCTGCGTCGACGACACGGCCGACACCATGACCGCGATGACGAGCAGCCACGCCCACGGCCCGAGAAGCACGTCTTTCAAGGCGAAGAAGACGTCTTCGGCGTTCGTCTCGTTGCCCAGTCCGACGCCGGAGGTGCCGAGACCGGCGTAGGCCATCGTCGCGACCGCGACGCCCACGTAGGTGACGAGGAGGATGACCGTCGAGAGGATCGCGGCGCGACCGGGAGTGCGCTGCGGATCCTTGGTCTCCTCGTTCAGGGCGAGGCAGGTGTCCCACCCCCAGTAGATGAAGATGGCGAGCAGCACGGCCTCGACGAAGGCGGAGGCCGACTCGAAGGCGAACGGGTTGAACCAGTCGAGCTGGGGCGCGGTCGCACCCGCGGGCGCCGTTCCCGTGGCGACCGCGACGACGGCCGCCACCACGAATACCACGAGCGCGAGGTACTGGATGCCGAGCAGTACGTTCTGCAGTCTCTCGCCGATCTCTGTGCCGCGGTAGCTGATCCAGGTCATCACCGCGATGAACACGACCCCGGTCGAGGTGACGACGAACCCGTTCTGGGCGAGTTCCGGGTTGATCAGCAGCCAGAAGTACTTGCCGCCGATCTGCGCGAGGTTGGACAGCACCACCATGCCCGCGACCGCGACGCCCCACCCGCCCATCCACCCCACCCACGGCCCGAAGGCCTTGGTCGCCCAGGTGAACGTGGTGCCGCAGTCGGGCACCTCGCGGTTCAACTCGCGGTAGGCGAAGGCGATGAGGAACATCGGCACGAACGCGATGATGAAGGCGATCGGCGCCTGCGCTCCGACCACCAACACGACGAAGCCGAGGGTCGCCGCGAGCGAGTACACCGGGGCCGTCGAGGCGAGCCCGATGACCGTCGAACCGACGAGGCCGAGCGTGCCGGTAGCGAGACCTTTTCCGGTGCTCGTCGGGCTGGTTTTCTGGTCAGACATCGCCGTCTCCCCTCGGGTGGTACCGAGATACTACAACCTGACCGTCAGCCGTGACGTTGTGGAGCGTTTAGGTTCTGACCCCCGATCGGGGGTAGGGTCGGGAACATGACGAATATTGTTCAGTACCGCATTCAGTTCGAGTGCCTCGGCGCACCGGCACTCGCAACGCGTATGACAGCGTCAGTGAACGAGATCTCCGGCAGTCTCCCTCTGCACCTCGTCGACCCCTCGGACCGCGAACTCCAGGTGGTGCCCGGGGTATGGCGGTACCGGTCGCGCGACCCGCGGTCCCGCGTCGCCACCTACACGCGGCCGGCGACGGAGCACGAGCGCGTGCTGGCCAACTCCTCGTTCTAGATCAGCGCACCCGCAGGGTATAGAGGGCAACCGCACTGGCGGCGGCGACGTTGAGCGAATCGACGCCGTGCATCATGGGGATGGTCACGACCGTGTCGGAGTTTTCCAGCGCGGCCCGACTGAGCCCGTCGCCCTCGGAACCGAGCAGTACCGCCACCTTTTCTGGCATAGATGACGCGAAGGTGTCGAGTTCGACGGCGCTGTCCGACAGCGCGAGTGCGGCGATGTGGAAACCGGCCGCCCGCAGCTGCTCGGCGCCCTCCGGCCACTCGGGCAGACGGGTCCACGGCACCTGCAACACCGTTCCCATGCTCACCCGCACGCTGCGCCGGTACAGCGGGTCGGCACAGCGCGGCGTGATGAGCACGGCGTCGGCCCCGAGCCCAGCGACCGAGCGGAAGATCGCGCCGACGTTGGTGTGGTCGACGATGTCCTCGAGCACCACGACGCGACGGGCGCCGTCGAGCAGGTCGGCGACGGCGGCGAGCGGCGGGCGGTGCATCGACGCGATGGCGCCTCGGTGCATGTCGAATCCGGTGAGCTGCTTGAGCAGGTCGGGCGCCCCGACGAAAACCGGAACGTCGTCGAAGTCGTAGGCGGCGAGCAGCCGCTCGACGTCGGGCAGCCACTGTTCGATGAGCAGGAACGACCGCGGGCGGTGCCCGGCAGCGAGGGCGCGTTCGATCACCTTCGTGGACTCGGCGAGGTAGAGGCCACCGGCGGGTTCGCTCACGCGTCGCAGCGCGACATCCGTCAACGATCTGAAATCGCGCAGCTCGTCGCGCTCGAGGTCGGTGATTCTCTCGATGCGCATGCGGGAACGTCCATTTCTGCAGGGGTGAGGGCGCCGGCGAGGAGACACTGCCAGCAATCGGAAACATTTCGGCAAAGGAACACGTTTACTCTGGAGGTAGCTCGACCGGGAGGAGGAAACGCGTGACATTGCCACAGGTCCATTCTCCCGCGAATCCCGACGAGGGAAGCCCAGACTCCCGGCTCGACGAGGCCGTCGCCCTACTGAAGGGTCGACGTATCGCGATCCTCACCGGTGCCGGGCTCAGCACCGACTCCGGAATCCCCGACTACCGCGGCGAGGGCGCGCCCGTCCGCTCCCCCATGACGTTCTCGCAGTACCTGGGCGACCTGACCTACCGCAAGCGCTACTGGGCGGGCAGCCACCTCGGCTGGAAGCGCTTCGCCGCCGCGGCACCCAACGCCGGCCACCGCGCCGTCGCCGACCTCGAACGCGCGGGCCTCATCAACGGCGTCATCACCCAGAACGTCGACGGGCTGCACCTGCGCGCCGGGTCGCAGCGGGTCGTCGACCTGCACGGGTCGATGGACCGCGTGCGCTGCCTCACCTGCGGGCAGTACTACGCCCGCGGCGACATCGCCGCCCGCCTCGCTGCCGCGAACCCCTGGCTCGACGACGAGGCCGCGATCGAGCTCTCCCCCGACGGAGACGTGCAGATCGCCTCGGTCGACGAGTTCGTCGTGCCCGAGTGCAGCGTGTGCGGCGGCCTGCTCAAGCCCGACGTCGTGTTCTTCGGGGAATTCGTGCCCGTGGATAAGTTCACGGAGGCCTCCGCCCTCGTGCAGAGCGCCGAGGCGTTCATCGTGGCCGGTTCGTCGCTCATGGTGAACTCAGGAATCCGTCTGCTCGATCAGGCGGTCAAGAAGAAGCTGCCCGTCGTCGTGATCAACCGCGGCGTGACCAAGGGCGACTCCCGAGCTGCGGTTAAGATCGATGCAGGAACCTCGGAGACGCTCGTCTCCCTGCTGGAGCGGCTGCCCGTCTAGGCCGCTCGCGGGTGCGGTTCTCGAACCGAGGACCACCGAATGACCACGATCTACCTCGTCCGACACGGCGAAACCGACTGGAACCGCGCGCGCCGCATCCAGGGCAGCACCGACATCCCGCTCAACCAGACCGGCCGCGACCAGGCGGCCGTCACGGGCGCGCTGCTGGCGAGCCGGCAGTGGGACGGCGTGTACGCGAGTCCGCTCGCGCGGGCCTACGAGACCGGCGCGATCATCGCGGACCAGCTCGGTCTGCCGGCGCCCGAGGCCGTGCCGGAGGTGGCCGAGCGTCGCTACGGCGAGGCCGAGGGTCTCACCGGCGACGAGATCGACGCCCGCTTCCCCGGCGACACCCCCGTGCCCGGCCGCGAATCGCGCGAGGAGGTCGCCGCGAGGGTCATCCCCGCGATCGTCGCCCTCGCCGAACGCCACCCGGGCGAGAACATCGTGCTGGTGAGCCACGGCGGCGTGATCCGCACGATTCTGGGTGTCGTCGCCCCCGACGAACACCCGGAGCCGATCCGCAACGGGTCGGTGCACAGCTTCCGCCACACCGACGGCACGCTCGACCTCATCGCCTTCGACGATCCGATCGAGGTACAGTCGCTCGCCTGCGCGACCGACGACATCGAAGACCAGAACGCCGTGGAGTCGCGCGACTCGCTCGTCTAGTTGGCCACGGCCGACTGCTCGGCCAGACTGCCCGCCCCGAGGAAGTCGACGATGAAGCCGGCGGCCTCGCGGGACTTCTCGTAGTGGATGAGGTGCCCCACGTCGGGAATGACGTGCAGCGTGGCATCCGTCATCTCGTCGCGAAGCGCCTCCAACTGGGGCACGGTGGTGATGAGATCGTGTTCTGCCCCGATGAGCAGGGTCGGTACCGAGATGTCGGATGCGACCGAGGTCACGTCGTTGCCGATGGATGCCTCGAAGCCCTCCACCACGGTGCGGCGGTCTGAGAACCTGCCGAAATAGGTGTGGTGCTGGTCGTGCACGAAGCGTCGCAGCCGCTTGTCCCTCGTCTTCACCAGGGACAGGCTCATAAAGCGGATGACGAGCCAGTTGTCGAGGAGCCAGTAGCCGACCTTCTCCGGCAGGGCCATCGCGAGTTTGTAGTACACGACGGTGCCCTGCGTGCGGATCTTGCCTGGACCCTCGAGCGCGTTCGCGGCGATCGGGTTGACGAGCACGAGCTTGGGGGTCGAGACGAGTCCCTTCGCCACCGCGTACGAGGTGACAAGGGTGCCGAACGAGTGGCCGAGCACGATCGCCGAGCCGCCGGGCGCGACGGCGGCCACGAACGCCGCGTACCAGGCCGCGTAGCCGGCGACGTCGTGCTTCACGCCGGGCATGGCGGGCGATTCGCCGAAACCGGGGAGGTCGGGGCTGATGATCCTGATGTCACGCAACTGCGCCACGACGGGCTCGAGCCCGTGGTGTTCGCCGCGGTAGCCGTGGCAGATCACGACGGTCGTCGCCGCGTCGTCGGGGCCGTAGACCCAGTAGTGGGTCTCGGCGCCGAGGATCGAGACGGTTTCGCGGCGGACCGGCAACTCGGCGAGCAGGGCGGCAAAGGGAGATTCGACAGTCATCCCGTTCAGTCTAGGCACGGGTCGCTCCTCGGCCGCGCGACGTGCGCCCCTAGACTCTTTTCGGCACGCGTTTCCGTGTAGCCGCTGCCGCACCGAGGAGTCACGTGACCTTTACCGCCCCCATCCAGTTGCCCGGACTCGCCCTCGACCCGCAGTGGTACCGACGCGCCGTGTTCTACGAAGTCATGGTGCGGTCGTTCGTCGACAGCAACGGTGACGGGGCGGGCGACCTGCAGGGCGTCGTGCAGAAGCTGGACTACCTGCAGTGGCTCGGGATCGACGCGCTCTGGCTTCCGCCCTTCTTCAACTCGCCGTTGCGCGACGGCGGCTACGACGTCTCCGACTTCACGTCGATCCTGCCCGACTTCGGCACACTCGACGAGTTCCGCGACCTCGTGACGAAGGTGCACGAGCGCAACATGCGCGTCATCATCGACCTGCCGGTGAACCACACCTCCGACGCACACGACTGGTTCCAGCAGTCGCGCTCGAACCCGGACGGCCCCTACGGCGACTTCTACGTGTGGAGCGACACCGACGAGAAGTACAAGGACATCCGGGTCATCTTCGTCGACACGGAGGAGTCGAACTGGGCCTTCGACTCCGAGCGCCGTCAGTTCTACTTCCACCGGTTCTTCTCGCACCAGCCCGACCTCAACTTCGAGAACCCCGCCGTGCACGATGCCATGTTCCAGATCGTCCGCTTCTGGCTCGACATGGGCGTCGACGGTTTCCGGCTCGACGCGATCCCCTATCTCTACGAGAGCGAAGAGGGCAACGGCGAGGGCGAACCTGAGACCCACGCGTTCATCCGCAAGCTGCGCGCCATGGTCGATGCCGAGTACCCCGGACGCGTGATGATCGCCGAGGCCAACCAGTGGCCGAGCGAGGTCGCGGAGTTCCTCGGAACGAACGAAGACCCCGAGTGCCACATGGCCTTCGACTTCCCGGTGATGCCCCGCATCTTCTACTCCCTGCGTTCCCAGCAGGCCGGCGAGCTGGTGCGCGTCCTCTCGGAGCACACGTCGATTCCGGATGGCGCGGGCTGGGGTGTCTTCCTGCGCAACCACGACGAGCTCACGCTCGAGATGGTGAACGAGGAATACCGCCAGGCCATGTACGGCTGGTACGCCTACGACCCGCGCATGCGCGCCAACATCGGCATCCGCCGCCGGCTCGCCCCCCTGCTCGACAACTCGCGCGCCGAACTCGAGCTCGCGCACGCGCTGCTCTTCTCGCTGCAGGGCAGCCCGTTCCTCTATTACGGCGACGAGATCGGCATGGGTGACAACATCTGGCTGCCCGACCGCGACTCCTCCCGAACGCCGATGCAGTGGACCCCCGACCGCAATGCCGGCTTCTCGACGGCAGACCCCGGCAAGCTCTACCTTCCGGTCGTGCAGTCGCTCGTCTACAACTACCAGCAGGTGAACGTGGAGGCGCAGCTCGCACAGTCGCGCTCGCTGCTGCACTGGATCCGCAATGTGATCCACGTCCGCAAGGGTCATCCGACCTTCGGCCTCGGAACACTGCGCGTGCTCGAGACGAACCACGAATCGGTGCTCGCCTTCGTGCGCGAGTACAAGGGGTCCGGCACCCACTTCGGCGACCTGCCCGAGAAGGTGCTCTGCGTCTTCAGCTTCGCCCACAACCCCGTGTCGGTCACGATCACCGACCCGGAAAACCCCGGCGAGGTGCTCTACGACCTCTTCGGCGGCGGGGAGTTCCCGTCGGTCGGCGACGACGGTCGGTTGAACCTGACCCTCGCGACCCAGAGCTTCTACTGGCTGCACGTGGGCGGAGCCCACTTTGCCGGTGGTCGCGTTTAGAGTGACGGCATGAGCAACTCGTGGTTTGACCAACTGGGCGTATTCGATCTCGAGACCACCGGAATCGATGTGGAAACCAGCCGCATCGTGTCCGCGCACGTCGGGGTGATCGACGCGTCCGGCGCCGTAATCGAAGAGCGCGCCTGGCTCGCCGACCCCGGCGTCGAGATTCCGCCGCAGGCGAGCGCCGTGCACGGCATCACGACCGCGCGTGCCCGCGCCGAGGGCCGTCCGGCCGCCGAGGTCGTCGCCGAGATCGTCGCCGCGCTCGAAGACCTCGTCGCCCGCGGCCTCGCCATCACCATCTACAACGCCCCCTACGACCTGTCGCTGCTGCACCACGAGGCCGTGCGTTACGGGGTCACTCCCCTGCACGAGCCCGTGCCGATCATCGACCCGCTCGTGCTCGACCGGGCAGTCGACAAGTACCGCAAGGGCAAGCGCACGCTCGAGGCGGCCGCGCTGTTCTACGGCGTCCCGCTCACCGACGCGCACGACGCCGGCGCCGATGCCGTGGCGGCCGGTCGCGTCGCCCAGGCCCTCGCCGGCCGGTACGGCGACCAGCTGGCCGTGACCGGCGCCGAGCTGCACGCGCTGCAGGTCGGCTGGTGCGCCGAGCAGTCCGCGAGCTTCCAGGACTACATGCGGCGCACGAAAGACCCGTCCTTCACGTCGTCCGGGTCGTGGCCGCAGCGCTGGTAGGTCGCGCGCCGCGCCCATAGCCCGCCGGCGACCCGCGTGGCGTTCCACCGGTGGTCCCTCGCCACCTCGGCTGGCCGATCCGTGTGTCCATAAGGCTGTGCTGCGCGCGCCGACGGTGCTAGACCGGAAGCATGACCGATGTCGAGATCGTCACCGCATCCATGGCGGCGTACCGGGCGCAAGACCGGGAGGCCGCCGAGCGCATCTTCGCGCCCGACTTCGTCTTCACCAGCCCGCAAGACGCCCGCATAGACCGCGCCACCTGGTTCGAGGTGTGTTTCCCGACCGCCGATCGGTTCGTCTCGCACGAGCTGCTCGAGATCGTGCGGACCGGCACGGGAGTTCTGTCGCTCTACGAGTACGAGCTGCAGACCGGCGAGCGGTACCGCAACACCGAGCTCGCCGTCGTGCGCGACGGCCAGATAGGCGAGGTGCAGGTCTTCTTCGGCGGCCGGGTCTAGTCGGCTGCCCGTTCGCGCGGCGTCGTGCCCGCGAGAGTGCGGTTGCGCACGGTGTGCGGACTCAGACACCCGCCGTAACTGCACTCCCGCCACGGAGGGGATGGCGCTGCGAAGTGGAATGCCAAAAGGGCGACCGGCCGAAGCCGATCGCCCTTTCGGTGCGTGGGTGAGGACTACTTGTTGAAGCCCTTGTAGCGCGAGTTGAACTTCTCGACGCGTCCGGCCGAGTCCATGATGCGCTGCTTGCCCGTGTAGAACGGGTGCGAGGCGGACGAAATTTCCACGTCGATGACCGGGTAGGTCTCGCCGTCGAGCTCGATCGTCTTGTCGCTGCCGACCGTCGAACGGGTCAGGAACGTCTCACCGGAGGCGAGGTCGCGGAAAACAACCGCGTTGTACGTGGGGTGAATGTCGGTCTTCATGGATTTTCCTCGGTGTGATTAGGGCGTCAAAATAAGAAAAGTGTGTGAGGCGGGCGCACGGATGCGGCGAGCCAAGGGCCTAGCCTACCAGAACTAGACCGCGCGAGCGGCGAAGCGACCCTCGTGTTGTTCCACGGAGATGCGCATGTCGAACGTCTCGCTCAGGTGGTCGTCGGTGATTACCTCGCCGAGCGGACCGGAGGCCTGAACGCGTCCGTTCTTGAGCAGCAGCGCGTGGGTGAAGGCGCGCGGGATCTCCTCGACGTGGTGGGTGACCATCACGATACCGGGGGCCTGGTCGGAGCTGGCATAGCCGCCGAGCAGCTGCAGCAGCTCCTCACGCGCGCCGAGGTCGAGACTCGCGGCCGGCTCGTCGAGGAGCAGCAGCTCGGGGTCGGTCATCACGGCGCGCGCGATCTGCACCCGCTTCTGCTCGCCGTCGCTGAGGCTGCCGAAGCGGCGGCCCTCGAGGTGGTCGAGCTTCCACTCCGCGAGCACGCGGCGCGCACGGCGGGTGTCGATGTCGTCGTACTGCTCGTTCCACCGGCCGGTGACCGAGTAGGCGGCGGTCAGAACGACGTCGAGCACCCGCTCGCTCGCCGGCACACGGCGGGCGAGCGCGGTGGACGCGAAGCCGATGCGCGGGCGCAGTTCGAACACGTCGACCTTGCCCAGGGTGTCGTCGAGCACGCGGGCGACACCGGAACTCGGGTGGATCGACGCCGAGGCTATCGACAGCAGCGTGGTTTTACCCGCGCCGTTCGGCCCGAGGATGACCCATCGTTCTTCACTGTCCACCGCCCACGAAACCGAATCGAGGATGGTGTTGCCGTCGCGGACGACGGAGACGTCAGAGAGCTCTAGAACGCTTGCCATGGTGCGTCCAGCTTAGACGCGCCCGCCTCCCGATTAGGTGAGCGCCGCGTAGATTTCTCGGGTTCGTGCGGCAATGCGGTCCCAGCCGAACTCGGACTCGGCGCGTCGCCGCCCCGCCTCGCCCATCGTCTTCGCCTTCTCGGGGTCGGAGACGACCTCGATGAGGGTCGCGGCGAGGTCGCGCACGTACCGGTCGGGGTCGGTGGGTGTTCCGGTTCCGTCCTGCAGCTGCTCGATCGGCACGAGCCGGCCGGTCACGCCGTCGTCGATGACCTCGGGTATCCCGCCCGTCGCCGTTCCGACGACCGGGGCGCCGCACGCCATGGCCTCGAGGTTCACGATGCCGAGCGGCTCGTAGATCGAGGGGCAGACGAAGGTGGTCGCCTGCGTGAGCACGGCGGACAGCTCGTGCTGGCTGAGCATGCGGTCGATCCAGACGACGCCCGTGCGCTCCTGCTGCAGTGCGGCGACCCCGGCCTGCACCTCGGCAAGGATCTCGGGGGTGTCGGGCGCTCCGGCGCACAGGATCAGCTGCACCTCGGGCGGCAGCATGGCCGCGGCGCGGAGCAGGTAGGGCAGGCCCTTCTGGCGGGTGATGCGGCCGACGAAGACCACGGAGGGGCGGCTCGCGTCGATTCCGAGCGAACGCACGAAGTCTGCGTCGTCGACGGGCTTCCAGCGCTCGAGGTCGATGCCGTTGTGCACGACCGTCACCTTCTCCTCGTCGAGGAAGGGATAGGAGCGCAGGATGTCGCGGCGCATGCCATGGCTCACGGCGATGACCGTCGACGCGGCCTGGAACGACATGCTCTCGATCCAACTCGACACGCGGTATCCCCCACCGAGCTGTTCTGCCTTCCACGGGCGCAGCGGCTCGAGGCTGTGGGCGGTGACCACGTGCGGGATTCCGTGCAGCAGCGACGCGACATGCCCCGCCGCGTTCGCGTACCAGGTGTGCGAGTGCACGAGATCGGCGCCGGCGACGTCCTGGGCGATCTGCAGGTCGACGCCGAGGGTGGCGAGCGCCGGGTTGGCGTCTTTCAACTCGGCGGGCGCCAGATACGACGAGACCCCGGCCTCGTCGCGTGGCGCGCCGAACGCGCGCACGCGCACGTCGAGGTCGCCGCCGGACGCCTTGAGGGCACGCACGAGCTCGGCGACGTGAACGCCGGCTCCCCCGTATACCTCAGGCGGATACTCACGTGAAATTAGATCGACTCGCATAGTCAGACGGTAGTACAGCCTCGCTCCCTCGCATACTCTGTAGCCATGGCATCGAAGAAGATCTTTGGAATTGTGCTCGCTGGTGGAGAAGGCAAGCGGCTGATGCCGCTCACCGCGGATCGGGCCAAGCCCGCCGTGCCCTTCGGTGGCGGTTACCGTCTCATCGACTTCGCCCTGAGCAACCTGATCAACTCGGGACTCACGAAGATCGTGGTCCTGACCCAGTACAAGTCGCACAGCCTCGACCGTCACATCTCCCAGACGTGGCGCCTCAGCGGGCTGCTCGACGCCTACGTGGCATCCGTACCTGCGCAGCAGCGCCTCGGCAAGCGCTGGTTCAGCGGTTCGGCCGACGCGATCCTGCAGAGCCTCAACCTGCTGCGCGACGAGAAGCCCGACATCGTCGTCGTGGTCGGTGCCGACCACGTGTACCGCATGGACTTCAGCCAGATGATCGACGCACACATCGCGTCCGGCCGCGGCCTGACCGTCGCGGCGATCCGCCAGCCGATCAGCCTCGCCGACCAGTTCGGCGTTATCGAGCTCGACAAGGACGACCCCACCAAGATCAACGCCTTCCTCGAGAAGCCGCAGAACGCCGAGGGCCTCGCCGACTCCCCCAACGAGGTTCTCGCGTCGATGGGCAACTACGTCTTCGACGCCGACATCCTCATCGACGCGGTGCTGCGCGATGGCGAACGCAGCGACTCCAACCACGACATGGGCGGCGACATCGTTCCCGACTTCGTCTCGCGCGGGGCCGCCGGGGTCTACGACCTCAACCAGAACGAGGTCCCAGGCTCCACCGACCGCGACCGGTTCTACTGGCGCGACGTCGGCAGCATCGACTCCTTCTTCGAGGCCCACCAGGACCTCATCTCGGCCCTGCCGATCTTCAACCTGTACAACCGGGAGTGGCCGATCTTCAGCCAGCAGCTCAACTCGCCGCCGGCCAAGTTCGTGCGCGACGCGCGCGGCTACCTCGGCACCACGATCGACTCGATCGTGTCGCTGGGTTCGCTGCTCTCCGGAGCGCACATCGAGCGCAGCGTGCTCGGCCCGTGGACGACGGTGGAGTCCGGCGCCATGGTGGTCGACTCGATCGTGTTCGAGCGCGCCCGCATCGAGCCGAACGCCGTCGTGCGCCGCGCTATCCTCGACAAGGACGTGGTCATCGGGGCAGGCGCGCACGTGGGTGTCGACGCCGATTCCGACCGGGCGCGTGGCCTCACCGTCACCGACTCCGGCATCACCATCGTCGGTAAAGGCGTGCACGTCGCGCCGTAACCGCACGTCGCGCCGTAACCGCACGTCGCGCCACAACAACCGCACGTCAGGCATGCCGTAATCGGCGCGGGGCTCCCCCGTTTCACGTTTTCAGGAAGGCTGCAGCGCGCCCATGGCCCGGTTTCTCGTAGTGCTCGATGTCGATTCCACCCTCATCGAGAACGAGGTGATCGAACTGCTCGCCGAAGTCGCGGGAACCCTCCCGCTGGTGGCCGAGATCACGCTGAGCGCCATGAACGGCGAACTCGACTTCGAGCAGAGCCTGCGCGCGCGCGCGGCGACGTTGGCCGGGCTGCCCGAGGCCGTCTTCGCGGAGGTCGCGCCCCGCATCGTCGTGACGGATGGCGTGCCCGAGATGATCGCGGCCGTTCAGGACGCGGGAGGCAGGGTGGCCGTCGTCTCCGGCGGGTTCCACGAGGTGCTCGACCCCGTCGCCGAGCAGCTCGGACTCGACCGCTGGCGGGCCAACCGTCTCGAGATCGTCGACGGCGTGCTCACGGGCGGACTCGTGGGGCCCATCATCGACGCGCGGGCCAAGGCCGACACCCTGCGCGAGTGGGCTGGCGAGTTCGACGTGCCGCTCGGCCAGACCGTGGCGGTCGGCGACGGCGCCAACGATCTCGAGATGATGGCCATCACGGGCCTCGCCGTCGGGTTCGACGCGAAGGCGCCGGTGCGCGATGAAGCCCACGTGCTCATCGACGTGCGCGACATGAGCCAGCTGCTGCCGCTCTTGGGGCTGCGCGGCTAGGTTTCGACAGGCTCGACCCGCGGTGTCGGGTTAGTGGCCCATTCCCAGGCCGCCGTCGACGGGGATGATCGCGCCCGAGATGTAGGCGGCGTCGTCGCTCGCGAGCCACGCGATGACCTTCGCGACCTCTTGCGGCGATGCGAACCGTCCCGCGGGAATCGACTTCTTGTAGTCGGCCTGCACCTCGTCTGACAGGACCGCCGTCATCTCCGTCTCGATCAGGCCGGGGGCGACCACGTTCGCCGTGATGCCGCGCGAGCCCAGCTCGCGGGTCACCGAGCGGGCGAGGCCGATCAGGCCGCTCTTCGAGGCCGAGTAGTTGATCTGGCCGGCGGCTCCCAGCAGACCCGACACGCTCGAGACCAGGATGATGCGGCCGAAGCGCGCCTTCATCATGCCCTTCGAGGCGCGCTTGACGACGCGGAACGCCCCGGTGAGGTTGGTGTCGATGACGTCGGTGAAGTCGTTCTCGTTCATGCGCATGAGCAGCAGGTCGCGGGTGATGCCGGCGTTGGCCACGACGACCTCGACCGGTCCGTAGGCGGCCTCCACCTCGGTGAACGCCGCGTCGAGGCTCGCGGCGTCCGTGACATCCGCCCTCACCGTCAGGGAACCGGCCGGTCCCTCACCTGACCGGGCCGTGACGGCCACGCGGTGGCCCTGAGCGACGAATTCTTCGGCGATGGCGAGACCGATTCCGCGGTTGCCTCCCGTGATGAGAACGGTGCGGATGGTCGGTTCGGCAAAAGTCATGCGCACCAGCTTACTGTCAGCCGGAAAAGACTTAAGCTTGAGGGTGTGAGGGCCATGCGGCCCCCTGAGAGTCCAGGACATGAAGACCCAGCAGTCCATCACCACGCTTCCGGCGTCGCCCGCAGACGACCGCCGCAAGCGCATGATCCAGTACACGGTGGCGATGACCATCCGGCTGGTATGCGTGATCCTGCTGTTCTTCGTGCAGGGCTGGTGGCTGCTCGTCGTCGGTATCGGCGCGGTCGTACTGCCCTACATCGCCGTCATCCTCGCCAACAACGTGCACGGCGGAACGCCGGGTGACGTAGAGCGCCCTGGCGTGATCGTGCCGGTGCGCGACCCGCGAACCGGGAGCCCGTACGGACCGGACCACGACGCGTGATCGGCGGCTCGACCGACGAACTGCGCTGCTCCCGCGCCGGCTGCCGCAATGACGCGACCTGGAACGTGAACTGGCGCAACCCGCGCATCCACCCGATCGACCGCGTGAAGGTGTGGCTGGCGTGCGACGAGCACGGCGACTACCTGCGGGACTACCTCGACACCCGCGGATTCCCGGTCCGGCTGACACCGCTCGGGGTCGCCGTCGACCGGGTCGAGGAGGCGTCGTGAAAAACTGGGGCTTCGCCTTCACCTGGCACTGGGCCCGCTACCTGGCCCTCGCGGTGGTCTTCGCCCTCGTCTGCGTCGGTCTCTGCCTGTGGCAGCTCGACCGTCGCGACACCGCGCTCGAAGAACTCGCCCGCATCGACAACAACTACTCGGCCGACCCGGTGCCCCTCGCCGAGGCCGTCCCCGAGCTGGATTCGTTCGACCTGAGCGACAAATGGACGCCCGTGACGATAACGGGAACCTACCTGTCCGACGACGAGCTGCTGGTGCGCAACCGGCCGTACAACAGCGGTCCGGGCTTCGAGGTGCTCACCCCCCTGCTGCTCGCCGACGGCAGCGTCTTCATCGTCGACCGCGGCGGACTGCCGACGGGACAGAAGCAGGATGCGCCTGACGTCATCCCCGCCGCGCCCTCCGGCGAGGTCACGGTGACCGCGCGGCTGAAGCCCGGCGAGCCCACGCTGCCCGGCCGCTCGGCCCCCGCCGGCCAGATCGCCACGATCCAGCTCGACGAGATCGCCGCGATGCTCGACCGCCCGGTCTACACGGGGGCGTACGGACTGATGGCGACCGAGGACCCGGCACCGGCCGACCGGCCGCTCGCGTCGACCAAGCCCGCCCGCGACGAGGGCCCGCACCTGTCGTACGCGTTCCAGTGGCTCGTGTTCGCCCTGTTCGGTTTCTTCGGGCTCGGCTACGGCCTGCGCCAGGAGTACCGCCGCATCAACGAGAACGATCCGGAAGAGATGGAACGCGCCGAGGCGCGCCGTGTCAAAGACGCCGCGCGCACGCGCACCGACGCCGAGATCGAAGACGAACTGATCGACTCGCGGCGCTAGATTTCGACAAGCTCAATCAGCGAAGCGCGCTAGGCGAGCGTGATGAGGTCGAGGTAGTCGGCGTTCCAGTGGTCTTCGACACCGTCGGGCAGGATGAGCACGCGCTCGGGATTGAGCGCCTCGACGGCGCCCTCGTCGTGGCTGACCAGGACCACGGCGCCCGAGTAGTTCGCGAGGGCGTCGAGGATCTCGAAGCGGCTGGCGGGGTCGAGGTTGTTCGTCGGTTCGTCGAGCAGCAGCACGTTGGCGCCGGACACCACGATCATCGCCAGCGCGAGGCGGGTCTTCTCTCCACCGGAGAGCACGCCCGCCAGCTTGTGGCCGTCGTCACCCGTGAACAGGAACGAGCCGAGAACGCGGCGCGCCTCCATCTCGGTGATGCTCGGTGACGACGACACCATGTTCTGCAGCACGGTGCGCTTGACGTCGATGGTCTCGTGTTCCTGGGCGTAGTAGCCGACCCGCAGGCCGTGGCCCGGCTCGATCTGCCCCGTATCGGGCTTGTCGACGCCCGCGAGCATCCGGAGCAGGGTCGTTTTTCCCGCACCGTTCAATCCCAGGATGACGACCTTCGAACCACGGTCGATCGCGAGGTCCACCGAGGCGAAGATCTCGAGCGAGCCGTAGCTCTTGCTCAGGTTCGAGGCCATCAGGGGCGTCTTGCCGCAGGGCGCGGGCTCGGGGAAGCGCAGCTTGGCGACCCGCTCCACGGTGCGCACCTCGTCGAGGCCGGCGAGCAGCTTCTCGGCGCGGGCGACCATCTGGTGGGCCGACGCCGCCTTCGACGCCTTGGCGCCGAACTTCGCGGCCTGGGTCTGCAGCACGGACGCCTTCTTCTCGGCGTTCGCGCGCTCCTTCTTGCGGCGCTCCTCGTCGGAGGCGCGCTGCTTCAGGTAGTTCTTCCAACCCATGTTGTAGACGTCGATGACCTGGCGGTTGCCGTCGAGGTAGAACACCTTGTTGACGGTCTCTTCGACGAGCGCAATATCGTGGGTGATCACGATCAGACCGCCCTGGAAACTTTTCAGGTAGTCGCGCAGCCAGACGACGGAGTCGGCGTCGAGGTGGTTGGTCGGTTCGTCGAGGAGCATGGTGTCGGCGCCCGAGAACAGGATGCGGGCGAGCTCGATGCGGCGACGCTGACCACCCGACAGCGTGGAGAGCGGCTGGTCGAGGATGCGGTCGGGAAGGCTGAGGTTGCTCGCGATCGATGCGGCTTCCGCCTCGGCCGCGTAACCGCCGAGGGCCGTGAAGCGCTCCTCGAGGTTGCCGTACTTCTTCATCGCGGCGGCGCTGACTGCGGCGTCGGAGCTCGCCATATCGGTCATCGTCTTGTTCATGCCGATGAGCAGGGTGCCGAGGCCGCGGGCGTCGAGGATGCGGGTGCGGGCCAGGTCTTCGGGATTGCCCGAGCGCGGGTCCTGCGGCAGGTATCCGATCTCACCCGATCGGTCGATGCGACCGCCCGAAGGCTGCAGCTCGCCGGCCAGCGTCTTCGTGAGGGTCGTCTTGCCTGCACCGTTGCGTCCGACGAGACCGATCTTGTCGCCCTTGTCAACGCGGAAGTTGACCTCATCCATGAGCACTCTTGCGCCCACTCGTAACTCGAGATCATGCACGGCAAGCACAGGCAAAGTCCAATTGTTTAGGCGTGTTTCAACAACACAGAAGTAAGGGGTGAGACCGATAGTCTACTTGAGCGGACAGCAAAGCTTTCTGCCCATGCACATTGTGCGCGGCCCCGCCACGCACAACACCCTAGGAGCGTTCATGACGACACTGACCCTGGCCGCAGGCCGCCCGACTCTCGCTGACCGCCTGTTCAGCCGCAGCCTCGCCACCGACGCCGTGCTGATCGCCGCGGGCGCCGGACTCACCGCTCTCGCCGCGCAGGTCGTCGTTCCTCTCTATCCCGTTCCGATCACCGGACAGACCGCGGCGGTGCTCATCGTCGGCGGCGCGCTCGGCGCCACCCGCGGCGCGCTGGCCATGGCGCTCTACGCCGTTCTCGGCCTGTTCCTCCCCGTGTACAGCGAGGGTGCGCAGGGAATCAGCGTCATCCTCGGCCCGACCGGCGGATACATCGTCGGCTTCATCTTCGCCGCGGCGCTCACCGGCTACCTCGCCGAGCGCGAGTGGGACCACAAGATCTTCGGCGGCATCGCCGCGTTCCTCGCCGGCACCGTGGTCACCTTCGTCTTCGGCATGACCTGGCTCGCGATCGCTCTCGGGCTGAACCTCGAGCAGACCCTGCAGGGCGGTCTGTACCCGTTCATCATCGGCGGAATCGTCAAGGCCGTCTTCGCCGCGTCGGTCATGCGCCTCTCCTGGCTGGCCGTCCACCGTTCCGACGACCGCAGGAACGACGCCGCGTAAGCGACCCGGGGTATCGTGAAGCGGGGGTTTCCCCGAGGGTCTCTGTAGCACCAGCCGCGAGGCTCGCGTGCCGCGAGCTCCACCCAGACCCATCCGAAGGACCCCCGCCGTGGCAGACACCGCCCCACCCCGCCGTAGTCCGTGGCGGATCGATCGTAAGGGTGTCGTCGCCATCGCCATCGCGGCGGTCCTCGTGGTCGCCGCCGGGGGCTCCTACCTGTGGAACACGGTGCTGTCCGACCTGCCGCTCTTCTCCGGCACGAGCAACCCGATCGGCAGCGGGAAGTTCTTCGTGGACCCAGATTCGAGCGCTGTCCGGGCCGCCGCAGACCCCGCGCTGGACAGCGCCGACTCCGCCGACATCCTGAGCCTGTCGACGATTCCGCAGGCGATCTGGTTGGTCCCGGAGGAGCACCCGACCGCCTCCATCGGGGCCTACGTGTCGCAGGTGGTCGCGGCCGCGGACGCTTCGGACACGATCGCGACCTTCGTCGTCTACGGGATCCCGGAACGGGACTGTGGCAACTTCTCCGCCGGCGGATTGACGGCGGCGGAGTACCCGCTCTGGGTCGATGCCATCGCCGGCGGCATCGGCGACGCGACCGCCGTGGTCGTGCTCGAACCCGACTCGCTCTCGCTCGCCGACGAGTGCGGCAACGCCGATTCGCGTGTCGCGACCACCCAGGACGCGATCACGCGGCTCGAGGCTTCCGACGCCGTCGTCTATCTCGACGGCGGACACTCGAACTGGCACCCCGCAGAGCAGACCGCCGCGCTCCTCCAGCGGGCAGGCGTGGAGCGCGTGCGCGGCTTCGCCACGAACGTCTCCAACTACAACGCCACCGACGGCGAGGTCGCCTACGCCGAGCGGGTGAGCGCACTCACGGGCGACGCCCACTACGTCATCGACACGGGACGCAACGGCAACGGCTCGAACGGCGAGTGGTGCAACCCCGCCGGCCGCTCGCTCGGAACTCCGCCCGCGGCGTTCGCCGAGGGCAACCGCGACGCCGACCTGTGGATCAAAACTCCCGGTGAGAGCGACGGGGAATGCAACGGCGGCCCGGCGGCCGGCGAATGGTGGAACGCCGGAGCGCTCGCCCTCATCCGCAACTAGCGGCGCCCTCCCCCGCCGGTAGCCGAAAACTATTTGTTTCCCGGTTGCTACGATCAGCAGATGGAAAGCGCAACGGCTCCACGGTTCGCGGTAGTTATCGACGACGACGCCGACATCAGGCAGCTCCTGGTCGACGTTCTCACGCAGGCGGGGTTCCAGGCGATTCCGACGGCCAACGGACTCGACGGTGTCGCCGCGGTTCGACAGTTCGAGCCCGTGATCACCACGCTCGACGTGAACATGCCCGGCATGGACGGCTTCGAGACGGCCAAACGGATCCGCGCGTTCAGCTCGACCTACATCCTCATGCTCACGGCGCTCGAAGACGAGATCGACACCCTGCAGGGCCTCGACTCCGGAGCCGACGACTACCTGGTGAAGCCGTTCCGGCCGCGCGTGCTGCGGGCGCGCATCGACGCGATGCTGCGCCGACCACGCGTCGTCGGAAGCGCCGCGGCGACGAAGCAGGCTCCCGCGGCCCCGGCCGCCGCCACGCCGGCAGCACAGGCGCCGGCGACGGAACAGCCCGCCTACGCCGCTCCCCCGCCCCTGGCCATCGCGCAGGAACCCGTGCCGCAGGGTGCGTTCCAGGCGGTGCCGGTCACCGGCGCCCAGGCTCCCGCCGTGTCATCCGCCCCTCCCGCCCCCGGGCAGTCCGGGTGGATGGAGCACAACGGCCTCTGGCTCAACATCGACACGCGGGTCGTGCGCCTTCGCGGCACCGAGCTCGAGCTGACCCGCAGCGAGTTCGATCTGCTCGCGGCACTGCTGCAGTCGAACCGGCGCGTGCGCACGAAGCCCGACTTGGCCCTGCTGCTGCGCGGCGAGAGCTACGTGACGACCTACCTGGTGAGCGAGGCCGACAAGCGCGCCATCGAGGTGCACATGGGCAACCTGCGCAAGAAGCTGTCGGAGAACGTCAATTCGCCGCGCTGGATCGAGACCGTGCGCGGCGTCGGATACAGGTTGACGGCGCCCGACAGCGAGTAGCTGCCGGGCGCCGTCGGGCGCCTGTTCGGGTCAGGCGTGTCTGTTCGGGTCAGACGTTCGGGATCAGACTTTGTAGCCGCGCTGGCGCTGGACCAGCTTGAGCAGCATCGTGAAGGTCTGAATGGCGGTGATGGCTCCGAGAATGGGCCAGCCGATCCAGAGGATCGTCGACTGCACCATGGTGTTGAGCTGGAACCAGGTGAAGACCATGGCCGCGCCGGTGAGCACGAGGACGATGATCGGCACCAGATAACCGTTGCCGGAGCCGCGCTCGGCTTTTGCCTGGGCGGCCCAGTTGTCGGTCTGCTTGCGGCTGAGGAACTTGGTCCAGGCGCGGATGAAGTGGCCCAGGCGCACCCACATGTAGATCTCTGCCGGTGCGAGGGTTGCTGCGAACAGGATGTCTCGGAAGTTGACCTTCTTCATCGACATGGCCGTGCGGATGTTGAGCAGCGTGGCGATCACCGGAGGAACGAGCCAGATCGGGCTGAAGACGAAGGCGTCGATGGAGAGCGACGCGATGAGCAGCACGATGAACATGAGGCGGGTGAAGGCGTTGACGGCCATCGAGAGGTTCTCGAGCCAGCGCAGCCTGAGGTTCGGGTGCAGCGGCTGTCCCTTTGTGTCGCCGCGCTGGCCGGGCCACATGAGCTCGATAGCGCCGAAGTTCCACTTCACCTGCTGGGCGTCGAGGCCGCGCAGGGTGGTCATGCCGCCCACGTCGGCGCGGGCCTGCGCGCTGATCTTGGTGAGGAAGCCCGCGCTCTTGATCTGCAGGGAGAGCAGCGAATCTTCGACCTCGCTGTCCTTCACCCACGGGCTGGACTGGTGGTTGTCGGTCATCGCCTGGCGCAGCGCGAGCGTGGAGAAGATGGAGAACTGCCCGCCGAGGACCGCCATGTTGCGGCCGCGCAGCATGTTCTGCATGTTGAAGGCCGCGAACTGGGCGCGCTGGCCGGCGATGAGGAAGGGTGCGATCGGACCGGAGAACGACGAGTCGTCGATGCTGAAGATCGCCGAAATGCCGCCGATGCGGGTGTCCGAGGCGATCTCGGCCTCGAGGTGCTTGACCGCGTCGGGGTCGGCGGTCGTATCGCCGTCGACGCCGAGCATAAAGTCGCAGGCCTCGACGAGGGTGTAGCCGTAGTTGAGCGCGCCGACCTTCTTGTCTTTGTTCGTCCCGATGTCGTGCACGTACACCTCGGTGAACTGCTCGACACCGTCGATGTCGATCACGTGCGGGCCGGCGTAGCGGCTGGCGATCTCGACGGTCTTGTCGGTCGTGTTGTTGGCGATGACGTGGATGACGTCGGGCACCCGGCTCTGACCGAGCAGCGATTCCAGCACCGCGGCGATCGACTCCTCCTCGTTGTACGCGGGGATGATGCAGCCGATCGTGGGGCGGTGCACCGCCATCGACTCGACGGAGGAGGCGAAACCTTCGGCATCGACATGGAAGTCGTAGGTGTCGGACGGTCCAGTCGCGCGCGTCGCAGTCACAGTGTCATCTCCCGATTGCCGCCCGCTGATCGCGGGCGTGGTGTCGAACGCGGGAGGATGGGCACCCCGTTTCGCCTAGTAATGTCAGTATGAGCGGGGATGATCAAGTTTCACTCGCTGATGGGCGCAACATCGCCCAAGGATTTGCTCAAGAAATGGCAAGCACGGAGCTTGCGACGGGAGAACCACATGAAGAACGCCGCGAAGCACGGCTCCCGGACGGCCGCAACCGGCCTCGCACTGGCGTCGGTGCTCCTCCTCGGTGGCTGCGGTGCGGCCCCGTTCCTCGGCGACGGCGCCGCGACCCCCACACCGACGGCGCCGGGACAGATCACCGCCGTCGACAACGACCTGGCGACGGGTTCAGTAGAACGTACCCTCGCTGCCGGAAACATCTCGCTCGCGGTGAACTACTGGTCCGACCTCCCCATGGACCAGTGGACGGCCGGAGCGAACAAGCCGCTCAACCTGTCGCTGCTCGCGACGCTGGCGAACGACGAAGGCCAGCGTATCTACCTCTCGAAGGTCACCGTCGTCGCCGCGGTATCGGGCGAGGACGGCTCGTTGACCGCACCCGCCTCCCTCGTCGACGCGGCGAGCGTGGCCCCCGGCTACCAGGTGAAGGCCCCGTACAGCTACAGCCAGAGCTTCGTGCTGCCACCGCTCGATCCGGCGGCCACGTCGATCTCGCTCGCCATCACCTACGAGCTGCTGCTGCAGACCACGCCCACGTCGGCGGAGTACGCGAAGCAGACGGCGACCGACCTGCTCACGATCGCGATAGCCCCCTAGCTGGTCTGCGCGAGTCCGGCGACCGCGGCCCGGGCGAGGTCGGCGTAGTCGTAGCCGAGCTCGGCGGTGCTCGCGACCCCGAACGTGGCCAGAGCGCGCACGCCCTCGATCGCGTCGATGGGGTTCTCGGCGATCGCCGTCATCACCCGTTCGGCCACGTCTCGAGGCTCGCCCACCGCGGGAGTCGGCGTCATCACGGCGAACCGTCGAGCGTCGAGTCGGCCGACGATCGAGGCAGTGGGCACGTTGTCGCGGGTGAACCAGCCGACGGTCTGGATCGCACGGTCGCCGAACTCCGACCCGAGTGCGATGTTCATCTCGTCGAGGTTCTCGACCTCGAAGATCGCGAGCGTCAGCGCGGTGTCGCCGCGCTTCGCTCGGCGCAGCCAGTCCTCCGCCTGCTGCTCGAACAGGCTGCGGGACGCCACTCCGGCGATGGAGGAGCGGTCGGATGTCTTCTCCCGCCGGAAGTCGGGATTGCGTTCGCTTTGCAGAACCGAGAACGATATGGATGCCACGGTGAGGAACCCGATGTTCAGCAGGGTCGTGTTGACCGTGCCGAAGTAGCTGAGGAATTCCACGCTCGACTCTCCCGCGGCGAAATAGACGACGGTGCGGGCGAGGTAGTACACCGAGATCAACAGGAACACGACGGTGAGGATGCGGGCGTAGATGCGTTCGCGCAGCTGGCCGCGCAGCGTCTCGACGGCGGTCGCCGCGGTGAACCCCGCTATGGCGAGGTACATCGCGGGAGCACCGGCCCACTCTCCCCCGTTCGGTCCGTGAACGATGACGGCGGCGAATACGAGGGTCGCCGCGACCAACGGCACGACGAGCAGCGAGCGCAGGGCGTTGAATACACGGCAGCCGGCCCACATGGCGCCCATCGCGAAGACGAGAGCGGCGTTGCCGACGCCGGTGATCCACCACAGGTCGGGGCTGTAGCCCCAGACGGCGTAGGCGATGGTGGCCAGCATTCCGGAAATGAAGCCGAGTCCCCACAACCGGGCGACGGCGTCTTCACGTCGGTAGACGGAGCTGATGACGAACGACGCGCCGGCCGCGGTGACGACGAGACCGCTCGCGTAGAGGACGGTGAGGGTGTCGAGGTTCATGCGGCTTCCTGGGTCGTGACCGGCAGGACCAGCGAGAAGGTGCTGCCGACACCCACCTCGCTCGTCACCGAGAGGCTCCCACCGTGCAGTTTAGCGATATCGCGGCTGATTCCGAGCCCGAGGCCCGTGCCGACGACGTCGGACCGGCGGGCCGACCCGGCGCGGAAGAAGCGGTCGAACAGGTGCGCCTGGTCGGCTTCGGAAACACCGACTCCGGTATCGGTGACGTCGATGCGCACGGCATCGTCGGCCGCGTCGACTGAAACCGTGATGGACCCGCCGGTGCGGTTGTACTTGACCGCGTTGGAGAGCAGGTTGTCCAGGACCTGCCGGATGCGGAACGGGTCGGCGTTGATGACCGCCGGTCGGTCGATCGACGTGACCACCGTGAGTCCGCGTTGTTCGGCGGCGAGACCGGACGACTCGACGGCCTGCCGCGCGAGTTCGGCTACGTCGCACGACGAGATCGCGAGGGTCAGGGATCCGTCTTTATCGCTGGCGGTCTGCAGGAGGTCGGTGACGAGGCCGAGCATCCGCTCGGAGTTACGGGCCGCGATGTCGAGCATCCGACGGGTCTCGCTCGTGAGCTCCGGGGCGTCGACGGCGAGCTCGAGGAATCCGATGATCGAGGTGAGCGGGGTGCGCAGTTCGTGGCTCACCGACGCCGCGAGGTTTTCGCGGGCCCGCACGGCTTCGAGTTCTACCGTGACGTCGCGCACCACGACGACCCCACCGTCGGGCTCGCCGTCGATGTTGCGGGTCTGTCGCGAGGTCGCGGAATAGGCGGCTCTCGCCTCCCCCGGCGAGCCGACCCAGAAGACGAGGTTCTCGAATTCTTCCCCGGCGAGGGCACGGGCGTAGGGACGTTCGGCTTCCTCGTAGCGCGTCGTGCCGTCCGGTTCGTAGATCACCGGGTGGATGATGGCGGAGTGGGGGGCGCCGAACTCGCGCAGGGAATGCTCGTGCGCGTTGTTCCGGAGCGTCGCCCGCCCGCGGTCGTCGAACGCGATCACGCCGAACTCGACCGCGTTGAGTACCTCCTCGAGCAGCCGCTCTTGCTTTCGGGCCCGCACGAGCGCCGATTCGACCAGGGCGGACTGCTGGCGAAGCAGCGCGCGTTGGCTCTGGCTGCGGCGGCTGGTCGCGTAGGTGGTCGTGGCGATGAAGGCGAAGGTCAGCGGCAGCAGGATGAGCCCGGCGAAGTCGGAGATGCTGATCGGCACTCCCCTGAACGGCCAGACGCCCCAGATCGCCACCGTGGCGAGGGTCGCGCCGCCCACCGCACCGGCGAAGCCATAGTTGCGTGCGAGCCAGATGACCGGGAGCACGAGCAGCAGGCCGGCACCGAGTTGTGGTTCCGCCTCGCGGATCCCGACGATGGCGAAGATGTCGAGCACGGGCAACAGCGCCGCCCAGCGCTTGCGGCGCGGCGTCCAGTCGGTGAGCAATGCCACACCGGTCAGGATGAAGACGAGCAGGAGCGAGGAGAAGAACAACGGCTCCTGGAACGCGGCCGGTTGGATCGCGAACACCACCACCGCGAAGAGCAGCAGCGCCGCGGAAATCAGGAGCTGACTGTTGACGATGGACCGCGAGATCCGAGAGGACCGGACCGGATCTTGAGGAGCTCTAGAACGGTCCATAAAGAGAGACTACTTCACCCCGCCGGAACGGCCCGCGACCAAAACCCGTGTCACATCGCGAAGCCGAGCGCCCTCATCATGTCGCGGCCGTCGTCGGTGATCTTTTCCGGACCCCACGGCGGCATCCACACCCAGTTGATGCGGAACGCGTCCACGACTCCGTCGAGCGCCTGAGCGGTCTGCTCCTCGAGCACGTCGGTCAGCGGGCAACCGGCGCTCGTCAGGGTCATGCTGATGATCAGCGCGTTGTTCTCGTCGTCCCAGGTGAGGTCGTAGATCAGACCGAGGTCGACGATGTTGACCCCGAGTTCGGGGTCCATGACGTCTTTCAGCGCCTCTTCGACCTGGTCGAAGAGTACGGGTGCGAGTGCGGTGGCCATGGTTCTACGCTACGCCGGTCGCGGAGACATAGCGATCGTAGCCCTCGTCTTCGAGACGGTCGGCGAGCTCGGGGCCGCCCTCTTCGGCGACGCGGCCGTCGACGAACACGTGCACGAAGTCGGGCTTGATGTAGCGGAGGATGCGCGTGTAGTGCGTGATGAGCAGCAGACCGAGGCCGGTGTTGTCCTTCGCGCGGTTGACTCCCTCGGAGACGACCTTGAGGGCGTCGACGTCGAGTCCGGAGTCGGTCTCGTCGAGGATCGCGAACTTGGGCTTGAGCAGCTCGAGCTGGAGGATCTCGTGACGCTTCTTCTCGCCGCCCGAAAAGCCCTCGTTGACGTTGCGCTCGGCGAAGGCCTTGTCCATGCGCAGGTCGGTCATCGCACCCTTGACCTCTTTGAGCCACGGGCGGAGGGCCGGCGCCTCGCCGTCGATCGCGGTCTTGGCGGTACGCAGGAAGTTCGACACGGTCACGCCCGGGATCTCGACCGGGTACTGCATCGCCAGGAAGAGTCCGGCACGGGCGCGCTCGTCGACGCTCATCGTGAGAACCTCGACGCCGTCGAGGGTGACGGAGCCGCCCTCGACGTGATACTTCGGGTGGCCGGCGATGGTGTACGCGAGCGTGGACTTGCCGGAACCGTTGGGGCCCATGATGGCGTGGATCTCGCCCTCGGCGATAGACAGGTCGACGCCCTTCAGGATCTCTTTGGTGCCCTGCTCGGTCTCGACGCTGACGCGGAGGTCTTTTACTTCAAGTACTGACATTGTTGTTGGTCCTAAACGGCGACGGAGTCGCTGGTCGCGATCGGGGTGGGGTCGACGAAGACATCGTCATCGACAATGGAGACCGTGTACACGGGAACCGGCTCGTAGGCCGGAAGGGTGAGGGGTTTGCCCGACGTGAGCTCGAACTTCGAGCCGTGCGCCCAGCACTCGAGGGTGTCGTCTTCGACGAAGCCCTCGGCGAGCGAGATGTCGCCGTGCGTGCAGGTGTCGCCGAGAGCGTGGACCGCTCCCGCCGAGTCCATCACGACCGCGATGGGCTTGCCGTCGACGACGACACGCAGCGCGGTGCTCGGAGACAGTTCGGACTTCGTGCAGACCTTCGTGGGTTCGGCCACTACTCTGCTCCCCCGACCAGCTGGCTCGAGCTGCGGTTCAGTTCGTCGTCGATCGAGATCTGCAGCCGCTGTTCGAGCTCGGGCTTGCCGATCTTCTGGATGATCTCGGTGAGGAAGCCCAGCACGACGAGGCGACGTGCCTCGTGCTCGGTGATCCCGCGGGCCTGGAGGTAGAACAGCTGCTCGTCGTCGAAGCGGCCGGTCGCGCTCGCGTGGCCGGCTCCGAGGATGTCACCGGTCTCGATCTCGAGGTTGGGGATGGAGTCTGCTCGCGTGCCCTCGCTCAGAACCAGGTTGCGGTTCTGCTCGTAGGAGTCGGTGCCCGCGGCTTCCGGGCCGATGAGCACGTCGCCGACCCAGACCGTGTGTGCGCCCACGCCCTGCAGCGCGCCCTTGTAGTTAACGCGGCCCTTGGTGTTGGCGCCCTCGTGGTGCATGTACACGCGCTGCTCGAGGTGCTGACCCGCGTCGGCGAAGTAGAGCCCGGAGAGCTCGCCGTCTGCGCCTTCGCCCGAGAGAGCGACGGACGGGTTGACCCGAACGACCTTGCCGCCGAGCGATACGACGACGTGGCGGAACGTGGCGTCACGTCCGACGGTCGCGAAGTGCGTGGCGAGGTGGATGGCGTCGTCCGCCCACTCCTGCACCGAGACGACCGCGAGCTGCGCGCCGTCTTCGACGACGATCTCGACGTTCTCGACGAGCTGCGCCTGGGACGTGTTGAGCAGGATGACCCGGCCGCGGCTGTTCTTCTTCGCGGTGATCACGGTGTGCGCGCCGCGCGCGGCATCGCCGAGCATCGAGCGCGAGATCGTGATCTCGGAGGTCTCTCCGCCCGTGATGGTGATTGCGAGGGCTTTCTGGAAAGAGTTCCACGCGTTCGCGGAAGACTTTTCCTCGGCCTGACCCGCCAGGCCGACGCGCGCGTCGGTGCGGTCGACCCACTCGGCGTCGGCGCCCTCCGTCTGCGTGACGAGGAACGGGTACGGCGAACCGTCGAGTTCGCCGTCGATCAGCGGACGCAGCAGGTCGACGGGAGTGAGCTTCCACTCGGCTTCGCGGCCGTTCACGTCAGGATGTTCGCTGGGAACGTTCGACTTGAAACGATCGGAGCGGGTCTGCACGGGAACGAAGGCGCCCTCGGGGGCGTCCCAGCCACCGTCGCTGTGCGCCTTCGCTCCGTGCTGGACCTGGGCCGACTGGTCTTGGGTTTCGGGTGTGACGACAGGCATTTAGCCTACGGATCCTTCCATGCTCATCTCGATGAGCTTGTTGAGTTCGAGGGCGTACTCCATTGGGAGCTCGCGGGCGATCGGCTCGATGAACCCGCGCACGATCATCGCCATGGCCTCGTCTTCAGGCATACCGCGCGACTGCAGGTAGAAGAGCTGTTCGGCGCTGACCCGCGACACGGTGGCCTCGTGACCGAGCTGGACGTCGTCGACCCGGATGTCGATGGCCGGATACGTGTCGGAGCGCGAGATCGTGTCGACCAGGAGGGCGTCGCAACGAACGGTGTTCGCCGAGTGGTGAGCCGCGGCATCCACGCGCACCTCTCCGCGGTAGCCGGCTCGTCCGCCGCCACGGGCGATCGACTTGGAGACGATCGACGACGTCGTGTACGGGGCCATGTGGATCATCTTGGCGCCGGCGTCCTGGTGCTGGCCGGGGCCGGCGAAGGCGACGGACAGCGTCTCGCCCTTGGCATGCTCGCCCATCAGGTAGATCGACGGGTACTTCATCGTGACCTTGGAACCGATGTTTCCGTCGATCCACTCCATCGTCGCGCCTTCATGGGCGACGGCACGCTTGGTGACGAGGTTGTAGACGTTGTTCGACCAGTTCTGGATCGTCGTGTAGCGAACGCGGGCGTTCTTCTTGACGATGATCTCGACGACGGCGGAGTGCAGCGAGTCGCTCTTGTAGATCGGGGCGGTGCAGCCCTCGATGTAGTGAACGTACGAGCCCTCGTCGGCGATGATCAGCGTGCGCTCGAACTGGCCCATGTTCTCGGTGTTGATGCGGAAGTACGCCTGCAGCGGGATCTCGACGTGCACGCCCTTGGGGACGTAGACGAACGATCCGCCCGACCAGACGGCGGTGTTGAGCGCCGCGAACTTGTTGTCGCCGGGCGGGATGACCGTGCCGAAGTACTCCTCGAAGAACTCGGGGTGCTCACGCAACGCGGTGTCGGTGTCCATGAAGATGACGCCCTGAGCCTCGAGCTCGGCGTTGATCGTGTGGTAGACCACCTCGGACTCGTACTGCGCCGCGACGCCGGAGACCAGGCGCTTGCGCTCGGCCTCGGGGATGCCGAGCTTCTCGTAGGTGTCCTTGATGTCGTCGGGGAGGTCTTCCCACGACTGCGCCTGCTTCTCGGTGGAGCGGACGAAGTACTTGATGTTGTCGAAGTCGATGCCCGAGAGATCGGCACCCCACGTCGGCATCGGCTTCATGCCGAAGAGTTTGAGGCCTTTGAGTCGGAGCTTGAGCATCCAGTCGGCCTCGTTCTTCAACGTGGAGATGTCGGTGACGACTTCCTCGTTGATTCCGCGGCGGGCGGATGCGCCGGCGGCGTCAGAGTCGGACCAGCCGAACTCGTACTGTCCGAGACTGTTGAGTTCCGGGCGATCGATCAGCACGTCAGTCATAGTTACCTCTTTCCTACCCGCGGCAACCAAGGTGGGTGCAGCGGTATTCCGTCACGCAGCCTTTTACCGGGAAACTTCTCGTGTGCGCCCGAGCAAGCGGGTGTGATTCCAACACCTTCGACTTGCTTAGACTTGAACCCGGACTGCGGCTTCTGACTCCTGATGAATCGGTCAGAACCGCTCGTCTCCATCGACTCCCGGCACGGGTTGCGCTCTGCGAACCTGTCAATCTTACAAGGAGTCTTCGCAAATAACAGGAGGAACCGCTGTGAATGCCGCAGTGTCTGCCCGATCACGACTCGCCGCCCTACTTCCTGTCGCCGTCGACGCGCGCGTGCGTTTTTTCGCCTGGGCCTCGCTCGTGGTGCAGATCCTGCTGATCGGGACGGGCGGCGCCGTGCGACTCACCGGTTCGGGGCTCGGCTGCCCGACCTGGCCGCAGTGCGTTCCCGGCTCGCTCACCAACACGCCCGAGATGGGCATCCACGGCGTGATCGAGTTCACCAACCGCGCGCTCACCGGAGTGGTCGTCCTCATCGCGATCCTCGCCTTCCTGTCGGTCATCCGATTCCGCGCGCAACGCCGCGACCTCTTCGTGCTCACACTGTTGCAGGGCCTGTCGATCCCCCTGCAGGCCGTGATAGGCGGCATTACGGTGCTCACCGGACTGAACTCCTACATCGTCGGCCTGCACTTCGTCGTGTCGATCGCGCTCGTTGTGCTCACCTCGATGCTGGTCTTCCGCGTCTACTACGGACCGGGCGGCGGGCCTCGGCTGATGCCGACCTGGTACCGCACGGTCGCCCACGTCACCTCGTTGTTCGTGGCGGTGACGGTCGTCGTCGGCATCCTCACCACCGGCTCGGGCCCGCACGCCGGCGATGCGACGACCCCACGCAACGGACTCGACACGAACCTGCTGCAGCACCTGCACTCCTGGCCCGCCTACGCCACGCTCGGCGGAACCGTGCTGCTCGTCCTCGGCGCCCTCACCCTGCCGGGCGCGTCGGCACGCACGCGCCGCTTCACGCTCATCCTGCTCGCCGTGGAGCTCGTGCAGATCGCCGTGGGCATCACGCAGGCACGACTCGGCCTCCCCGAGCTGCTCGTCGGCATCCACATGGTGCTCGCGGGGCTGCTCGTGGGCGCGATGACCGTCGTGGTGTTGACACTGCGCGGCAAGGCACCCGTGCGGCACGCGACATCCGAGGACCTGACGACCGCGAAGCTCTGAACGCCGCTCGCCTCGGACCGGGCGGCCGTAGCCGCCGGTCGACAGGATGAGCGCGCCCGCACCGGTCGGACCGGTCCTGTCGGGTGGGCGCTAGGGCCGGATGATCCTGTGGAACGGGCATCATCGCGGGTTCCACCGGGCTTGGTCATCCGATTGCGCCGTTTTGGGGCAGTCCGCTGACTGAACCGCCCCAAATGGCGCAACACGGTGTGTTCGGGGGCTCGGCGGTCGGCAGGATGCGATCGGCGACCCGGCGCATGACCTTCTCGGGCAAGAGCCGACGCTGGATGGTCCTGTCGAGCTGACTCGGGCTGCCCTGCTAGAACGGCAGCAGCGGGTCGATGCCCACGGCGAGGAAGACGAGCGTCAGGTAGCTGATCGACGAGTGGAAGACGCGCATCGGCGTTACCGTGTCGTGGCGGATGGCCTGGTTGTAGAGGCGGTGCGACTCGTAGATGAACCAGACACCGCTCGCCGCGGCGACGACCGTGTAGGTGATGCCCATGTCGGCGACCGGGATGAGAAGCAGCGAGCAGGCGACCGTCGCCCAGGAGTAGAGGATGACCTGGAGTCCCACGATCTGGCGGCCGCGCACGACGGCGAGCATCGGCACGCTCGCGGCCTGGTACTCGTCGCGGTACTTCATCGACAGCGGCCAGTAGTGGGGAGGCGTCCAGAGGAAGATGACCGCGAAGAGGATGACCGGGGCCCAGGTGAGCGAGCCGGTGACGGCCGCCCAGCCGATGAGCACCGGGAAGCAGCCGGCGATGCCGCCCCAGATGATGTTCTGTTCCGTGCGGCGCTTGAGCCAGAGGGTGTAGACGAAGACGTAGACGAGGATGGCGACGAGCGACAGGCTGGCCGCGAGCCAGTTGGCGAAGACGCCGAGCCAGACGATGGATGCCACGCCGACGATCCACGCGAAGACGAGCGCTTCGCGGTCGGTCAGCTCCCCCGTGACCAGGGGCCGCTTCTGCGTGCGCTTCATCAGGCGGTCGATGTCGCGGTCGATGTAGCAGTTGAACGCGCTGGCCGATCCGGCGCTGAGCGCGCCGCCGATGAGGGTGGCGATGACGAGCCAGAGGTCGGGCAGTCCGCCCTGCGCGAGCACCATGACGGGGGCGGTGGTCACGAGCAACAGCTCGACCACGCGGGGTTTGGTGAGCGCGACGTAGGCCTTTGCCTTACGGGCAAATCCGATCCGCCCGGTGGCAGGGCGGCTCTCTACGGCTACGTTCATGACTCCTCTAACGACAACTGGGCAGTTCAACCAATTCTAGGCGCTCATCACCCGGGACATCGCCGCGTGTCGGGCGTAACAGCCCGCACGAGCACTCCCAGCACTCCCTATACTTGAATGTGCTTGCCACCCGACGGCAGAAGAGTCCGACACCTCAGAACGATCGAGATTGCCTGGGCTACCCGCGGGAGTGCCGATGACGTCACTGTCCATAAATGAGACAACGGCAAGCGAACAAAACCTCTCCGCAGTGATCGTTCTGATTTTCTGCTGTGCAATATGAAGGGTCAGAAATCACGTGGCAGCTTTCCAATGGGATTCCATCGATAACAAGGCCGTTGACACCGCCCGTATTCTCGCGGCGGACGCCGTAGAGAAGGTCGGAAACGGTCACCCTGGCACCGCGATGAGCCTCGCCCCCGCCGCCTACCTCCTGTTCCAGAAGGTCATGCGCCGCGACCCGAACGACAACGAGTGGATCGGTCGCGACCGTTTCATCCTGTCCGTCGGCCACAGCTCGCTCACCCAGTACGTGCAGCTCTACCTCGGTGGCTACGGCCTCGAGCTCGACGACCTCAAGGCCCTGCGCACCTGGGGCTCGCTCACCCCCGGCCACCCCGAGTACGGACACACCGACGGCGTCGAGATCACCACCGGCCCCCTCGGCCAGGGCCTCGCGTCCGCCGTCGGCTTCGCCTACGCCGCCCGTTACGAGCGCGGCCTGTTCGACCCCGAGGCGGCCCCCGGCACGAGCCCGTTCGACCACTTCATCTACACCATCGCCGGCGACGGCGACCTCCAGGAAGGCGTCACGAGCGAGGCATCCTCGCTCGCCGGCCACCAGGAGCTCGGCAACCTCATCGCGATCTACGACTCGAACCAGATCTCGATCGAAGACGACACAAACATCGCCTTCACCGAAGACGTGCACGCCCGCTACCTCGCCTACGGCTGGGACGTCCGTGTCGTCGACTGGAAGAAGACCGGCGAGTACGTCGAAGACGTCGCCGAACTGAACGACGCGATCGAGGCCGCCAAGGGCGTCACCGACAAGCCGTCGCTCATCATCCTCAAGACGATCATCGGCTGGCCCAGCCCGAAGAAGCAGAACTCCGGCAAGATCCACGGAGCCGCTCTCGGCGCGGAAGAGCTCGCCGCGGTCAAGGAGGTTCTCGGCTTCGACCCCGAGAAGAACTTCGACGTCGCCCCCGAGGTCATCGCCCACACCCGTCTCGCCCTCGAGCGCGGCACCGCGGCGCACAACGAGTGGAACGAGCAGTTCGAGGCGTGGGCCGCAGCCAACCCCGAGAAGAAGACGCTGCTCGACCGCGTGCTCACGGGCGACCTGCCCGAGGGCGTCGAAGAGGCCCTCCCGGTCTTCGAGGCCGGCACCGAGGTCTCGACCCGCGCCGCGTCAGGCAAGGTCATCAACGCCCTCGCCGGTGTCATCCCCGAGCTGTGGGGCGGCTCGGCCGACCTCGCGGAGTCGAACCTCACGACCATCAACGGAGCCGGATCGTTCGTGCCCGAGAAGTGGTCGACCCACGAGTGGTCGGCCAGCGCCGCCGGTCGTGTGCTGCACTTCGGTATCCGCGAGCACGCCATGGGCGCGATCCTGAACGGAATCGTGCTGCACGGCAACACCCGCCCCTTCGGCGGCACGTTCCTCATCTTCAGCGACTACATGCGCCCCGCGGTCCGCCTCGCGGCGCTGATGAAGGCTCCCGCCATCTACGTCTGGACCCACGACTCGGTGGCCCTCGGCGAAGACGGCCCCACCCACCAGCCGATCGAGCAGCTCGCGACCCTGCGCGCCATTCCCGGTCTCGACATCGTGCGCCCCGGCGACGCGAACGAGACCGCGTGGGCGTGGAAGACGATCCTCGAGCGCCGCAACGGCCCGGCGGGCATCGCCCTCACGCGCCAGAACATCCCGGTGTTCGCTCGCGGCGAAGGCGAAGCGACCGGAGACACCTTCGCCTCGGCGAAGTACGTCGCGAACGGCGCGTACGTTCTCGCCGAAGCGCCTAACGGCACCCCCGACGTGATCTTCATCGCGACCGGCTCCGAGGTGCAGATCGCGATCGAGGCCCGCGAGGTGCTGAAGGGCGAGGGAATCAACGCCCGCGTCGTGTCGGCCCCGAGCCTCGAGTGGTTCGAGGAGCAGTCCGCCGAGTACCGCGAACAGGTCCTCCCCGCCGCCGTCACCGCGCGCGTCTCCATCGAGGCCGGAATCAGCCTCACCTGGGACAAGTACGTCGGCACCGCCGGACGCAGCGTCTCGATCGAGCACTTCGGTGCCTCGGCCGACTACAAGACGCTGTTCCGCGAGTTCGGGATGACCACGGAATCCGCAGTTGCCGCAGCCAAAGACTCGCTCGCCGCTCTCTGAAGCGCCTGAGCACTAAGAAAGAAGAGACGAAATCATGACGAACACCACCCCCACCGCCGACCTTTCGGCCGCCGGCGTCAGCATCTGGCTCGACGACCTCTCCCGTGAGCGCATCAACTCGGGCGGACTCGAGAAGCTCATGGCCGAGCGCAACGTCGTCGGCGTCACCACCAACCCGACCATCTTCGCCAGCGCTCTCGCCAAGGGCGAGGCGTACGACGAGCAGGTCGCCGTTCTGGCCAAGGCCGGCACCAACGTCACCGACGCTGTCTTCGAGATCACCACCGACGACGTGGCAGCAGCCAGCGACGTGTTCCGCCCGATCTTCGACAGCACGAACGGCTTCGACGGCCGCGTGTCGATCGAGGTCGAGCCGGGCTTCGCACACGACGCCGCCGCGACCATCGCCCAGGCCAAGCAGCTCTGGGCCAAGGTCGACCGTCCCAACGCGCTCATCAAGATCCCCGCGACCGTCGAGGGCCTCGAGGCCATCACCGAGACCATCGGCGCCGGCATCAGCGTCAACGTCACGCTGATCTTCAGCCTCGAGCGCTACCGCGAGGTCATCAACGCCTACCTGTCCGGTCTCGAGAAGGCCAAGGCCGCGGGCATCGACCTCTCCACGCTGCACTCGGTCGCATCCTTCTTCGTCTCGCGCGTCGACACCGAGATCGACAAGCGTCTCGACGCCATCGGAACCGACGAGGCCAAGGCCCTCAAGGGCAAGGCGGGCGTCGCCAACGCCCAGCTCGCCTACGAGGTCTTCGAGTCCGCATTCACGACCGAGCGCGCCCAGGTGCTGCTCGCCGCCGGTGCGAACAAGCAGCGTCCCCTCTGGGCGTCGACCGGTGTCAAGGACCCCGCCGTCCTCGACACCACCTACGTCGTCGAGCTCGTCGCGCACGAGGTCGTCAACACGATGCCGGAGAAGACCCTCGAGGCCACCTTCGACCACGGTGTCATCGCCGGCGACTCGATCACCGGTTCGTACGCCGCCGCCAACGCGGTTCTCGACCAGATCGCCGCGCAGGGCATCTCCTACGAAGAGGTGACCGCGCTGCTCGAGAAGGAGGGCGTCGAGAAGTTCATCGTCAGCTGGAACGAACTCCTCGACACCGTCACGGCAGCGCTCGAAGCCGCCAAGTGAGTGTAAAGATCGCGGTGAGCGGAGCGGCCAAAGAGGCCGTCAACCGCATCGTTCCGCAGCTCGTCAACGACCTCGTTGCGAGCCGCATTACGGGCCTCGATTCGACGCTGTGGGGCACCGACGCCGAGGAGGAGGCGGGAAAGCGCCTCGGTTGGACCGAGTCGGTCACGGTATCCACTCCCCTGGTGCCCGACATCCTGGCGCTGCGGGACAAGTTCCGCGCGGCGGGTATCACCCACTTCGTGCTCGGCGGCATGGGCGGATCGTCGCTCGCTCCCGAGGTCATCACGAAGACCGCGGGTGTAGCGCTCACGGTTCTGGATGCGACCGATCCGAGCCAGGTCCGGGCATCGCTCGCCGACCGTCTCGCGACCACCGCGGTGATCATCTCGTCGAAGTCCGGCGGAACCACCGAGACCGACAGCCAGAAGCGCGTGTACGAGAAGGCCTTCCGCGACGCGGGCATCGACCCGATCGACCGCATCGTGGTCGTGACCGACCCGGGCTCGCCGCTCGACGTCTCGGCCCGCGCCGACGGTTACCGCGTCTTCAACGCCGATCCGACCGTCGGCGGGCGCTACTCGGCGCTCACCGCGTTCGGCCTCGTGCCGTCCGGTCTCGCCGGTGTCGACATCCAGCAGCTGCTCGACGAGGCCGACGCCATGTCGTACTCGCTCGCTATCGACGAGGAGTCCAACCCGGGGCTCGTCCTCGGCGCGGCCATCGCCGGCGCGCGTCCCCTGAAGGACAAGCTCGGCATCGTCTCCGACGGCACGCACATCGTGGGCCTCGGCGACTGGATCGAACAGCTCGTCGCGGAGTCGACCGGCAAGATCGGCAAGGGCATCCTTCCCGTCGTGCTTCCCACCGACGCTCCCGAGCTCGGCCAGGACCTCGCCGACCTGCAGATCCTCCGCCTCGTCGGTGACTACAAGGCCACCGAGCACCTCAACGAGGGCGACATCGAGATCACCGGGACCCTCGGCGCTCTCCTTCTCACCTGGGAGTACGCCGTCGTCGTGGCGGGACGCCTTCTCGGCATCAACCCGTTCGACCAGCCCGATGTGGAGTCGGCGAAGGTCGCCACCCGCGGGCTGCTCGACGCACGCCCCGAGCCGGTCGCTCCCGCATTCGTCGACGGGGGCATCGAGGTGCGCGGCACCGAGTCCGTCGTGGCCGGTGTCTCCGATCTGGCCGGCGCCGTGTCATCCGTGCTCCGATCCCTCGGCGACGACGGCTACGTCTCGATCCAGGCCTACCTGGACCGCGTGAAGTACCCGGCGCTCGAAGCGACGCGCAACCTCGTCGCGGCCCGCGCCGAGCGCCCCGTCACCTTCGGTTGGGGACCCCGGTTCCTGCACTCGACCGGCCAGTTCCACAAGGGTGGCCCCGCCGTCGGCGTCTTCATCCAGATCACCGAGGTCGCCACCGTCGACCTCGAGATCCCCGAGCGTCCGTTTACCTTCGGACAGCTCATCCAGGCCCAGGCAGCCGGCGACGCGAGCGTGCTCGCAAACCACGGCCGTCCCGTGCTCACCATCACGCTCACCGACGCTGCGACGCAGCTTCCCGCGCTCATCGCAGCGCTGAGCTAGTCGAAAACTAAGTAACAGCACCAAGGAGCTGCATGTCCCCCGTGGATATCACACCGGAATTCAATCCCCTGCGGATTCCTTCCGACCGCCGCCTGAACCGCATCGCCGGTCCGAGCGCACTCATCATTTTCGGCGTGACAGGCGACCTGTCCCGCAAGAAGCTGATGCCGGCCGTCTACGACCTCGCCAACCGCGGTCTGCTTCCCCCCGGCTTCGCGCTGGTCGGGTTCGCGCGCCGCGACTGGGAAGACCAGGACTTCGAAAAAGAGGTCTACGAGGCCGTCAAGCAGTACGCGCGTACTCCCTTCGATGAGGACGTCTGGCGCCAGCTCGCGCTCGGCATCCGCTTCGTCCAGGGCGAGTTCGACGACGCGGAAGCCTTCGACCGCCTCAAGGAGACGATCGAGGAACTCGACCGCGACCGCGGAACGATGGGCAACCACGCGTTCTACCTGTCGATCCCGCCGAAGTCGTTCCCGCAGGTCACCGAGCAGCTTCGCAACTCCGGACTGGCCGAGCAGCAGGACGGCCACTGGCGCCGCGTCGTCATCGAGAAGCCGTTCGGCAGCGACCTGAAGACGGCCCGCGAACTCAATGCGGTCGTCGAGAGCGTCTTCCCGCCCGACAGCGTGTTCCGCATCGACCACTACCTCGGCAAGGAGACGGTGCAGAACATTCTCGCGCTGCGCTTCGCCAACGAGATGTACGAGCCGATCTGGAACGCCAACTACATCGACCACGTGCAGATCACGATGGCCGAGGACATCGGAGTGGGCGGCCGCGCCGGCTACTACGACGGCATCGGCGCTGCGCGCGACGTCATCCAGAACCACCTCCTGCAACTCCTCGCCCTCACGGCGATGGAGGAGCCCATCTCGTTCAACGCCGCAGACCTGCGCGCCGAGAAGGAGAAGGTCCTCGCGGCGGTCAAGCTCCCCGCCGATCTCAGCAACTCGACGGCCCGCGGCCAGTACTCCGGCGGGTGGCAGGGCGGCGAAAAGGTCGTCGGCTTCCTCGACGAAGACGGCATGAACCCCGAGTCGCTCACCGAGACGTTCGCGGCGATCCGCCTCGACATCGGCACGCGCCGCTGGGCGGGTGTGCCCTTCTACCTGCGCGCAGGCAAGCGCCTCGGCCGCCGCGTCACCGAGATCGCCGTGGTCTTCAAGCGCGCCCCGCAGAACCTGTTCGCGGAGAGCCAGACCGGCACGCTCGGCCAGAACGCCATCGTGATCCGCGTGCAGCCCGACGAGGGTGTCACCATCCGCTTCGGCTCCAAGGTTCCCGGCGCCACCATGCAGGTGCGCGACGTGACCATGGACTTCGGTTACGGCCACGCCTTCACCGAGGCGAGCCCCGAGGCCTACGAGCGCCTCATCCTCGACGTGCTGCTCGGCGACCCGCCCCTGTTCCCCCGTCACGAAGAGGTGGAGCTCAGCTGGAAGATCCTCGACCCGATCGAGGAGTTCTGGGAGACGCAGGGACAGCCTGAACAATACCGACCGGGCACCTGGGGACCACAGTCCGCAGACGACCTTCTAGCCCGCGACGGCAGAGTATGGAGACGACCATGATTGTCGACCTTCCCGACACAACGACCAGCAAGATCTCGAAGACGCTCGTCAAGATCCGCGAAGAGGGCGGCGCTGTCGCCCTCGGCCGCGTTCTGACGCTCGTCATCTCGACGACGCTCGGCGAAGAAGAAGAGGCCATCGAGGCCGCGAACGATGCGTCGCGCGAGCACCCGATGCGCGTCATCGTGATCTCGACGAGTCAGGGTGCGGATGACGCGTCGGACTCGCGTATCGACGCCCAGATCCGCGTCGGCGGCGACGCCGGAGCGAGCGAGGTCATCGTGGTGCGCGCCTACGGCGACGCCGCGAGCGACCAGGAGGGGCTCGTCACCGGGCTCCTGCTCCCCGACGCGCCCGTCGTGGCGTGGTGGCCCGGCATGGCGCCGGCGAACGCCTCCAAGTCACCGCTCGGCGTCATCGCCCAGCGCCGCATCACCGACGCGGCCTCGAGCTCGAACCCGGCGCAGGCGCTCGTGCACGTCGCACAGACGTACGCGCCCGGTGACACCGACTTCGCCTGGACCCGCCTCACCCTGTGGCGCGCCCAGCTCGCCGCCGTTCTCGACCAGCCTCCGTACGAGCCCGTGACCGGCGTCACGGTGCACGGTGCGGCCGACTCGCCCTCGACGGTGCTGCTCGCCGCCTGGCTGCAGTTGCAGCTCGAGGTCGACGTCAACCTCGAGGTGACCAACAAGTCGCACGGGTCCAGCGGAATCCAGGGCGTCGTCCTCGAGCGCGCCAGCGGAAAGATCGAACTCGAGCGCACGCTCGTGAACGTCGCCACGCTGATCCAGCCGAACCAGCCGACGCACGACATCTCGCTGCCGCGCCGCAGCCTCCGCGACTGCCTCTCCGAGGAACTGCGCAGGCTCGACCCGGACGATCTCTTCGGAGATGTCATCCAAAGCGGACTCGGCCAGCTCGGCAAGGTCACACCGCACCTGCACACGGGTACGATCACTGCAGTGAAGATCGACGAGGAAACCGGAGTGGCCACCGCGTGACAGTAGGACGGCGGGTGCTCGTGCACCCAGATAAAGCAGCCCTCGCAGCATCCGTTGCCGCGAGGTTCATGACGAAGATGGTCGACCTGATCGACGAATTCGGCGTAGCAACCGTCGTCCTCACCGGTGGCACCATGGGAAGCGCGGTTCTTCGCGCCATCAACGAGTCGCCGGCCCGTGACACGATCGACTGGTCGGGCGTGCACTTCTGGTGGGGCGACGAGCGGTGGCTCCCCCGCGGCGACGCCGAACGCAACGAGACCCAGGCGCGTGAAGCGCTCCTCGATCACATCGCGATCGACGCCGGCAACATCCACGCGTTCCCCGCCTCGGGCGAGGGCATCGAGCTTGAGGCTGCCGCGGAGGTCTATGCGCTGGAACTCGCTGCCCACGCCGCCGAGGGTGCCACGCTCCCCCGGTTCGACATCACCTTCCTGGGCGTCGGTCCCGACGGGCACGTCGCCTCGCTCTTCCCCGAGCAGGCCGGCATCCGCGAGAACGACGCCACGGTGATCGCCGTGCGCAACGCGCCTAAACCGCCGCCCGAGCGCCTCTCGCTCACCCTTCCGGCGATCAACTCGTCCACCCGCATCTGGATGGTCCTGGCCGGAGCCGACAAGGCTTCCGCCCTCGGGCTCAGCCTCGCGGGTGCGAGCATCAACGAGGTGCCGGCCGCCGGCGTCGAGGGACGCCGCAGCACGCTGTACTACGTCGACAAGGAAGCCACGGCGGAGGTTCCGGAGAACCTCACCGCCACGGAGATCTTCTGGACGGCAGCGGACGCGACCGACTGACACCACCGACGACAAGAGGCCGGCCCCGGATCATCCGGGCCGGCCTTTTTTCGCGCCTGCCTTCTGCCAAATGAAGGAGATTTCGACGTGGGGGCCCCGCGATCCGCGTAAACGTGTGGCTGAGACCCCGGATCTCCTTCATTTGGCAGGTGCACGGGTGTGTCAGGAGCACAGGTGTGGCGGGTGCACAGAGCGGATGCCCCGGGCCGGGTTAACGACGGATGGCCGCCACCCGAGGGTGACGGCCAGTCGTGCGGTGCGGCTAGTTCGAGGGGGCGCTTCCGCGGCGGGCCCGCAGCTGGGAGAGCGCGTCGCCGAGGAGGGATTCTGCCTCTTCCTCGGTGCGGCGCTCCTTCACGTAGGCGAGGTGCGTCTTGTACGGCTCGAGCTTCGCGACCGACGGCGGGTTGTCCTTGTCCCGACCGGCGGGCAGACCGCTCTGCGGGGAGTCGATCGTGAGAGGGATCTCGTCTTCGGGAAGATTCGCTGCGAAGTGACGGACGGTCTCGTTGCCGAGTTCGTCCCAGTAGGAGACCTGCACGCGCTCGGCGTGATATCCCCGGTCTTGCTCGCCCATCGGTCCTGCGCCCACACGCGATCCGCGGATCGCACTGCCTCCTGAAGCCACGGTGCCCCTCTTTTGTTTAGGTTCTACGAACCGTCGAACTTGGTAATGAGACCAAGCACGACGATGGACGTGATCCAGACGACGGCCAAAATCACGGTGATGCGGTTTAGGTTGCGCTCGGCCACACCCGAAGCGCCGAGGTTCGAGGTGACTCCGCCGCCGAACATGTCGGAGAGTCCACCTCCGCGACCACGGTGCAGGAGGATGAGAAGCGTCAACAAGAGGCTCGTAATGCCGAGAATTACTTGCAACGCAACTTGGAGAATGTCCACGGGTAACCTTTCAAAGCGGCCGAGAGGCCTCAAGTAGTATATCTACGCTTCCGCGCAGCAAAAGTGGCTCTTGAAATAGCCGGTCTCAGGTGCCCACGTGCTTGTGGAAACGCGAGATGCTCGCAAATTCGTCGAGGTCGAGGCTGGCGCCGCCGACGAGAGCGCCGTCGACGTTCGATTCGCGCATGAACGAGGCGATGTTCGCGGCTTTGACCGAACCGCCGTAGAGAACACGGGTGACCGCGGCGACGTCTTCGCCGAGCAGCTCGACGAGGGTCTCGCGCAGTTTCGCGGCGACCTGCTCGGCCTGGTCGGGCGTCGCGGCCTGGCCGGAGCCGATGGCCCAGACCGGCTCGTACGCGACGACGATGTCGACGGCTCCGGTGACTCCGGCGAGGGCGGCACGCAACTGGGCCACGGGAACGGCGCTCGCGCCGTGCTTTTCGAGGTCTTCGGCCGTTTCACCGACGCAGATGACGGGGACGAGGTTGTGACGCAGGGCCGCCTCGACCTTCGCGGCGACGACCTCGTCGGTCTCGTTGTGCAGGGTGCGACGCTCGGAATGCCCGATGATCACGTACTGGCAGTCGAGGGCGGCGAGGAACGCGCCCGAGATCTCGCCGGTGTATGCGCCCGAATCGTGGGCGGACAGGTCTTGCGCGCCGAGCGCGAGGTCGAGCTTGTCGGCGGAGATGAGGGTCTGCACCGAACGCAGGTCGGTGAACGGCGGGAACACCGCGACCTCGGCCGTGCCGAAGTCGTGGCGAGCGTCTTTCAACGTCCACGCGAGCTTCTGCACGAACGCGATCGACTGCAGGTGGTCGAGGTTCATCTTCCAGTTGCCGGCGATGAGGGGCACGCGCTTGTGCGTCGTGCCTGCTACTACTGCCATCCGAGGACCTCCAGGCCGGGCAGGCGCTTGCCCTCGAGGAACTCGAGGGATGCGCCGCCACCGGTAGAAATGTGACCGAACTGGTCGTCGGTGAAGCCGAGGGCGCGCACGGCAGCGGCGGAGTCGCCGCCGCCCACTACGCCGAGACCGTTGATCGTGGTGAGAGCCGCGGCGACGGCCTTGGTGCCGGCCGCGAACGGGGCGAGTTCGAAGACGCCCATGGGGCCGTTCCAGAACACGGTCTTCGAGGCCGAGATGACCTCGGCGAAGCGTGCACCGGAGTCGGGACCGATGTCGAGGCCGAGACCGGATGCACCGAACTCGGTGTCTTCGATGGCGTCGGCCGGCGTGGTGACGAATTCGGCGTCGGCACCGAACTTCGACGCCACCACGATGTCGGTGGGCAGCACGATCTCGACGCCGAGTCGGGCAGCCTCGTCGAGGTAGCCCTTCACGTTGTCGATCTGGTCGGTCTCGAGCAGGCTCGCGCCGACCTTGTGGCCCTGGGCGGCGAGGAAGGTGAAGAGCATGCCGCCGCCGATCAGCAGCGTATTGACCTTGGGGAGCAGGGCGCCGATTACGGCGAGCTTGTCGGACACCTTCGATCCGCCGAGCACGACCGTGTAGGGGGCTTCGGGGGTGCGGGTGAGCCGCTCGAGAACCTCGAGCTCCGCCTGGATGAGGAGGCCGGCAGCACTCGGCAGCAGTTCGGCCACCTCGTAGACGCTGGCCTGCTTGCGGTGCACGACGCCGAAGCCGTCCGAGACGAAAGCGTCGGCGAACGCCGCGAGCTTCGCGGCGAAGTCGCCACGCTCCGCGGCATCCTTGCTCGTCTCCCCCGCGTTGAACCGCAGGTTCTCGAGAAGGGCGATGTCACCGTTGGCGAGAGCGGAAACCGTCTCGTCGGCGGAGGAACCGACCGTGTCGCTCGCGAAGGCAACGCCTTTGCCCAGCAGTTCGCTCAGTCGCTGGGCGACGGGAGCGAGGCTGTACTTGGCGTCCGGCGCGCCGTCGGGCCGCCCGAGATGGGAGACGACGACGACGCGGGCGCCGGAGTTGACGAGGGCGTTGAGCGTCGGAAGAGAGGCGCGGATGCGGCCGTCGTCTGTGATCTCTCCGTCTTTCAACGGGACATTCAGATCACAGCGGACGAGCACGCTCTTGCCGCTCAGGTCTCCGAGGCTGTCGATGGTGCGAAGCGACACGGTCGGTGTATCCAGTTATCTCTAGAGGCGGTCTGCGACGTACTTCGTGATGTCGACGAGACGGTTGGAGTAGCCCCACTCGTTGTCGTACCACGAAGCGACCTTGACCTGGTTGCCGATGACCTTGGTGAGGCCGGCGTCGAAGATCGAGGAGTGCGGGTCGCCCTGGATGTCGCTCGACACGATCGGGTCCTCGGTGTAGCTGAGGATGCCCTTGAGGGGACCCTCGGCCGCAGCCTTGTACGCCGCGTTGACCTCGGCGACGGTGACGGGGCGCGAAGCCTCGACCGTCAGGTCGGTGATCGAGCCGGTGATGACGGGAACGCGGAGCGCGTAGCCGTCGAGCTTGCCGACGAGCTCGGGGATGACGAGGCCGAGGGCCTTGGCGGCACCGGTCGATGTCGGGATGATGTTCTGCGCTGCGGCACGTGCGCGGCGGAGGTCGCTGTGCGGGCCGTCCTGCAGGTTCTGGTCTGCGGTGTAGGCGTGCACGGTGGTCATCAGACCACGCTCGATGCCGAAGTTGTCCATGAAGACCTTCGCGAGCGGCGCGAGGCAGTTCGTCGTGCAGGACGCGTTCGAGATGATGTCGTGGATCGCCGCGTCGTAGGTCTCTTCGTTGACGCCGAGCACGAGGGTCGCGACGTCGTCGCCGGTCGCGGGAGCGGAGACGACGACCTTCTTGGCACCGGCTTCGATGTGCTTGCGTGCATCTGCGGACTTCGTGAAGCGGCCGGTCGACTCGATGACGACCTCGACGCCCAGTTCGCCCCACGGCAGCAGGGCCGGGTCGCGCTCGGCGAGCACCTTGATGGGCTTGCCGTCGACGTAAATGGTGTCGCCGTCCACGGTCACGGTGGCGTCGAGACGGCCGCCGGCGGTGTCGTACTTGAGCAGGTGCGCGAGTGCGGCGGGGTTGTCGAGGTCGTTGACGGCGACTATCTCGAGCTCACTTCCCTTGGCGAGCGCTGCGCGAAGGAAGTTGCGGCCGATGCGGCCGAACCCGTTGATACCGATTTTGACGCTCAATGAAACTCCAGGTTTTCGGGCGCCTCTCGGCGCACAGATGGTGGATTTTGTGGAGAAAGGCCGGGGCTTGTGACCCCGGCCACTACGCCGCTACGAGAGTAGCAGCAGGCCTTCCGTCTTCACGCGAGCGACGTCGAAACGCTGCTGGACGTTCTCCCAGTTGGTGATGGCCCAGAACGCCTTGACGTAGTCGGCGCGCACGTTCTTGTAGTCGAGGTAGTAGGCGTGCTCCCAGACGTCGAGCATCAGCAGCGGGACGATGCCGGCGGGGAGGTTGCCCTGCTGGTCGAAGAACTGCACGATGATCAGGCGCTGCCCGATGGAGTCCCACGCGAGGACGGACCAGCCGGAGCCCTGAACACCCATCGCGGTCGCGGTGAAGTGCGCCTGGAACTTGTCGAACGAACCGAAGTGGTCGTCGATGGCCGCGGCCAGCTCGCCGGTGGGCTTGTCGCCACCGTTGGGCGACATGTTGGTCCAGAAGATCGAGTGGTTGACGTGGCCGCCGAGGTTGAACGCCAGGTCTTTCTCGAGCTTGTTCACGTAGGCGAGGTTGTCGGAGTCGCGAGCCTCTGCCAGCTGGGCGAGGGCGGTGTTCGCACCGGTCACATAGGCCTGGTGATGCTTGCTGTGGTGCAGCTCCATAATGGCGCCGCTGATGCTCGGCTCGAGCGCCGAATAGTCGTACGGAAGTTCGGGAAGGGTGTAGTCAGCCATCGATTTTCTCCTAGCAAAATAGGCCCCGCACCTGAGTTAGCTCGGGCCGGGGTGACGTTTCCAGTCTACTCACGACAACCGCTCAGACCCTGAGATGCTTCCGTCAAACGGAGGATTGGTCTAATGGCCGAGAGGCTCAGACGTCGTCGATGTCAGGAGGCAGGTTGGCGTCGGTGCCGGGGATGTCGAGATCGCTCGCACGCTTGTCTGCCATGGCGAGCAGACGCCGGATGCGCCCCGCTACCGCGTCCTTCGTCATGGGCGGGTCGGCGTGGTGGCCGAGCTCGTCGAGGCTCGAGTCGCGGAAGCGGAGACGCAGCTCGCCCGCGTAGCGCAGGTGCTTCGGCGTGGTGTCGTCGAGGATCTCGAGGGCGCGCTCCACTCGCGCGCACGCTGCGACTGCTGCCTGCGCGGAACGGCGCAGGTTGGCGTCGTCGAAGTTGACCAGGCGGTTGGCCGTCGCGCGCACCTCGCGGCGCTGGCGCATCTGCTCCCACGCCTCGACGCTGGCAGTCGCCCCCATGTGTACGAGCATGCTGCTGATGGCCTCGCCGTCGCGGATGACGACGCGGTGCACGCCGCGCACCTCGCGGCTCTTGGCGGCAATGCCGAGGCGGCCGGCGGCGCCGACCAGGGCCATGGCGGCCTCGTTGCCCGGGCAGGTGACCTCGAGGGCCGCCGATCGGCCGGGGTCGGTGAGCGATCCGGCGGCGAGGAACGCGCCGCGCCAGACGGCGGCGATCTCGTCGCGCGAGCCGGTGGTGAGCTTGTTCGGCAGGCCGCGGATGGGGCGACGGCGCGCGTCGAGGAGGCCGGTCTGCCTCGCGAGGGTCTCTCCCCCGTCGACAACGCGCACGACGTACTGGTTGGTTCGGCGTGTTCCCGAGGCCTGGATGACGGCGGCCTCGCTGCGCACTCCGTAGAGCTCGGCGAGGTCTTTGCGCACGCGGCGGGCGACCTGGGCGGAGTCGAGTTCCGACTCGACCGCGATGCGGTTCGAGATCATGTGGAGCCCGCCGGAGAACCGCAAGATCGTGGCGAGCTCGGCTGCCCGAACCGTGGTCTTGCTGACCTCTAGCCGCGCAAGTTCTTCTTTGACGTCGGCCGTTAATGCCACTGAAAGGTCTCTTTTCTTGGGTGTCGTCGGAAAATCTGGGAGGGAGCGCGCCGTGCGCTACTCGCGGCCGAGGTCGCGGTGCTTCACGCTGACGGCGACGCCGGGAAGGGAGCGTAACAACGTCGCCAGTTCTTCAGCGACGGCCACCGATCGGTGTTTGCCCCCAGTACATCCAACAGCGATCGTAGCGTGTCTCTTGTTTTCGCGTTGGTAGCCGGCGAGCACGGGCGACAGGGCGGTCGCGTAGGCGTCGACGAACTCCCTGGCGCCTTCCTGGCCGAGTACGTACTCCCTGACTTCCTCGTCGAGCCCGGTGTGCGGGCGCAGTTCGGGGATCCAGAACGGGTTGGGAAGGAAACGCGCATCGGCCACGAGGTCGGCGTCGGCGGGTAGCCCGTATTTGAAGCCGAAACTCAGGATGGTCACCTGCGCTCCTGGCGTCTCGGCCTGGGCGAACCTCTCCTGGATGGTGGTCGCGAGCTGGTGGATGTTGAGTTCGGAGGTGTCGACGATGAGGTCGCTGCCCGAGCGCAGCTCCATCATGAGCTGTCGTTCGGCGCTGATGCCGTCGAGCAGGGTTCCGTCTTCCTGCAGCGGGTGTGGGCGGCGGACCTGCTCGAAGCGGCGCACCAGCACCGCGTCGGTCGCCTCGAGGAAGAGCACCTTCACGTCGGCGTTCTCGCGCATGGTCGCGACGGCCTCCTGCACGTCGGCGAAGAGCTTTCCGCCGCGCACGTCGACGACGGCCGCGATACGCGGGAGCGCATTGCCCGCGTGCTGTGCCAACTCGACGAGCGGGCGGAGCATCTGCGGGGGGAGGTTGTCGACGACATACCAGCCCAGGTCTTCGAGGGCGTTGCCGACCGTCGAGCGCCCCGCGCCGGACATGCCGGTGACGATGAGAAGTTCTTGACGATCTCTGTGAGTGCTCATGAGGGTCTAAGGATACCGAGCGTGGGCGTCATGGGTTGCGTAACCCCTCGACGATCTGCTGCGCGAGAGCCGCGCCGATGCCCTTCACCTCGGTGATCTGCTCCACCGTGGCGGCCCTGAGTCGCGTGACCGACCCGAAGTGCGTGAGCAGGTCGCGCACCCGCTTCGCCCCGAGCCCGGGGATGTCGGCGAGGCGCGAGGTGATGTCGGACTTGCGGCGCTGTCGTTGGTAGGTGATCGCGAAGCGGTGCGCCTCGTCGCGGATGCGCTGGAACAGGAACAGCGCGTCGCTGTTGCGCGGCAGGATGACCGGGTAGTCGGAGTCGGGCAGCCAGATCTCTTCCAGCCGTTTGGCGATGCCGCAGAGCTGGATGCCCGTGACCCCGGAGTCGTCGAGTGCGCGCTGGGCCGCGGCGACCTGGGGCTGGCCGCCGTCGACGATCAGCAGGTTCGGCCGGTACGCGAACCGCTTGCGCTCGACGGCTACATCGTCGCCGCCGACGACGACGGTCGCATCCGTCGACAGGGCGATCGCGGCCTCGGCAGCCTCCCCCGCGTCCGGCTCGTCGTCGAGGTGGGCCAGTCGACGCATGAGCGTCTGGTAGATCGACTCGGTGTCGTCTGTCGACTCGGCGATCGAGAATCGGCGGTACTGGTCTTTGCGCGGCAGGCCGTCTTCGAAGACCACCATCGACGCGACGATGTTCGTGCCGCTGAGGTGGGAGACGTCGTAGCACTCCATGCGCAGGGGGGCGTCGGACATGCCGAGGGCCTCCTGGATGTCGGCGAGGGCCTGGGACCGCGCCACGAAGTCGCCGCTGCGCCGCGTCTTGTAGAGCATGAGCGCGTTACGCGCGTTGGTCGAGACCGTGAGCGCGAGGGCAGCCTTGTCACCGCGCTGGGCGACACGCAGTGCGACCTTGCCGGGGGCGTCACGCAGGTCGGTGAGGAACCGCTCGAGCTCGGTGGCGTCTTCGGGCAGGGCGGGCACGAGGATTTCCCGCGGCGGCTCCTGGTCGCCGTAGGCGTTCTGCAGCACCGTGTCGACGAGCTCGGGCAGTTCGAGATCGAGCTCCTTGTCGACGACCCAGCCGCGCACACCGCGGATGCGGCCGCCGCGCACGATGAACTGCTGCACCGCGGCGGCGAGTTCGTCGTGCGCGATTCCGAAGATGTCGGCGTCGACCTCGTCGTTCAGCACGACGCTGCTCTTCGACAGCGCGTTCTCGAGCGCGGAGAGCTGGTCGCGGTAGCGCGCGGCCGACTCGTAGTCCATCTCCTGCGACGCGGCCATCATTTTCTTCGACACCTCGGCGGTGTAGCGGGTGTCGTTGCCGCCCATAAACGACGCGAAGTCGAGAGCGATCGACTTGTGGTCTTCTTTGCTGACCCGCCCGACGCACGGCGCCGCGCACTTGCCGATGTCACCGAGCAGGCAGGGCCGGCCGGTCTGCTCGGCTCGCTTGTAGGTGGCGTCGGAGCAGCTGCGCATCGGGAACGCCTTGAGCATCAGGTCGACGGTTTCGCGGATGGCCCACACCTTGGTGTACGGGCCGAAATAGCGGGCACCCTTGAGGTTCTTGTTGCGGGTGACGAGCACCCGTGGCACCGTCTCGCCGAGTGTGATCGCGAGGTACGGGTAGCTCTTGTCGTCGCGGAACTTGACGTTGAACGGCGGGTCGAACTCTTTGATCCAGGTGTACTCGAGCTGCAGGGCCTCGAACTCGCTGCCCACCACGGTCCACTCGACGCTCGCCGCGGACAGCACCATGCGCCTGGTGCGCTCGTGCAGGCTGCGCAGCGGTTGGAAGTAGTTCGCCAACCGCGCGCGCAGGCTGTTCGCCTTGCCGACGTAGAGCACCCGCCCGCCGGCGTCGCGGAAGCGGTAGACGCCGGGCGCGGTCGGGATCTCCCCCGCCTTCGGTCGCCACGTGACGGTGTCGCTCATGGCCTCATTCTCATGGATGCACTGGGCTCATGGATGTACTGGCGCGCCTAGGCGCGCACGCCCTCCAGCATCTCCTTGAGGAAGAACCCGGTGTGGCTGCCCTCGATCTTCGAGAGCTGCTCGGGCGTTCCGGTGGAGAGCACCTGGCCGCCGCCCGCTCCGCCCTCCGGTCCGATGTCGATGATCCAGTCGGCGCTCTTGATGACGTCGAGGTTGTGCTCGATGACGAGCACGGTGTTGCCCTTGTCGACCAGGCTGTTCAACACGAGGAGCAGCTTGCGCACGTCCTCGAAGTGCAGACCGGTGGTCGGCTCGTCGAGAACGTAGATGCTGCGGCCGTTGGAGCGCTTCTGCAGCTCGGTCGCGAGCTTGACGCGCTGCGCCTCACCGCCCGACAGGGTCGTCGCGCTCTGGCCGAGACGCACGTAGCCGAGGCCGACCTCGACGAGCGTCTTCAGGAACCGGTGGATGGCGCCGATGGCCTCGAAGAAGTCGGCGGCCTCGCTGATCGGCATGTCGAGGACCTCGGCGATGTTCTTGCCCTTGTAGCGGACCGCGAGGGTCTCGCGGTTGTACCGGGCGCCGTGGCACACCTCGCACGCGACGTAGACGTCGGGGAGGAAGTTCATCTCGATCTTGATCGTGCCGTCGCCCGAGCAGTTCTCACAGCGGCCGCCCTTGACGTTGAAGCTGAAGCGGCCGGGCAGGTAGCCCCGGGCCTTCGCGTCCTGCGTCTCGGCGAACAGGTTGCGGATCTTGTCGAACACGCCCGTGTAGGTGGCGGGGTTCGACCGCGGGGTGCGCCCGATCGGGTTCTGGTCGACGTGCACGACCTTGTCGAGGTGTTCGAGGCCGGTGACGCGGGTGTGCTTGCCGGGGATCTGGCGGGCGCCGTTGAGCTCGTTGGCCATCACCTTGTAGAGGATGTCATTGACGAGGCTCGATTTGCCCGAACCGCTCACACCGGTGACGGCGGTGAACACGCCAAGCGGGAAGTCGACGGTGACGTTGCGCAGGTTGTTGGCCTTCGCGCCCTCGACCCGCACCTGGCGCTTCTTGTCGACCTTGCGGCGCTTCTTCGGCGTCGCGATCGACCGACGGCCGGCGAGGTAGTCGCCGGTGACCGACTCGGTGTTCTCGAGCAGCTGCTCGTAGCTGCCCGAGTGCACCACGACGCCGCCGTGCTCGCCCGCGCCCGGTCCGATGTCGACGACCCAGTCGGCTGTGCGGATGGTGTCTTCGTCGTGCTCGACGACGATGAGCGTGTTGCCGAGGTTCTTGAGCTTCACGAGGGTCTCGATGAGACGGCGGTTGTCGCGCTGGTGCAGGCCGATGGAGGGCTCGTCGAGCACGTAGAGCACGCCCGTGAGCCCGGAACCGATCTGGGTGGCCAGACGGATGCGCTGCGCCTCCCCACCGGACAGGGTGGCGGCGGCGCGGGACAGGTTGAGGTAGTTGAGCCCGACCTCGATGAGGAACTCGAGGCGCACCCGGATCTCGCGCAGCACCTGCGCGGCGATCTTCGCGTCGCGCTCACTGAGCACGACGGTGTTCATAAACGCGTAGGAGTCGGCGAGGCTGAGCTCGCAGACGTCGGAGATGTTCTGGCCGTCGACCGTGACCGCGAGCACCTCGGGCTTGAGGCGCTTGCCGTTGCAGACGGGGCAGGGGATCTCACGCAGGTAGTTCGCGAACCGCTGGCGCTGCACGTCGGTCTCCGCCTCGAGGAACTTACGCTCGATGTAGGGCATCACGCCCTCGAAACCGGTGGAGTACTTCATCTCGCGGCCGAAGCGGTTCTTCCACTTCACCGTGACCTCGAAGTTGTTGCCCTTGAGGATGGCGTCTTGCACCTCGGGGGACAGCTCGCCCCACGGGGTCTTGAGCGAGAACTTCATATCCTGCGACAGACCGAGCAGCAGCTTCTCGAAGTAGTTGAACAGGCCCTTACCCGACTGGGCCCAGGGCAGGATGACTCCGTCGGCGAGGCTCACCGTGGGGTCCGCGATGAGCAGGTCGGCATCGACCGACATGCGCGTGCCCAGCCCCGAGCACTCGGGGCAGGCGCCGAACGGGGCGTTGAACGAGAAGGTGCGGGGCTCGATCTCGGTGAGCTGCAGCGGGTGGTTGTTCGGGCAGGAGAGCTTCTCGCTGAACGTGCGCGTCGCATCCGCACCCTTCTCGTCGACGAGATTGATGGCGACGAGGCCGTCGGTCAGTCGCAGGGCCGTCTCGAGGGAGTCGGTGAGCCTGGTGAGCGCATCGTCGGATGCCACGAGCCGGTCGACCACGACGGAGATGTCGTGCTTCACCTGCTTCTTCAGGGTGGGCGGGTCGCTGAGCTGGATGACCTCACCGTCGACCACGGCGCGGGAGTAACCGGCGGCCGCGAGCTCGCGGAAGGTGTCGACGAACTCGCCCTTCTTCTGCGAGACGATGGGGCTGAGCACCTGGTAGCGCGTGCCGGTCTCGAGCTCCATGAGCTGGTCAGCGATCTGCTGCACGGTCTGGCGCTGGATCTTCTCGCCGCAGACCGGGCAGTGCGGCACGCCGATGCGGGCCCAGAGCAGGCGCATGTAGTCGTAGATCTCGGTGATCGTGCCCACCGTCGACCGCGGGTTGCGGTTCGTCGATTTCTGGTCGATCGAGACCGCGGGGCTCAGGCCCTCGATGAAGTCGACGTCGGGACGGTCGACCTGGCCGAGGAACTGACGGGCGTACGCCGAGAGCGACTCGACGTAGCGACGCTGGCCTTCGGCGAAGATCGTGTCGAACGCGAGGCTCGACTTGCCCGACCCCGACAGGCCGGTGAAAACGACAAGGGAGTCGCGCGGGATCTCCAGGTCGACGTTCTTGAGATTGTGGACCCTGGCTCCGCGCACGTTGAGCGTGGGCACACCAGTTACAGGAGAAATCGACACTCTAACAATTGTATGGATGCCACCGACATTGGGTGGACCGGTTCGCTCAGTGCGTACTCAGGTTCGTCTGCGCACGCCGTCTGAGCGGCCGGTCGCCATCGCTAACGCAGGTGACCGGCGGCTTCCATCTGTCGTAGCTCTTTCTTCAGGTCGGCGACCTCGTCGCGCAGGCGGCCGGCGAGTTCGAACTTGAGTTCGCCCGCGGCGAGCAGCATCTGGTCGTTGAGGTCGCGGATGATGCCCTCGAGCTCGTTCGCTCCCGCCGCGGCCTTGCCGTGCTGGCGCAGGTTGGGCGTCGGTGACTTCTTGCGGCCGTCGCCGCGGCCGGCGAGCAGCGCGGCCGTGTCGGCGTTCTCCCGCTCGAGCGCGTCGGTGATATCGGCGATCTTCTTGCGCAGCGGTTGCGGGTCGACACCCTTCTCGAGGTTGTAGGCGATCTGCTTCTCGCGGCGGCGGTCGGTCTCGTCGATTGCCCGCTTCATCGAATCGGTGAGCACGTCGGCGTACATGTGCACCTCGCCAGAGACGTTGCGGGCCGCGCGGCCGATGGTCTGGATGAGCGACGTGGAGGAGCGCAGGAAGCCCTCCTTGTCGGCGTCGAGGATCGCGACGAGCGAGACCTCGGGAAGGTCGAGTCCCTCGCGCAGCAGGTTGATGCCGACGAGCACGTCGTAGACGCCCTGGCGCAGTTCGGTGAGCAGCTCGACGCGCCGCAGCGTGTCGACGTCGGAATGCAGGTAGCGGACGCGCACACCGGACTCCCCCAGGAACTCGGTGAGCTCCTCGGACATCTTCTTGGTGAGGGTGGTGACCAGCACGCGTTCGTTGCGGTCGACGCGCAGATTGATCTGCTCGAGCAGGTCGTCGATCTGGCCCTTGGTGGGCTTCACGACGATCTGCGGGTCGAGCAGGCCCGTCGGGCGGATGATCTGTTCGACCACCGAGTCGGTGATGCCGAGCTCGTACTTGCCGGGCGTCGCCGAGAGGTAGACGCGCTGGCCGACGCGGTCGAGGAACTCCGGCCACTTGAGCGGTCGGTTGTCGAGTGCGCTCGGCAGGCGGAAGCCGTGCTCGACGAGGGTGCGCTTGCGGCTCGCGTCGCCCTCGTACATGGCGCCGATCTGCGGCACGGTGACGTGCGACTCGTCGATCACGACGAGGAAGTCGTCGGGGAAGTAGTCGATGAGGCAGTGCGGCGCCTCGCCGGGCGACCGGCCGTCGATGTGCGCCGAGTAGTTCTCGATGCCGTTGCAGAACCCGATCTGCTCCATCATCTCGAGGTCGAACGTCGTGCGCATGCGCAGGCGCTGCGCCTCGAGCAGCTTGCCCTGCTTCTCGAGCTCTTTGAGCCGCTCTTCGAGCTCGTGCTTGATGGTGCCGATGGCACGGTGCATGACATCGGTTCCGGCGACGTAGTGCGATCCGGGGAACACGGAGACGGCGTCGAGCTTCTTGACGATGTCGCCGGTGAGCGGGTGCAGGGAATAGAGCGCCTCGATTTCGTCGCCGAACATCTCGATGCGGATCGCGAGTTCTTCGTACATCGGGATGATCTCGATGGTGTCGCCGCGCACGCGGAAGTTGCCGCGCGAGAAGTCGACGTCGTTGCGCTGGTACTGCATGGAGACGAACTTGCGGATCAGGGTCTCGCGGGGAATCTGCATTCCGACCTGCAGGGCGACCATGGCCTCCATGTAGCCCTCGGGGGTGCCTAGACCGTAGATGCAGGAGACGGTGGAGACCACAACGACGTCGCGACGGCTGAGCAGCGAGTTGGTCGTGGAGTGGCGCAGGCGCTCGACCTCGGCGTTGATCGAGGAGTCCTTCTCGATGAAGGTGTCGGTCTGCGGCACGTAGGCCTCTGGCTGGTAGTAGTCGTAGTACGACACGAAGTATTCGACCGCGTTGTTGGGCATGAGTTCGCGGAACTCGTTGGCGAGCTGGGCCGCCAGTGTCTTGTTGTGCGCCAGCACGAGTGTGGGACGCTGCACCTGCTCGATGAGCCAGGCCGTCGTGGCCGACTTGCCGGTACCGGTGGCGCCGAGCAGCACGACGTCGGTCTCGCCGGCGTTGACGCGGCCGGCCAGTTCGGCAATTGCCGTCGGCTGGTCTCCACTGGGGACGTATTCGCTCACGACCTCGAAGGGGCGGACTGCGCGCGTGGGTTCCATTCCTCCAGCTTAGGCTCGGCCTCCGACACGCGCTGGTCGGTGCGCCGCCGTGCTACAAGGCGCCGATTTTGGCATAGAGCGCGTCGGCCTGCGCGAGGGTCTCAACGAGCGAACCGTCGCTGTCGATGACCACGTCGGCGATCGCCAGACGCTCGGCGTCGGTCGCCTGGGAGCCGATGCGGTTGCGTGCCTCCGCCTCGCTCATGCCGCGCAGCTCGACGAGCCGTTTCAGGCGCGTCTCCGCGCTGGCACTCACGACCACGACGAGGTCGAAGGTGATCGGCCGGTCGGCGGCCGCCTCGGCGAGGAGCGGCACGTCGTAGACGACGACTGCGTCGGGGTCGTGGCGCTCCGCCTCGTCGAAGAGCTCGCGCGCGCGACGCCAGACCGCCGGATGGGTGATGGCGTTGAGGGCGAGGCGCGCCTCCGGGTCGCTGAACACGATCGCGCCGAGCGCGGGACGGTCGAGGCCGCCGTCGGGAGAGATGACCCCCGGGCCGAAGCGGTCTGCGATGGCGGCGAGACCGGGTGTGCCCGGCTCGACGACCTCGCGCGCGAGGAGGTCGGCATCCACCACCACCGCTCCGCGCTCTGCGAGACGTTTGGCGACGACAGATTTGCCGGATGCGATTCCTCCGGTGAGACCGATCAGGTACATTCCAGCAATGCTAGCCTCGGCGCAACGAGAGGAAGTGTCGTGCTGGAGATCCTGACGGGAACCGGACTCGCATTCGCGGCCGGGCTCAATGCCTACATCCCGATGCTGCTGCTCGGCCTCGGCGCCCGCCTCGTCGACTTCATCGAGCTACCGGCGGGCTGGGCCTGGCTCGAGAACGAGTGGGTGCTGGGCATTCTCGCCGTGCTGCTCGTGATCGAGTTCTTCGCCGACAAGATCCCCGCCGTCGACTCGGTCAACGACGTGATCCAGACCGTCGTGCGGCCGACCTCCGGCGGCATCGTGTTCGGCAGCGGCTCCGCGAGCGAGACCGCGGCGGTCACCGACCCGGCCGCTTTCTTCTCGTCGAACCAGTGGGTGCCGATCGTCACCGGTGTTGTGATCGCCCTGCTCGTGCACGGCGCGAAGACCGCCGTGCGCCCCGCCGCGAACGCGGCGACCCTCGGGCTCGCCGCGCCGCTGCTGAGTGTCGCCGAAGACGTGAGCAGCGTCTTCCTGTCGGTGTTCGCGATCCTCGTGCCGGTTCTCGTCGTGGTGGCGATCGCCGGGCTGGTCGTGCTGTTCGTGGTGCTGCGCAGACGACGAATGGCCGCCACCCGCAAGGGTGACGGCCATTCGGTGATTCCTAGTGACTAGGAGTTGTTGCTGAGCTTCTCGCGAAGAGCCGCGAGCGACTCGTCGTCGGCGAGCGTTCCGGCCGAGGCCGAGTCGCTCGAGAAGGTCGATGCGCCGGAGGGCACGTCGCCCGAGGAGGGGTTGGCCTCTTCGATGGCTGCGGCTGCAACCTGCTTCTTGTGCGACTCCCATCGAGCCTGGGCTGCAGCGTACTCCTGCTCCCACTTCTCGCGCTGGGTCTCGAAGCCTTCCTTCCACTCCTGGGTCTCCGGGTCGAATCCGTCCGGGTACTTGTAGTTTCCGGCTTCGTCGTACTCGGTGAGCATTCCGTAGAGTGCGGGGTCGAACTCGGTGCCCTCGGGGTCGACGCCCTCGTTCGCCTGCTTCAGCGAGAGGGAGATGCGGCGACGCTCGAGGTCGATGTCGATGACCTTGACGAACACCTCGTCGCCGACCGAGACAACCTGCTCGGCGAGCTCGACGTGCTTGCCCGAGAGCTCGGAGATGTGGACGAGGCCCTCGATGCCCTCTGCGACGCGAACGAACGCGCCGAAGGGAACGAGCTTCGTGACCTTACCCGGTGCAACCTGTCCGATTGCGTGGGTGCGGGCGAATACCTGCCACGGGTCTTCCTGGGTGGCCTTGAGCGACAGCGACACGCGCTCGCGCTCGAGGTCGACCTCGAGGATCTCGACGGTGACTTCCTGGCCAACCTCGACGACCTCGGAGGCGTGCTCGATGTGCTTCCACGACAGCTCGGAAACGTGGACGAGACCGTCTACGCCGCCCAGGTCGACAAATGCACCGAAGTTGACGATCGAGGAGACGACACCCTTGCGGACCTGGCCCTTGGCGAGGTTCGCGAGGAACGTGGTGCGGCTCTCGCTCTGCGTCTGCTCGAGGAGCGCGCGGCGGGAAAGCACGACGTTGTTGCGGTTCTTGTCGAGCTCGAGGATCTTCGCTTCGATCTCCTGGCCGAGGTACGGCGTCAGGTCGCGAACGCGACGAAGCTCGATGAGCGAGGCGGGAAGGAAGCCACGAAGACCGATGTCGACGATGAGGCCACCCTTGACGACCTCGATGACCGAACCGGTGACGATTCCGTCCTCGTCCTTGATCTTCTCGACGTCGCCCCACGCACGCTCGTACTGAGCGCGCTTCTTCGACAGGATGAGACGGCCTTCTTTGTCTTCCTTCTGGAGGACAAGAGCCTCGACGGTGTCGCCCACCTGGACGACCTCGCTCGGGTCTACATCGTGCTTGATGGAGAGTTCGCGGGAGGGGATTACACCCTCGGTCTTGTAACCGACGTCGAGGAGAACCTCGTCACGGTCGATCTTTACGACGGTACCTTCGATGAGGTCGCCATCGTTGAAAAACTTCAGCGTCTTTTCGACCGCTGCAAGGAAGTCTTCTGCGGATCCGATGTCATTGATCGCGACCTGCTTGGGCGCCTTGGCGGGCGTTACGAGTGTCATGTAGTTAGTGCTCCAGTAAGGGCATAATTCGGGCCAGCGACGAGATGGTTCTGGATGTTCGCCGATGGCAGGCGGATAGTTGTGTCACGAATGTGACATTCCAGCATACCGAATCGCGCGGGTTAACGCGCAACCCGCGGCTGCAGCGCCGCCTTGAGCGTGTCGAGGCCGACTCCGCCGATGTCCAGGGCCCGCTTGTGGAACGCCTTGATGTCAAAGTCGGCCCCGTCACGCTGCGCCGCTTCGTCGCGCAACTGCTCCCAGATGCGCTGTCCCACCTTGTACGACGGCGCCTGGCCGGGCCAGCCGAGGTAGCGGTTCACCTCGAAACGCACGAACTCGGGACTCATGTTGACGTTCGCGCCGAGGAAGCCGAAGGCGTACTCCCCCGTCCACGGCCCCGAGCCGTCGGGCAGCGTCTTCTCGAGGTGCACGCCGATGTCGAGAACCACGCGCGCCGCGCGCATCCTCTGCCCGTCGAGCATGCCGAGCCGGTCGGCCGGATCGTCGAGGTAGCCGAGCTGCTGCATCAGCCGCTCGGCGTACAGGGCCCAGCCCTCCGCATGGCCCGAGGTGCCGGCGTTGCGGCGCCAGGTGTTGAGCATCGCCTTGTTGTAGACGGCCTGGCCGATCTGCAGGTGATGGCCGGGCACGCCCTCGTGGTACACCGTGGTGAGCTCGCGCCAGGTGTCGAACTCGGTCACTCCCTCGGGCACGCTCCACCACATCTGCCCGGGGCGCGAGAAGTCGTCGGTGGGGTTCGTGTAGTAGATGCCGCCCTCTTGCGTCGGTGCGATCATGCACTCGAGGCGCTTGACGACATCCGGAATCTCGAACTGCGTACGCGACAGCTCTTCGACCGCGCGGTCGCTCGTCTCCTGCATCCAACGCTGGAGGGCGTCGGTTCCGTGCAGCTTGCGTGTCGGGTCGCCGTCGAGGTGGTCGATAGCTTCGAGAACGGATGCCCCTGGCTTGATCTCTCTGGCGATGGACTCCTGTTCGGCGACCATGCGGGCGAGCTCGTCGATGCCCCACTCGTAGGTCTCGTCGAGGTCGACGGTCGCGCCGAGGAAGCCGCGGGAGGCGAGCTCGTACAGCTCGCGGCCGACGGCGTCTTTCTCGGGGGCGTGCTGGGCGAGCTCGTCGCGGAGGAACGTCACGAGCGTGGCGTATGCCTCGGCGGACGCGCGGGCGCCACTCTCGAGGTCGCCGACGACGGACGCGGGCAGCTCGGCCTCGCCCGCCCGCGCGTTCCCGGCCAGTTGGAAGAAAAAGCCCGTCTCGGCCGCTTGCTTCTTCGCCTGCGCCATGACCTCGGTCACCTGGCGGATCGCGGGGGTGTTGCCGGCGGCGATGCCCCCGCGCAGCGACTCGATGTAGCCGGCCATCGCCCCGGGCAGGTTGTGCATGCGGGTCGCGACGTGCGACCAGTCGTCGACCGTGTCGGTGGGCATCAGGTCGAAGATGTCGCGCAGCTCTTGTGCGGGGCTCGCGATGACGTTGAGGTCGCGCTGGTCGAATCCGGCCTCGTGCTTGTCGATCGTGAGCTGCAGTTCGCGCTCGAGGTCCATCTTGGTGACCGCGTCGACGTCGTCGACCGCCGCGACCGCGCGGATCTCGGCGAGGGCCGTGCGCGTGTGGGCGATCGCGTCTTCCACCCCGGCCGGCGAGTAGTCGGCATACTCGCCCTCGCGGGCCGCACGCCCGAGGTAGACGCGGAACTCCGGGTAGAGGTCGAGCTCGGTGTCGACCCACTTCTCGGCGACGGCGTCGGTCGGTGTGGACGGGCGGGCGGTGTTCTCTTCGCTCATGCTGTGAGCCTAGCCAGCTATTCCCGGTCGAGGTCGGTTTCGAGCACCGTCGCGAGGGTGTCGATCGCGGCGTCGGCGCCATCACCCTCGGCGGAGAGCGTCACCCGCTCGCCGTGGCCGATACCGAGCGACAGCACCCCGAGGATGCTCGCGGCGTTGACGCTGCGACCGGCGGCGGAGGTGAGCATAACCGTGACCCCCGTCGCGGCTGCCGCCTGGGAGAAGAGCGAGGCCGGCCTCGCGTGCAGGCCGACGGCGGAAGCGACGGTGACGGTGCGTTCGGCCATGGTGACTCCTTCGTCGTGCTTACTGGGAGAGAGCTCGGTAGACGTCGTCGGTGCTGGTCGCGTCGCGCAGTGCGGCGGCGCGCTCCGGTTCGAGCAGCACGGCCGCGAGTTGCGACAGCAGGCCGACGTGACCCCGCCCGCGGGCGGCGAGCCCGATGACGACGTTCACGTCGTTGCCATTCCAGTCGATGGCGTCGGCAAAGCGCAAGAGAACGAGGGCATCGTCGTGAACGTTCGACTCCGACGCCAGCGTGCCGTGGGGCACAGCCACGCCCTCCCCCACGTAGGTCGACACGGTCTGCTCGCGCTCGAGCATGGCGGCCGTGTACTCGGCGTCGACCGCGCCGGCGGCGAGCAGCGCGGCGCCGGCCTGCCCGACGGCGTCGTCACGGTCGGCCGCCACGGCGTCGAGGATGATCGACGACGCGGCGAGCAGGTCGGTGAGCGCGGCCATCAGTGCGCCGCTGCGTCCCAGTTGGGGCCGGTACCGACCTGCACCTCGAGCGGCACGCGCAGCTGGGCGGCTCCGCCCATGCGGTCGCGCACGATCGCCGTGAGGGTGTCGAGCTCGTCGGGGGCGACCTCGAACACGAGTTCGTCGTGCACCTGCAGCAGCAGGCGCGAGCCGAGGCCCTGGTCGCGCAGGTCGCTCGCGACGCCGAGCATGGCGATCTTGAGGATGTCGGCTGCCGATCCCTGGATCGGCGCGTTGAGCGCAGCGCGCTCGGCGTTCTCGCGCAGCACCCGGTTCGACGAGTTCAGGTCGCCGAAGGGGCGACGACGGCCGTAGATGGTCTCGGTGTAACCGTCGACCTTGGCCTGCTCCACGACGTTGCGCAGGTAGTCGCGCACGGCCCCAAAGCGGTCGAAGTAGTCGGTCATCAGCTTGCGGGCCTCGCTCGACTCGATGCGCAGCTGCTTCGACAGGCCGAACGCACTGAGACCGTAGGCGAGGCCGTAGGACATGGCCTTGACCTTGGTGCGCATGAGCGGCGTGACGTCGGCAGGCTCGACCCCGAACACGGTGGAGCCGACGAACCGGTGCAGGTCTTCGCCCTCGTTGAACGCGGTGATGAGCCCCTCGTCGCCGGAGAGGTGCGCCATGATGCGCATCTCGATCTGCGAGTAGTCGGCCGTGAGCAGGGTGTCGAAACCCTCGCCCTTCTCGAACGCGGACCGGATCTCACGCCCGACCGAGGTCTTCACGGGCATGTTCTGCAGGTTCGGGTCGTTCGACGAGATGCGGCCGGTGCTGGTTCCGGTCTGATCGTAGGTGGTGTGCACCCGGCCGTTCGCGTCGACCGCCTTCTCGAGGGTCTCGATGATCTGCCGCAGCTTGGTCGCGTCGCGGTGCTTGAGCAGGAGGTCGAGGAACGGATGCGGCGACTGCTCCTGCAGGTCGGTGAGGCTTGCGGCGTCGGTCGAGTAGCCCGTCTTGTTGGCGCGGGTCTTCGGCATGCCCAGCTCTTCGAACAGCACCTGCTGCAGCTGCTTGGGAGAGCCGAGGTTCACCTCGCGCCCGATCTCGGCGTAGGCCCGGCTGGCGAGGTCGGCGCTGACGTTGGCGAGTTCGCCCGAGAGCTTCGACAGGATCGGCTGGCTGACGGCGATTCCGTCGAGCTCCATGGTGGCGAGCACCGGAACGAGCGGCAACTCGATCTCGTCGAGCACCTTGCGGTCGCTCCGCCCGAGCTTCTCGATAAGGTACTCGGTGACCCGCAGCACGTACCAGGCCTCGGTGGCGAGGCTCACCGCGTCGATGTCGGGCACGAGCTGGTTGGGGTCGGCCTGCGGCAGAGTCTCGCCGAGGAAGTCGTAGACCTGGCTGGCGAGGTCGTCGGCCTTGCCCGCGGGCTTGAGCAGCCACGCGGCGAGGCTCGTGTCGAAGGCGATGCCGTCGAGCTGCAGCCCGGAACGGCGGAGGGCCTTGAGCTGCTGCTTAGAGCCCTGCAGGTACTTCGGGGCGTCGCTCGCGAGCCACGACTCGAGGGCCACGTAATCGGGCCGGTCGGGCTCCCACGGCACGAACGCACTGTCTTTCGACGACGCGATGCCGATCGCTGTGACGATGCCACCGTGCGTCTCGACCCGCAGCCCGAGGGGAACGGTGCCCTGAGCGGACTGGGTGTCGAGCCACTTCGCCAGCTCTTCGTCGACCATGGTGCGCACGGGCGGAACGGCGGTCTCTTCGACCTCCGCGACGGGGAGATCCGTGGCATCCGACTCTCGCAGGTGGCCGTCTTCCCCGGCGAGTTTGAGCACCCGCTCGAGCAGGGTCTTGAACTGCAGTTTGTCGAAGACGGCGCGCACGGCCGTTTCGTCGATGGGCTGGCGCTCGAGGTCGGACGGGCCGAACGGCAGGTCGACGTCGGTCAGCAGGTGGTTGAGCTTGCGGTTTCGGATGGCACGGTCTTTTTGCTCCCGCAGCTTCTCGCCGACCACGCCCTTGATCTCGTCGGCGTGCTCGAGCACGCCGTCGAGGCCGCCGTACTGCACGATCCACTTGACGGCGGTCTTCTCGCCGACCTTGTCGATGCCGATCAGGTTGTCGCTCGTCTCGCCGACGAGCGCGGCGATGTCGGGATACTGGTGCGGCTCGATGCCGTAGCGCTCGAAGACGGTGTCGCGGTCGTAGCGCTTGAGCTCCGAGACGCCGCGAGCGTTCGGGTAGAGCAGGGTGACGTCGTCGTTGATCATCTGGATCGCGTCGCGGTCGCCGGAGACGACGAAGACGTGGAAGCCCTGTTCCGCGCCCTCGCGGGCGAGCGTGGCGAGGATGTCGTCGGCTTCGTAGTCCTCTTTCGAGACGGTGGGGATGCCCATCGCCTTGAGCGCCTCCTCGAGGAGCGGGATCTGACCGATGAACTCGACGGGCGTCTCGCCGCGGGTGCCCTTGTACTCGGGGTACTCCCGCGTGCGGAACGAGAAGCGGGAGATGTCGAACGCCACCGCGAGGTGGGTGGGCTTCTCGGCCTTGAGCAGGTTGATGAGCATGGCGATGAAGCCGTGGATGGCGTTGGTGTGCTGCCCCTCACGGTTCATGAAGCTGTCGACCGGCAGCGCGTAGAACGCGCGGAACGCCAGCGAATGGCCGTCGATTATCAGGAGGGTAGGCTTTTCGTTGTCCGACACGACAGCCAGCCTAGCCTCGGTCACCGACACGCTGGGCCGAACGAGAGAGTGCCATGACCACCTTCCCCGCAGATCTCGATCCGGAACTCGTCGAACGGCTGGTCGAGAGCGGCGGGGGCGAATTGGCCGTCAAAATGGGCATCGAATTCGTCGAACTGTCGGCCGATCACTCGGTCGCGACCATGCCGGTAGAGGGCAACCGCCAGGTCGTCGGGCTGCTGCACGGTGGCGCGCACGTCGTGCTGGCGGAATCGCTCGGCTCCGTGTCATCCGCGATCCATGCCGGCCCCGGCCGCTTCGCCGTGGGCATCGAGATAGGCGCGACCCACAGCCGTTCGGTGACCTCGGGCACCGTCACGGCGACCTGCACCGCCCTCAGCCTCGGCGGCACCTTGGCCACGCACGAGATCGTCGTGCGCGACGAGGAGGGCCGGCGCCTGTCGACCGTGCGCATGACGAACATGCTGCGGGACAAGCGCTGACGGCTCCGCCACCCCGAGGCGCGGGTCGTATTCACATCCGCAGGAGCACCCCGCAATGCTGTGTTCTGGTTGCGATGCGCGCGCTCGAACGGGCGCACCGCGGCCCAACGACAGCAGACTGCGGTTAACGAGAGCGGGCCCGGCACCGAGGGTGACGGGCCCGATCGCGGCGGTGCTACTTCTTGGCGCTCAGCTGCTCGATGATCGCCTGGGCGACGTCGTGCATGGTGAGGCGGCGGTCCATGGACGCCTTCTGGATCCAGCGGAACGCCTCGGGCTCGGTGAGCCCCATCTTCTCGTTCAGGAGGCCCTTCGCGCGGTCGACGAGCTTGCGGGTCTCGAAACGCTCGACCAGGTCGGCGACCTCGGCCTCCAGCGTGATGATCTGCGTGTAGCGGCTGAGGGCGATCTCGATCGCGGGCAGCAGGTCGTTGGGTGTGAACGGCTTGACGACATAGGCGAGGGCGCCGGCCTCGGACGCGCGTTCGACCAGTTCCTTCTGGCTGAACGCGGTGAGCAGCACGACGGGCGCGATGTGGTTCTTGGTGAGTCGCTCCGCGGCGGAGATGCCGTCGAGCTGGGGCATCTTCACGTCCATGATGACGAGGTCGGGGCGGAGTTCGGTGGCGAGGGCTACTGCCGTCTCGCCGTCACCGGCTTCTCCGACGACTTCGAAGCCGTTGTCGCGGAGGATCTCGACGATGTCCATGCGGATCAGGGACTCGTCTTCTGCCACCACTACTCGACGGGGAGCGGCCGGGGTTGATTCTTGGTCAGTCACGTTATCGAGCCTACGGTATTCTTTGACAGTTGTTGTGCGCCGGATTGGCGGAATGGCAGACGCGGAGCACTCAAAATGCTTTGCTCGAAAGGGCGTGCGAGTTCGAGTCTCGCATCCGGCACAACGGAGGAACGGCGCGGTCAGCGGTACGGCCGCCGCGGGCGGGTAACTATAAACCCGCGGTCGACGGCTGTATAGCCCCCGGTCGCGGTCTACCGCGGCGCGTACATTCACCAGTGAACGACGTTTCGCGTGGCACAACCTCCCGGTCGGTCCGCGAACCCGCTCCGCCATCTTCTGCGACTCGCAGGAAGGTGACGTGGGGCGGTGGCGGCCAGCCCTGCCACCGCCTCAAAAGCCCCGCCGCCGCGACGGACGCGGCGATCGCCACCTCCGAGGAGACGCCATGTCTGACACCGACGCCCGCAATGACAGCCCAGGGGACGAGCTCGACCCGGCGCCCGGGCTCAGCGGGACCGCCGACACGGAAGACGGCGTCCTCTCCCCCGGTTCCACCGCGACCGGAGCGGGCACGACCGACGCCGACGTGACCGACGGGCGGGAGCAGAAGCTCCCCCGCGTCGACTAACCCGCAGACGGGAACGACGAAGGGCCGGGCAGTCGAAACTGCCCGGCCCTTCGTCGTTCCTGTGTGCGGCCGGTCTCCCCGCGGCTACTCGACGACCGCGTAAGCGGGCGCCACAGCGTTCTTCGCATCGCCCACGCGGTGCACGCGCAGGTCGTTGGTGAAGCCCGAGATTCCGGGAGGCGAACCGGAGATGACGACGACGACATCGCCGACCTGGGCCAGGCCCTCGCCGAGCAGGATCTCGTCGACCTGGATGTACATCGCGTCGGTGTGGGTGACCCGCTCGACGACGTAGGAGTCGATGCCCCAGATGAGAGCCATGCGTCGACGGATCGCGGGATCCGGCGTGAAGGCCTTCATCGGGACGTTGAAACGCAGGCGCGACATGCGACGTGCCGAGTCGCCCGACTCGGTGAAGATGCAGACGTACTTCGCCTCGACGAAGGTCGCCACCTCGGCGGCGGCGAGGGTGATCGCGCCGCCCTGCGTGCGGGGCTTGGTGCCCAGCTCGGGGATGCGCTCGAGTCCGTGCTCCTCGGTGGAGGCCACGATGCGTGCCATGGTCTGCACGGTGATGACGGGGTACTCGCCGACGCTGGTCTCGCCGCTGAGCATCACGGCGTCCGCGCCATCCAGAACAGCGTTCGCGACGTCGGATGTCTCGGCTCGCGTGGGCACGGGGCTGGAGATCATCGACTCGAGCATCTGCGTCGCGACGATGACCGGCTTGGCCATACGGCGGGACAGTTCGACCGCGCGCTTCTGCACGATCGGCACGGCCTCGAGCGGAAGCTCGACACCGAGGTCGCCGCGGGCGACCATGATCGCGTCGAACGCGTCGATGATGGCCTCGAGGTTGTCGACGGCCTGAGGCTTCTCGATCTTGGCGATGACGGGCACGCGACGGCCCTCCTCCTCCATGATCTCGTGCACGCGCACGATGTCGGTGGCGTCACGCACGAACGACAGGGCGATGAGGTCGCAGCCGAGGCGGAGGCCCCAACGCAGGTCGTCCTCGTCCTTTTCGCTGAGCGCGGGCACGTTGACGGCGACGCCGGGCAGGTTGATGCCCTTGTTGTTCGACACGGCGCCGGCGACGATGACGACCGTCGAGACGACGGGACCCTCGACGCCGGTGACCTGCACCTTGACCTTGCCGTCGTCGATGAGCAGGAAGTCGCCGGGGCTGACGTCCTGAGGGAGTCCCTTGAACGTCGTGCCGGAGAGTTCGCGCGTTCCGACCACGTCTTCTGTGGTGATCTTGAAGACGTCGCCGACGGCGAGGTCGTACGGACCGCCCTCGAACTTGCCCAGACGGATCTTCGGACCCTGCAGGTCGACCATCACGGCGACGGCGCGACCGGAGTCGTCCGCTGCCTGGCGCACGTTGGCGTACACGGCCTCGTGAACGTCGTACGAACCGTGGCTGAGGTTCATTCTCGCCACGTCGACGCCCGCGTCGATGATCGCGCGGATGTTTTCATAGCTGGAGGTTGCCGGGCCGAGCGTAGCGACGATTTTCGCGCGTCTCATGAGTTCCTTCTGTGGTGGTGGATTGAATCGGGTGGAGAACTGGTCGGTGGTCGAGCGTGGAGAAACCTAGATCGCGATCGCGTGATCGGTCGGCTTGACCGGGAACGGCAGTTGCGTCGTCCCTTCAAGGTACCGATCAACCGCGGATGCCGCAGCACGCCCTTCGGCGATTGCCCAGACGATGAGCGACTGCCCGCGACCCGCGTCGCCGGCGATGAAGACGCCGGATTCGCTCGTCTGGTACTCGCCATCGCGGCCGAGGTTGCCTTTCGCGTCGATCGGAACCGGGAGCTGGCTGTCGATCGTGTCGGTCTCTGGGCCGGTGAAGCCCATCGCGAGCAGCACGAGGTCGGCGGGGATTTCACGTTCCGTTCCCGCCTTGGGAACCCGGCGTCCATCGAGGTACTCGGTTTCGGCGACGCGGATCGCGCGCACCTCGCCCGCCTCGTTCGACAGGAACTCGATGGTCGACGCGAGGAAGACCCGCTCGCCGCCCTCTTCGTGGGCGCTCGACACCTCGAACAGGGTCGGTGTCATCGGCCACGGCTGGTGGTCGGGACGCTCGGACGCGGGCTGCACGCCGATCGCGAGGTTGGTGACGGAGAGCGCGTGCTGGCGGTGCGCGGTGCCGATGCAGTCGGCTCCGGTGTCGCCGCCACCGAGGACCACGACGTGCTTGCCCTCGGCGTGGATCTGCTCGGCGACCGAGTCGCCGGCACCCACGCGGTTCTGCTGGACGAGGTAATCCATGGCGAAGTGCACGCCGAGCAGGTCGCGGCCGGGGATCGGCAGGTCGCGCGGCACGGTGGCGCCGGTCGCCACGATCACGGCGTCGTAGCGGGCGCGCAGGTCGCTCCACGAGATGTCGACACCGATGGTGACGCCGGCGCGGAAACGGGTTCCCTCGGCTTGCATCTGCGCGAGGCGCGCTTCGATGTGCTTCTTCTCCATCTTGAAATCGGGGATGCCGTAGCGCAGCAGGCCGCCGATGCGGTCGTCACGCTCGAACACGGCGACGGTGTGGCCGGCGCGCGTCAGCTGCTGGGCGGCCGCGAGACCGGCGGGGCCGGAGCCGACGACGGCGACGGTCTTGCCGGTGAGGCGCTCGGGCGGGTGCGGTGTGACCCAGCCCTTCTGGTAGGCCTCGTCGATGATGGAGACTTCGACGTTCTTGATCGTGACCGCGGGCTGGTTGATGCCGAGGACGCAGGATGATTCGCACGGTGCCGGGCACAGGCGGCCGGTGAACTCGGGGAAGTTGTTCGTGGCGTGCAGGCGTTCGATGGCCTGGTGGCCTTCGCCGCGCCACATCAGGTCGTTCCACTCGGGGATCAGGTTGCCGAGCGGGCAGCCCTGGTGGCAGAACGGGATGCCGCAGTCCATGCAGCGGCCGGCCTGCTTACGCACGGTGGCCGAGTCTCCCTGCTCGTAGACCTCTTTCCAGTCCATCAGCCGCAGTGCGACGGGGCGACGAGCCGGGAGCTCGCGCTCCTTTACCTTCAGGAATCCCTTCGGATCAGCCACCGGTAACCTCCATGATTCTCGACCAGACAACATCGCCGTCGGGGTCGAGACCCTCGGCGACGGCCGTCTGGCGTGTTGCAATGACCGCTGCGTAGTCGCGAGGCAGAACCTTCACGAATCGCTCGATCGTCTCGTCAATGGTGTCGAGCATCCGTCTCGCGACGGCGGACCCGGTCTCGTCGAAGTGACGCTGCAAGAGGTCGGTGAGGATCTCCACGTCGGCGCTTCCGAGGGGCAGCAGCGTGAGTTCGCCGCTAGCGAGCGAGTCGGGGTTGACCCGCTCGTTGCGCAGGTCGTAGACGTACGCGGTTCCGCCCGACATTCCCGCGCCGAGGTTGCGGCCGGTCTCGCCGAGGATGACCGCGAGGCCGCCCGTCATGTACTCGAGGGCGTGGTCTCCCACTCCCTCGACGACGGCGGTCGCACCCGAGTTGCGCACGAGAAACCGCTCGCCCACGATTCCGCGCAGGAACATCGAACCCTGCGTGGCTCCGTAGCCGATGACGTTTCCGGCGATCACGTTGTTCTCGGCCGCGAAGCTGCTGCGAGCGTCGGGCAGCACGACGATCTCGCCGCCGCACAGGCCCTTGCCAACGTAGTCGTTGCTGTCGCCGACGAGACGCAGCCGGATGCCGCTCGGCAGGAAGGCGCCGAGCGATTGGCCGGCGGTGCCGGACAGGTTCACCTGGATGGTTCCGGAGGGCAGGCCGTTCTCGCCGTGGCGGAGGGTGACCGCGTTGCCCAGCATGGTTCCGACGGCTCGCTCGGTGTTCTTGATCGGCAGGTCGATGACCACGGGGGTGCCGTGCTCGAGCGCGTTCTCGCTCTGCCGGATCAGCTCGACATCGAAGTGCTTCTCGAGCTCGTGGTCCTGCGCGCGGAAGTTACGGCGCGGCGCGTCATCCGCGAACTGCGGTCCGACCAGCACCGGTGTGAGGTCGAGTCCGTCGGCCTTCCAGTGTTCGATGGCGCCGTTCACGTCGAGCATCTCGTGGTGGCCGACCGCCTCTTCGATCGAGCGGAAACCGAGGGCGGAAAGGTACTCGCGCACCTCCTGGGCCAGGAACTCGAAGAAGTTGACGACGAACTCGGGCTTGCCGGTGAAGCGGGCGCGCAACTCGGGGTTCTGCGTCGCGATGCCGACGGGGCAGGTGTCGAGGTGGCAGACGCGCATCATGACGCAGCCCTCGACGACGAGGGGCGCGGTCGCGAAACCGAACTCCTCCGCGCCGAGCAGTGCGCCGACGATGACGTCGCGGCCCGTCTTCATCTGGCCGTCGACCTGCACGACCACGCGGTCGCGCATGCCGTTGAGCATGAGGGTCTGCTGGGTCTCGGCGAGGCCGAGCTCCCACGGGGTTCCGGCGTGCTTGAGCGAGTTGAGCGGGCTGGCGCCCGTTCCGCCGTCGTGGCCCGAGACGAGCACGACGTCGGCGAGGGCCTTCGTCACGCCGGCCGCGACCGCGCCGATTCCCGACTGGCTCACGAGCTTCACGTGCACCCGGGCGACCGGGTTGGCGCGCTTGACGTCGAAGATGAGCTGCTTGAGGTCTTCGATCGAGTAGATGTCGTGGTGCGGGGGCGGCGAGATGAGGCCGACACCGGCGGTCGCGTGGCGGGTGCGCGCGATCCACGGGTAGACCTTGGTGGGCGGCAGCTGGCCGCCCTCGCCGGGCTTGGCACCCTGCGCCATCTTGAGCTGGATGTCGGTCGAGTGCGTCAGGTACATGCTCGTGACGCCGAAGCGGCCGGACGCGACCTGCTTGATGGCGCTGCGACGCGTCGGGTCGATCAGGCGGTCGGTGTCTTCGCCGCCCTCGCCCGTGTTGCTCTTCGCGCCGATCGAGTTCATGGCGATCGCGAGCGTCTCGTGGGCCTCGGCGCTGATCGAGCCGTAGCTCATCGCGCCGGTCGAGAAGCGCTTGACGATCGACGACACGGGTTCGACCTCGTCGATGGGCACGACGGGGCGCTGACCGGTCTTGAACTCGAACAACCCGCGGATGGTCATGAGCTTCGAGGCCTGGTCGTCGACGAGCTTCGTGTACTCGCGGAAGATGTCGTACCGGCGGGCGCGCGTGGCGTGCTGCAGCCGGAACACGGTGTCGGGGTTGAAGAGGTGCGGCGGACCCTCGCGACGCCACTGGTACTCGCCGCCGGTCGCGAGACGCTCGTGCGCGCTGATGGCGCCGTCGTCGGGGTAGGCGGCCTCGTGGCGCGCGGCGCTCTCGGCCGCGATCACCTCGAGGCCGACACCGCCGAGCAGGCTCGACGTTCCGGTGAAGTACTGGTCGACGAAGGCCTGCTCGAGGCCGACCGCCTCGAACGCCTGGGCGCCCGCGTACGAGGAGACGACCGAGATGCCCATCTTCGACATGATCTTGAGAACGCCCTTGCCGAGCGCCTTGATCAGGTTCTTTACGGCCTTCTCGGGAGTGACACCGGTGAGCATGCCGTTGCGGACGAGCTCTTCGGCGGTCTCCATGGCCAGGTACGGGTTGATGGCGGAGGCGCCGTAGCCGACGAGCAGCGCGATGTGGTGCACCTCGCGCACGTCGCCCGCCTCGACGATGATGCCGACCTTCATGCGGTTCTCGCGGCGGATCAGGTGGTGGTGGATCGCCGCGAGCATAAGCAGCGACGGAACCGGCGCGTACTCCTTGTTCGAGTCGCGGTCGGACAGCACGATGAACTGCGCGCCGGCGTCGATCGCCTCGTCGACCTCGTCGCACATGGCCTTGAGGCGCTTCTCGAGCGCCTTCGGTCCCTTGTCGACGCGGTACAGGCCCTTGATCGTCGTTGTGAGACGGCTGCCGGGGGTCGGGTCGATGTGCTGGATTTTGGCGAGCTCGTCGTTGTCGATCACGGGGAAGTCGAGGATGACCTGGCGCGCGTGCTCGGGCGTCGCCGCGAGCAGGTTGCGCTCGGGGCCGAGCCCGAGCTTCATCGAGGTGACCACCTCTTCGCGGATCGAGTCGAGCGGCGGGTTCGTGACCTGGGCGAACTGCTGCGTGAAGTAGTCGAACAGCAGGCGCGGGCGCTCGGACAACACCGCGATGGGCGTGTCGGAACCCATGGCCCCGAGCGGCTCGGCGCCGTTCTTGGCCATCGGCATGATCATGATGCGCACTTCTTCTTCGGTGTAGCCGAAGGTGCGCTGGCGGCGGGTGACCGAGGCGGGCGTGTGCACGATGTGCTCGCGGTCGGGCAGGTCTTTCAGGTGGATGCGCCCCTGGTCGAGCCACTCGCCGTACGGCGCGGAGGAGGCCAGCTCGCCCTTGATGTCGTCGTCTTCGATGATGCGTCCGGCCTCGGTGTCGACGAGGAACATCTTGCCCGGGCGCAGGCGGCCCTTGCGCACGACCTTGGCCGGGTCGATGTCGAGCACGCCGATCTCGCTCGCCAGCACGACGAGGCCGTCGTCGGTGACGAGGAAACGGCCGGGGCGGAGCCCGTTGCGGTCGAGGGTGGCGCCGACGAGCGAGCCGTCGGTGAAGACGAGGGCGGCGGGGCCGTCCCACGGCTCCATGAGCATCGCGTGGTACTCGTAGAACGCCTTGCGGGCGGCCTCGACGTCGGTCTGGTTCTCCCAGGCCTCCGGCACCATCATCATGATCGAGTGCGGGAGCGAGCGGCCGGTCAGGCTGAGCAGCTCGACGACCTCGTCGAACGACGCGGAGTCGCTCGAACCGGGGGTGTTGATCGGCAGCAGGCTGGGGATGTCGCCGAGCAGCTCGGACTCGAGCTGCGACTGGCGGGCGCGCATCCAGTTGCGGTTGCCCTGCACCGTGTTGATCTCGCCGTTGTGCGCGATCATGCGGAAGGGCTGCGCGAGCGGCCACGAGGGGAAGGTGTTGGTCGAGTAGCGCGAGTGCACGAGCGCGAGCTTCGAGGCGAAACGCTCGTCGCCGAGGTCGGGGTAGAACGGCTCCAGCTGCAGCGTGGTGACCATGCCCTTGTAGACCAGGGTTCGGCTGGAGAGCGAGGGGAAATACGCGCCGAAGCCGTGCTCGGCCCGCTTGCGCAGGCGGTAGACCTGGCGGTCGAGTTCGATTCCGGAGATCAGCGACCCCGTGTCATCCGTTCTCGTGGAAGCGAGGAACAGCTGCTCGAACACGGGCATCGCCGCGCGCGCCAGGTCGCCGACCTGGTCGGGGCGCACCGGCACGTCGCGCCAGCCGAGGACGGTGAGGCCCTCCTCTTTCGCGATCGACGCGATGCCGGCCTTGATGGCGGCTCGGTCGTCGTCTTCGACGGGAAGGAACGACATGCCGACCGCATAGCTGCCGGCGGGCGGCAGCTCGAAGCCCGAGACGGCGCGCAGGAACTCGTCGGGGATCTGGGTGATGATGCCCGCTCCGTCGCCGGTGCCGGCATCGGAGCCGATGGCGCCGCGGTGTTCGAGGTGACGCAGGGCGTCGAGCGCGGCATCGATGATGTCGTGCCCCGCGGTTCCGCGGAGTGTGGCCACCATCGCCAAGCCGCAGGCGTCTTTCTCACGACGGGGGTCGTAGAGGCCTGTCGCCTGGGGCGTGGTGCTGAAGCGCTGGAGTGCTGGCGTGAGAGCCATCAAAGTCCGTCCTCACGATGTGTTGGTACGTGTGGGACGTCGGCGGCCCATCGGGTGTCAGAGGTGGCCCTGTCGTCAGGACTTGGCGCCTTCTACGCTTTGTGCGGAGCCGCTTGTGGCGGTACCGCTTGGGACGAGCTCTTCGGTGGGGGACGCGGCGTCATTGCCTGGTTCGTCGGTGTCCGAATAGGTCTCTTCTGATTCTACCCCAGTGCCCGGCTTGACCCATCCTCGACCCGCGACGTAGGGGCTGGGCTCGAGGCCGGTGTGGCGCCTGTTCTGCACCACGATGATCACGATTCCGATGATCACGGCGAAAATAGCCGCCCAAACGTTACTCCGCAGGCCGAAGAAGACCTCGCTCGGGTCGATGCGGATCGACTCGAAAACGGTGCGGCCGAGGCCGTACCAGACGAGGTAGAGGCCGAGGACCTTGCCCCACTGCAGGCGCATCTTGCGCTCGATGATGAGGATGAGGGCGAAACCGACGAGGTTCCAGATGATCTCGTAGAGGAACGTCGGGTGGAACAGCGTGCCCTCGGGGAGGCCGGCCGGGTAGGCGGGGTTCGACGACTCGATCTCGAGGCCCCACGGCAGGTCGGTGGGCTGGCCGAAGAGCTCGTGGTTGAACCAGTTGCCGACGCGGCCGAAAGCCTGGGCCAGCAGAAGCGCGGGCGCCACGGCGTCGGCGAAGGTCCAGAAGCGGATGCCCGAGAAACGGCAGCCGATCCACGCGCCGATGGCGCCGCCGATGAGCGACCCGAAGATGGCGATGCCGCCCTCCCAGACCGCGAATACGCGCCACCATTCCTGACCGTTGAAGTAGTCGTCGGTGTGGGTCAGCACGTGGAAGATGCGGGCGCCGATGATGCCGAGGGGAACCGCCCAGATGATGATGTCGAGCACGACGCCCGGCTCCGCGCCGCGACGTGTGAGGCGGTGGTTCGTGAGCAGTGTCGCAGCGACGATGCCGATCAGGATGCAGATGGCGTAGGCGTGGATGTTCAGGTCGAAAGCGAAGCCGGTGAATCCGATGTCACGGATCCACTGGCCGAGGTTGAAGACCTGCCACGCGTAGTCGGGGCTGGGGATACTGAGGGGTGCGGACACGAGGCGGAAACCTTTCGGGGTGTGCGAAGACGTAGTAAGACTAGCCCCGTCAGGGCCGTGGTTTGGTTACGGTCGGGTGCCGGCGCTGAGGGCGGCGGCGGTGCGCGCGACGGCGTCCACTCCCCCGTCGGCGAGTGCCTTGACCAGGGCCGAGCCGACAATGGCGCCGTCGGCATAGCTGAGCACCTCGCGCACCTGGTCGCCCGTGGAGATGCCGATTCCGACGCAGGCGCTCGTGGCACCGGCGTCTCGCAGACGGGCAACGAGCGAGCGGGCCGCCGAATCGACGTCCTGGCGGGCACCCGTGATACCCATCGTCGAGACGGCGTAGACGAAGCCCCTGCTCTTCTCGACGGCCTGCGCGAGGCGGGCATCCGAGGACGAGGGAGCGGCGAGGAAGACGCGGTCGAGCCCGGTACGGTCGGATGCCGCGAGCCAGTCCTTGGCTTCGTCGGGCACGAGGTCGGGCGTGATGAGGCCCGCGCCGCCCGCGGCGAGCAGTTCGTCGGCGAAACGTTCGACGCCGAACTGGATGACGGGGTTCCAGTAGGTCATCACCAGCACGGGGGCGTCGACGCGCGCCGTGATGGCGGCGACGGCCTCGATGCCGTGCTTGAGGCGGAAGCCGTTACGCAGGGCGATCTCGGTCGCGTGCTGGATGACGGGGCCGTCCATCACCGGGTCGGAGTAGGGCAGGCCGAGTTCGAGAACGTCGACGCCGTTCTCGACGAGGGCCACCGCGGCCTCGATGCTGGTGTCCAGATCGGGGAACCCGGCCGGCAGGTAGCCGACGAGGGCACCGGAACCGGCGTCGGTGCGCACGCGGATGGCGTTCTCGACGGCGCTCATCGTTCGGCTCCCTCGTCGACGGGGGCGAGGTCGCCCTCGGCCAGAGCCTCGGCATCGAGGATGTCGAAGTACTTGCCCGCCGTCTCCATGTCTTTGTCGCCACGGCCGGAGAGGTTCACCAGGATGACGGCGTCGGGACCCAGCTCCTTGCCCAGCTTGATCGTGCCGGCGAGGGCGTGGGCCGACTCGATGGCGGGGATGATGCCCTCGGTGCGGCTGAGCAGGCGCAGCGCCTGCATGGCCTCGTCGTCGGTGATCGGCAGGTAGGTCGCGCGGCCGAGGTCGTGAAGCCAGGAGTGCTCAGGACCGACGCCCGGGTAGTCGAGACCGGCGGAGATGGAGTGCGAGTCGGTGGTCTGGCCGTCTTCGTCCTGCAGCATGTAGCTGCGGGCGCCGTGCAGCACGCCGGGACGCCCGCGCGTGATGGTCGCGGCGTGACGCTCGGTGAGGTGGCCGTCGCCCGCGGCCTCGTAACCGTAGAGCGCGACATCCGGATCATCGAGGAAGGCGTGGAAGATCCCGATGGCGTTGCTGCCGCCTCCGACGCAGGCGGTGACCGCGGTGGGCAGGCTACCGGTGAGGTCGATGACCTGCTGGCGCGCCTCCTCGCCGATGATCTTCTGGAAGTCGCGCACCATAGCGGGGAACGGGTGCGGGCCGGCGACGGTGCCGAAGATGTAGTTGGTCGTGTCGACGCTCGCGACCCACTCGCGGTAGGCCTCGTTGATCGCGTCCTTGAGGGTGCGCGTTCCGGTCGTGACCGACACGACCTCGGCGCCGAGGAGGCGCATGCGGGCAACATTGAGGGCCTGGCGGTCGGTGTCGACCTCACCCATGTAGATGACGCACTCGAGGCCGAAGAGGGCGGCGGCGGTGGCCGTGGCCACGCCGTGCTGGCCCGCGCCGGTCTCGGCGATCACCCGGGTCTTGCCGATGCGCTTGGTGAGCAGCGCTTGGCCGAGCACGTTGTTGATCTTGTGCGAACCGGTGTGGTTGAGGTCCTCGCGCTTGAGGATGATGCGGGCACCCCCCGCGTGCTCCGCGAAGCGGGGAACCTCGGTGATGATCGAGGGACGACCGGTGTAGGTCTTGTGCAGTGCCGACAGTTCGGCGGCGAATTCGGGGTCGGACTTCGTGAGCTCGTACGCCGCGCTCAGTTCGTCGAGGGCGGCGACGAGGGACTCGGGAACGAATCGCCCGCCGAACTCGCCGAAGTAGGGGCCGATCTCGTCGCGCAGGTGGGTCATCAGGAACCAAGGAATTCTGTGAGGGTGGCGACGGGATCGCCCGTGACGAGCGCTTCGCCGATGAGGACCACGTCGGCGCCGGCCGCGCGGTAGTGGGCGACGTCGGCGGGCGTCTTGACCGCGGACTCCGCGACCCGGATGACTCCGGCGGGGATGCGGTCGGCGAGGGTGCCGAAGAGGTTCTGGTCGAGTTCGAAGGTCGACAGGTTGCGCGCGTTGACACCGACGAGCTGCGCCCCCAGGTCGATCGCGCGGTCGAGCTCGTCGGCCGTGTGGGTCTCGACCAGCGCAGTCATGCCGAGCTGGTTGATCAGGTCGTACAACTCGGTGAGAAGGGGGGTCTCGAGGGCCGCCACGATGAGCAGCACGAGGTCTGCTCCGGCGGCGCGCGCCTCGAACACCTGGTAGGGCTCGGCGACGAAGTCTTTGCGCAGCACCGGCAGCGACACCGCGGCGCGGACGGCCTCCAGGTCGGCGAGCGAACCGCCGAACTTACGCCCCTCGGTGAGCACGCTGATGACGCTCGCTCCCCCGGTTTCATAGGCGAGGGCGAGGGCAGCGGGATCGGGGATCTCCGCGAGGGCACCGCGGGACGGGCTGGAGCGCTTGACCTCGGCGATGATCTTGACCCGGTCGGATGGCGCGAGTTGGGCGAGGGCGTCGAGGGCCGCCGGGCGCGCCAGAGCGGCCGACTCGACGTCGGCCAGACTGCGGATCGCCCGACGCTCCGAAGCGTCTGCGAGAGCTCCGGCTACGAGGGAGTCGAGCACTCTAGTCGTGTGCCTTCGGCGCGTACTTCGTGCCACCGACGCCGTAGCCGAGTCGCGCGAGGACGACGCCGGTCAGCAGACCGAGCACGGCGAGAACGCCGGAGGCGACCACGAGCCACGGCAGGTCGAACCAGAAGAACAGGGTGCCGAGCAGGAAGGCGACCAGCATGATGATCACGGCAGTCCATGCGGCGGGCGAGTTGCCATGTCCGGAATCAGACTCGATGGTCATGACGCTCCATTCGTTGTTGTTGCCATTGTTGTTTGGCGGTAAAACTCTATCGCGAGCGGGCGGGTGTCACCGACTCGGGGCCAGCGCGGCGCGCTAGTCGTTGGTGGTCGGGTCCTTGCCGCCGCTGAGCGAATCCCAGTCGTCGACGGAGGTGCGCTGGGCGTCCGCGGGTTCGAGACGCGCGGCCTGGTACTTGCGTGTCGCGGTGGGCCAGGTGCGGCTCGTCACGATGATCGCGACGCCGGCCAGGATGATCAGCACGCCGCAGACGATCACGAGCCACGGCCAGAAGCCGCCGTCGATGGTGTCGACGAGGTCGGCGACGGAACTGGCACCGGACACGCCGGTCGCGGTCGAGATGGCCGAGGCGGATGCGGCCACCGGGTCATCGGCCGCGAGAACCCCCGAGAACACTACGGCCACCCCGATGAGCGACTCGAGAGCGCCGAAGACGACCCGGAATACCGGTCCGGCGATGCTCAGCGCACCCACGAGCACGAGACTGGTGAGGGCGAGCGCGGAGAGCGCGGGTGCGGCGACCTGGCCGTCGACGTCGATCGTCGTGCCGTCGACCAGCGTGACACCGAACCACACCTGGGTCCACGACACGAGGGTCAGGATCGCGAGCACGGCGCTGGCCAGGATGACCATCGACTTGGTGCGGCGCGGAGCGCGCCGGGTCGGGGCGTCGGTCACTGCACCCTCCGCATCGCGTTCGCCACGGCGACGGCACGCAGCGGAGCGGCGGCCTTGTTCTGCGACTCGAGGTGCTCGGCCGCGGGGTCGGAGTCGGCGACGAGGCCGGCCCCCGCCTGCACGCGCGCCATGCCGCCGACGATCGTCGTCGTGCGGATCGCGATGGCCAGGTCGAGGTCGCCGGCGAAGTCGAAGTAGCCGACGACTCCCCCGTAGACGCCACGCTGGGCGGGTTCCAGCTCGTCGATGATCTCGAGGGCGCGCGGCTTCGGCGCGCCCGAGAGCGTGCCGGCCGGGAAGGTGGCCGTGAAGACCTCGATCGGCGTGGCATCCGGCCTCAGGTTGCCCTCTACACTCGACACGAGGTGCATGATGTGGCTGAACCGCTCCACCTGCATGAACTCGGTCACCTCGACCGTGCCAGGCGTGCACACCTTCAGCAGGTCGTTGCGGGCCAGGTCGACGAGCATGAGGTGCTCGGAGCGTTCCTTCTCGTCGGCGAGCAGTTCGACGGCGAGTTCGAGGTCGCGTTCGATGTTCTCGGCGCGCGGGCGGGAACCGGCGATCGGGTGCATGTGCACGCGGCCGTCCTGCACCTTCACCAGCGCCTCGGGGCTGGAGCCGACGATCTGGTACGGCTCGCCGTCGGTGTCGACGAGCGTGAGCAGGTACATGTACGGCGAGGGGTTGAGGGTGCGCAGCACGCGGTACACGTCGATGGCGTCGGCGGTGATCTCGTGGTCGAACCGCTGCGAGACGACGACCTGGAAGACGTCGCCGTCGCGGATGTACTTCTTCGAACGCTCGATCGACTCGGCGTACTCGGCCTCGGTGGTGCGCGGGATCGGCTCGGCCTGGATCGACAGGTCGACCTCGGCGAGCCACGCCTCGCTCGGCTCGGCGAGGGTCGACTGCATGGCGTCGAGGCGTCGCTGCGCGCCGGTCCACGCGTCGTCGTTGCTCTCCGCGCCGTCGCCGAGGGCGGTCGCGATGAGCAGCACCGTGCCGTCGCGGTGGTCGATGACGACGAGCTCGGAGACGAAACTCAGCGCTTGGCCGGGCACGCTGAAGTCGGCCGGCGGCACGTTCTCCAGGTTCTCGATCTGGCGGATGGCCTCCCAGCCGATGAAGCCGACGAGTCCGCCGGTGAGCGGCGGGTGGCCGTCGACGTGCGGGGTGCTCCAGCGTTCGTGCAGGTGGGCGAGCGCCGCGAGGGGGCCGACCGGCACCTCGGCGCCCACGAAGTCGGCGCCGAGGGCCCGCTCGGCGCTCATGCCGTAGTCGAGCCAGGAGAACCGCTGCTCGCGCTGCGTGAGCACACCGAAGCTCGCCGCACCGACGAATGAGAACCGCGACCAGATGCCGCCCTGCTCGGCGGACTCGAGCAGGAAGGTGCCCGGCTTGCCCGCCGCGAGCTTGCGGTAGATGCCGACGGGGGTCTCGCCGTCGGCGAAGAGCTCGCGGATGACGGGCACGACCCGGTGGCCGGCGTCGAGGCGGGTGTCGAAGTCGGCGCGCGAGGTGGTGTTGGTCATTGCGCGTGTCCGATCTTCGGAGCGAGGGCGTCGACGTCGAAGCAGGCGTGCGCGCCGGTGTGGCAGGCGGGGCCGATCTGGTCGACGGTGACGAGCAGTGTGTCGGCGTCGCAGTCGAGCGCGGCTCCGCGCACGAACTGCACGTTGCCGCTCGTGTCGCCCTTGCGCCAGTACTCCTGACGGCTGCGCGACCAGTAGGTCACGCGGCCCTCGGTGAGGGTGCGGCGCAGCGCCTCGGCGTCCATGTAGCCGAGCATGAGGACCTCTTTCGAGTCCCACTGCTGCACGATCGCCGGCATCAGCCCGCCGTCTTTGAAGGCGGCACGCTCGATCACGGCTTCCACGGTCTCCGCCGTGAGTTCGATCGAACCGGTCATCTCGTCACCACTCCGCTCTCGGCCAGCGCGCGCTTCACGTCGGCGACTGTCAATTCTCCATTGTGGAAGACGGATGCCGCCAGAACCGCGTCGGCGCCGGCCGCAATGGCCGGGGCGAAGTGTTCGAGCTTGCCTGCTCCGCCGCTCGCGATGACGGGCACCCGGCTGATCTCGCGCATCGCGGTGATCAGCTCGAGGTCGTACCCCGTCTTCATGCCGTCGGCGTCGATCGAGTTGACCAGCAGCTCGCCCGCCCCGCGTTCGATCGCCTCGACCGCCCAGGCGAGCGCGTCGATCGTCGTCTCGGTGCGGCCGCCGTGGGTCGTGACCACAAAACCGCTCGGAACGGTGGTGCTGCGCTTGACGTCGAGGCTGAGCACGACGCACTGCGCGCCGAACCGGTCGGCGATCTCGTCGATCAGGCCGGGTCGGGCGATCGCGGCGCTGTTGACGCCGACCTTGTCGGCACCGCTCGCCTGCAGCCGTGACACGTCTTCGGTGGATCGCACGCCTCCACCGACGGTGAGCGGGATGAACACCTGCTCGGCCGTGGCCCGCACGACGTCGTACATCGTGTCGCGGTTGTCGACGGTGGCCTTCACGTCGAGGAAGGTGATCTCGTCGGCGCCCTGCTCGTAGTAGGTCCGCGCCAGTTCGATCGGGTCGCCGGCGTCACGCAGGTTGAGGAAGTTGACGCCCTTGACCACGCGCCCGGCCGCGACGTCGAGGCATGGGATGACCCGCACTGCCACGCCCACGGTCAGATCCTCGCGGCGTGGATCGAGCTGACGAGGATGGCCCGCGCGCCCAGGTCGTAGAGCGCGTCCATCACGTGGTTGGTGTCGGCCCGGTTCACCATCGCCCGCACGGCGACCCACTCGGGGTCGTGCAGCGGCGAGATGGTCGGGCTCTCGAGCCCCGGGGTGATCGCCGTGGCGGCCTCGACGAGCGCGACGGGAACGTCGTAGTCGACGAGCACGAACTGGCGGGCCACGAGGACACCCTGCAGGCGGCGCTGCAGCGTCGCGATGGCCGCGAGGTCGCTCTTGGCGCTGATGAGAACCGCCGTCGACTCGAGGATCACCGGGCCGAAGATTTCGAGACCCTGGGCGCGCAGGGTGGAACCGGTGCTCACGACGTCGGCGACGGCATCCGCAACACCGAGTTTGATGGCCGACTCGACGGCCCCGTCGAGGCTGACCAGTTTGGCGGTGACACCGTGCTTGGCGAGGAAGTCGCCGACGAGACCGGGGTAGCTGGTCGCGACACGCACCCCCTCGAGGTCGCCCAGTTCGGCGAAGGCGCCGGGGCGGCCGGCGAAACGGAACGTGGAGCCGCCGAAGTCGAGGGCTGCGATCTCCGCCGCCTCCGAGCCGGAGTCGAGCAGCAGGTCACGGCCGGTGATGCCGACGTCGAGGGCACCCGAGCCCACGTAGGTGGCGATGTCGCGGGGACGCAGGTAGAAGAACTCCACGTCGTTGCGCGGGTCGCTCGCGCTCAGCGCGCGGGGGTCGCGGCGGCCGAGGTAGCCGGCCTCGAGCAGCATCTCTGCGGCAGTTTCGCTCAGTGAACCCTTGTTGGGCACTGCAATTCTCAGCATGGTCGAGCCTTTGTCTGGTGGTGGATGGCGCGGAGGAGGCGGGTTCTACAGATGTCGGTAGACATCGGCGGGGCTCAGACCCTTCGCGATCATCATCACCTGGAGGTGGTAGATGAGCTGCGAGATCTCCTCGGCGGCCTCGTCGTTCGACTGGAATTCGGCGGCCATCCACACTTCAGCGGCCTCTTCGACGATCTTCTTGCCGATCGCGTGCACGCCGGCGTCGAGTTCTGCGACCGTGCCCGATCCCTCGGGACGCGACACGGCCTTCTCGCTCAGCTCGGCAAACAGGTCGTCGAAAGTTTTCACGTGGTCAAGGGTACTAGGCGTGACGCCCGCTCCGCGCACGGTCACGGGGATAGAGTGCCAGCATGCTCAACGACCGCGCACTGGGTGTCTCCCTCCCCCGCAATCTGGCCGCCGACCGCATCGTCGACTTCGCCGAGGCGGCCGAGCGTCTCGGCTTCGACGAACTGTGGATCGTGGAGGACTGCTTCTTCCGCGGCGGCATCGCGCAGGCATCCGTCGCGCTCGCCGTCACCTCGACGATCCACGTCGGCATCGGCATCATGCCGGCCGCCGCGCGCAACGCGGCGTTCGCGACGCTCGAGGCCAACACCCTCGCCGAACTCTTTCCGGGCCGGGTGACGATCGGCGTCGGGCACGGCATGCCGGCCTGGATGCGACAGGTCGGCGCGTGGCCGGCGAGCCCGCTGACGATGCTCGAGGAGACGATCGTCGCGATGCGGTCGCTGCTGCACGCCGAGCGGGTGTCGGTCGAGGGACGCTACGTCCGCCTGCGCGACGTCGAACTGGAGAGCCCCGCCGCCGAGCCGCCACTGGTCGTTGCCGGGGTGCGTGGTCCGAAGTCGCTCGCGCTGTCGGGCCGGGTGGCCGACGGCACGGCGCTGGCGGAACCGGTCACCCCCGAGTATCTCGAAACGGTGCGCCGCCAGATCGCCGCGAGCCGGCCGCACCGCATCGTCGCGTACAACGTGGCGGCGGTTCATCCGGAGCCCTCCGTCGCGCGGGATCTGGCCCGCACCCGGCTGGACTGGGTGGGCGAACCGGACGGCCGGGTGCACATCGAACCGTTGCCGTTCGCCGAGGAGTTCTTCGCCCTGCGTGCGTCGGTGGCGTCTCCGGAAGCCTTCGCGGCCGCCCTTCCCGACGAGTGGGTGGATCAGCTCGCGGTCGTCGGCACGGTCGAGGCGGCACGGTCACGGCTCGACGAGCTGTACGCGGCGGGGGCGGACAGCGTCGTGCTGCTGCCTGCCGGTGACGACCCGTTCCAGGCGATCGAAGCGCTGGCGCAGCTGGTCTGACGGACGTCGGCTTAACGAGCGAGGGCCCGCCGATTTCTCGACGGGCCCGCGTGCGGTTCTGCTACTTCGTGCCGAGCAGGTCGATCACGAAGGTGAGGGTGCGACCCGAGAGGCGGTGTCCGCCGCCGACGGGGCCGTAGGCGAGCTCGGGCGGGCAGATCAGCTGGCGACGTCCGCCGACCTTCATGCCGGGGATGCCCTGCTGCCAGCCGGCGATGAGGCTGCCGAGCGGGAAGTTGATGCTCTGGCCGCGGCTCCAGCTGGAGTCGAACTCTTCGCCGCTCTCGAAGTCGACGCCGAGGTAGTGCACGTCGACGGTCGCGCCGGGCTGAGCCTCCGCGCCGGTTCCCTCTTCGATGTCGATGATCACGAGCTCGGTGGGCTCGGGGCCCTCGTAGAACTCGACTTCTGGCTTGGTCTTCGGTGAATCAGTCATGGGTCCATCCAAGCAGATTCGCAGCGCGCGACGCACGGGTTGCGCGCGGGTACGCCCACGGCGCAATCGGTGGGCGTTGACTCTCGCAACTCAGGCAGGAACAGCGGGCGGATGACTCGGGGCCCGGAAACCCGCGGGTGTGCGGCCGCGGCTCGGGTTTCTGCCTGAGTTGCGAGATCACGCCGCCTGATCCTCGGGCGGGCGATCATCATTCAGGACGGATGCCCGCCCGCGCGGCTCGTCGCGCGTAATGGCGCGGGATCGTGCTGGCCGCGGGCGCATCCGCCCTGAATCACGAACGTGGGCTCTCGCAACTCAGGCAGGAACAGCGGGCGGGTGACTCGGGGCCCGGAAACCCGCGGGTGTGCGGCCGCGGCTCGGGATTCTGCCTGAGTTGCGAGATCGGCGCGGGGTGGGCGGCGCAGCGGTGGTCAGGCGACGCCGGCGCGCTCGGCGAGGGCCGAGGCCGCACGGGTCGCCGTACGGGCGACGGTGCGCTCGTCGACGCGGGTGAGCTCGCCGTCGGCGACAACCGTGCGGCCGTGCACGAAGAGCCGGGTGACCGGCGGCTGGGCGCCCAGGGTGAGCGCCGCGACGGGGTCGGCGATTCCGGCGTGCTCGACGCCGTCGACCCGCCAGAGCACGAGGTCGGCCAGCTTGCCGACCTCGATCGAGCCGATCTCGTTCTGGCGTCCGAGCACACGGGCGCCGCCCATCGTCGCGATGTAGAGGCCCTGCCTCCCGGTCATGCCGTCTGCGCCCGCCCGCAGGCGGTTCATCAGCACGGCGTTGCGGATCTCGCTGCCGAGCTGCCCCGACTCGTTCGACGCCGAACCGTCGACGCCGAGGCCCACGGGCACCCCTGCGGCGAGAAGCTGCGGCACGGGCGCGATGCCCGCGGCGAGACGGGCGTTGGACGACGGGCAGTGCGCGACCCCCGTGCCCGTTGCGGCGAAGCGGTCGATCGCGTGCTCGTCGAGGTGTACGCAGTGCGCCATCCACACGTCGTCGCCCAACCACCCGAGGTCGTCGAGGTACTGGGTGGGAGTCTTGCCCCACTTCTCGAGGCAGAACGCGTCCTCCTCCACGGTCTCCGACCCGTGCGTGTGCAGGCGCACGTCCATCGAGCGGGCGAGCACCGCCGCCTCGGAGAGCAGGTCGGATGTCACGGAGAACGGCGAACACGGCGCGATCGCGATCTGCACCATCGCCTCCCGCGCGGGGTCGTGGTACTTCTCGACGGCGTCGGCGCTCGCCTGCAGGGCCGCCGACGTGGTCTCCACGGCGAAGTCCGGCGGCAGCCCGCCCTGCGAGCGGCCGAGGTCCATCGAGCCGCGGGTGCCGTGCAGCCGCACCCCGACGCGTGAGGCGGCCGCGATGATCCCGCCGAGGATGTCGCCCGATCCGGCCGGGAACACGTAGTGGTGGTCGGCAACGGTCGTGCACCCCGAGCGGGCGAGCACGGCGATGGCCGCTTCGGCGCCCGCCTCGACGAGGTCGGCGTCGATCATCGACCACGCCGGGTAGAGCGCGACGAGCCAGTCGAACAGGATCGAGTCCTGCGCCCAGCCGCGGGTGAGCCACTGGTAGAGGTGGTGGTGGGTGTTGACGAGTCCGGGAGTGAGCAGGTGGCCGGCACCGTCGATCAGCTCGACCGTGGGCGGCGAGGCCAGCCTCTCCCCCGACGGCCCGAGGCCGCGCACGGCCCACTCCGGCGCCAGCCCGTCGCCGACCCCGACGATCTCGGCGTCGTCGAACGCGACCCAGCCGGTCGGGTACTCGGTGCCGTGGGTGTCGACGGTGGCGATCGTGGCGCCGCTGATTATGGTGCGGATCATCGAACTTCGCTTTCCGCTAGAGGTCGAGGCTGACGGCGGTCTCGAGGGCGACCTCGATGCTACGCATCCAGCCCTCCTTCATAGCCGCATTCTTGTCGGAGTACAGGGACGCGCCGTCGACCAGGTTGCTGGAGGCGGCGCAGATCATGCCGGCGCGCAGGCCGCGCAGTCGCGCGACGACGTAGAGGGCCGAGCTCTCCATCTCGACGTTGAGGATGCCGAGCCGGTTGAGTTCGCTGATCCACTCCGGGCCTTCGGCGTAGAAGGCGTCGTCGCTGGCGTTGATTCCGGAGAAAACCTTTGTCGACGAGCCGGCCGAGAGTTCGAGGGCTATGCGATGCAGCTCGACCGCGATCTTTAGGTCGGGAACGGCCGGGAACCCGTGGTGCGCGTACGCGGCCGTCGTGCCGTCGTTGCGCAGTGTGCCCTCGCTGACGAGCAGGTCGCCCGGTTCGATACCCGCCTGCAGTCCGGCCGAGCTGCCGACGCGGATGAACGACGTGACACCCACGCGGGCGAGTTCCTCGACCGCGATGGCGGTCGAGGGGCAACCCATCCCGGTCGACGTCGCCGTGATGTGCTTGCCCTTGTAGTACCCGGTCATGGTGCGGTGCTCGCGCTGATGCGCGATGTCTTTCACGTCGGTCAGGAACTCGGCGATCATGGGCACCCGGAACGGGTCGCCCGGCAGCAGCGCGACCGAGCTCACCTCGCCCGGCGCGATACCGATGTGGTACTGGCGGACGCCCTGTCCTTCGGAGTTCTTGTCGACGACGGTCATGACTGTCCTATCTCAAGCGGTGAGCAGTTTGGCGAGCAGGGTCGGTGCGAAGTCGTCGTCGAGTTCGAGCACGACGCGCGCGTGGGCGCCGGACTGTTCCGGGAAGCCGTTGTACATGCCGCGCAGGTCGCAGATGGTCTGGCCGCGGCCGGGGCCGTCGGTGTGGTCGACGAGCACACGCACCACCGGGGCGGTCTTCAGCCCGACCTCGCCGAGCGCGACCGCCACGGCGAGCGGGTCGTGCAGCGCCGAGGCGCGGTGGCCGTAGACGCCCACGTAGAACTCGAAGTAGTAGTCGAGCATGTGGCCGAGGGCGACCGCGACGGGCCGGCCCGACTCGATGAGCGCCTCGCGGTGGTGCTCGAGGAAGACGTTGGGCATGGTCACGTCGAGGGGCACCATCGTGATGAACCAGTCGGCCGCGAAGACTTCCGCCGCGGCATCCGCATCGTTGGCGATATTCGCCTCGGCGACGGGCGTGATGTTGCCGGGCACGTTCGCGGCTCCGCCCATGAGCGTGAGTTCCTTGACCAAGCCGGGCAGCGCGGGATCGAGGCGCAGGGCGGCGGCGATGTTGGTGAGCGGGCCGATCGCGATGACGCGCAGCTCGCCCTCGTGCTCGTGGGCCAGGCGGACGAGCATCTGTTCCGCGGATTCGCCGTCGACGACGGATGACACGGACTTCGCTATCGCGACGTCGCCGATTCCGTTCGCCCCGTGCACGTGCGGGGCACCGCCGCGGAAGCTGCCCACCTGGGGGTCGTGCGCACCGACGGCCACCGGGATGTCGTCGCGGCCGGAGAGCGCGATCAGGTCGAGCGTGTTGTGGGCGCCGACGCTGGCGGAGACATTGCCGCTCACGCTTCCGATGCCGACGATCTCGATGCCGTTCGACTCGTCGGCGGCGGCCGCGAGGAGGTACGCGACCGCGAGGGCGTCGTCGATTCCGGTGTCGCAGTCGAGGTAGTAGGGGACGCGTGCGGTGGTCATGGTGCTCCGGTGGTTCTGAGGGTGGACGTGCCGATGCTAGCCGCGGAGTGTTTCCGGGCTGTTGCGGTGCCGGGTCGGCTAGTGCACGTGGGCCGCAGCGGCGGCGCGCAACGAGGCGATATTGTCGGCGGGCTCGCCGCGGAAGACGCTGGAACCGGCGACGAAGGTGTCGGCGCCCGCCTCGGCGGCGATCACGATCGTGTCGGCCGTGATGCCGCCGTCGACCTGGAGCCAGACGTCGAGGCCGGTCCTGGTCACCGCCTCGCGCAGCAGGCCGAGTTTGGGCATGGTCTCGGCCATGAAGCTCTGGCCGCCGAAGCCGGGCTCGACGGTCATCACGAGCACCTGGTCGAACTCGGGCAGCAGCTCGAGGAACGGCTCCACGGGTGTGCCCGGCTTGAGGGCGATGCCGGCGCGGGCACCGATGTCGCGCAGTTGACGTGCGAGGGAGACCGCGTCTTTCGCCGCCTCGGCGTGGAAGGTGACGGAGAAGGCGCCGAGTTCCGCGTATCCGGGCGCCCAGCGGTCGGGGTCGTCGATCATGAGGTGCACGTCGAGCGGGATGGCCGACAGCTCCTGCAGGCGCTCGGTCATCGTCGGCCCGAAGGTGAGGTTCGGCACGAAGTGGTTGTCCATGATGTCGACGTGCACGAGGTCGGCGGTCTGGATGCGCCCGAGTTCGCGCTCGAAGTTGGCGAAGTCGGCGGCGAGGATGCTGGGGTTGATACGCGCGGGCATGGCTAGACCTTACTGATGAGCTGGATGAACATGGCGTCGGTACCGTGGCGGTGCGGCCAGAGCTGCGCGTGGGGGGCATCGGGAAGATCGAGGGTCGCTTCGGTGACCGTCGCGAGCACCGCCGGGGTGTCGAGGCGCTCGATCGCGGCGCCCCACTTCTTGACGGCGCCCTCGACGATCACCTTCGACTCGGCGAGGTGCGGCGAGCACGTGACGTAGGCGAGCACACCGCCGGGCTTGAGCGCGGTGATCGCGGCGTTCAGGAGGTTCGACTGCAGCCCGGAGAGGTGGGCGACGTCGCGCGGCGACTTGCGCCAGCGCGCCTCGGGCCGACGACGCAGGGCGCCGAGACCGGTGCAGGGGGCGTCGATCAGGATGCGGTCGAACTCGTCGGCATGGTCGTCGCCGACGGTCGTGCCGTCGAGTTCCCACACCTCGGGGGCGGGTTCGAAGACCGCGAGGGCCTTGCGCACGAGCTCGGCGCGGGCCCGCACGACCTCGTTCGCGATGAGGGTGGCGCCGCCCTCCGAGGCCTCCGCGGCGAGCAGCGCGGCCTTGCCGCCCGGGCCCGCGCACAGGTCGAGCCAGCGCTCGCCCCTCTGGATAGGGCGCACCCGGCTGAGGGCGAGGGCGGCGAGCTGCGAGCCCTCGTCCTGCACCCGGGCGCGACCGGCGCGCACCGCCTCGAGCTGCAACGGGTCTCCCCCGTCGAGCACGGCACCTACCGGCGAGTAGGCGGCGGCGTACGCGTCGAGTTCGGCGACGGTGGACTCGCCGGGAAGTGCGACCAGGCTCACCCGCGGCGCGACGTTGTCGGCCTCGAGCAGTTCGTCGAGTTCGGCGTCCCGGCCCTCGGCGGCGAGGGCGGAGCGGAAGGCCCGGATGATCCAGACCGGGTGCGAGTACAGCACGGCGAGTCGCTCGTCGGCGTTCTTCGCGGCGTCGAGGGCCCGTTGCTGCCACTCGGCGGCCGGCGTGCGGGTGATGGTGCGCAGCACTCCGTTGACGAAGCCGGTGGCCGAGTTGGAGCCCACCGTCTTGGCGAGCTGCACCGACTCGTCCACGGCCGCGTGCTGGGCGACGCGCATCGACAGCAGCTGGTGGCAGGCGAGACGCAGGACGTCGAGGATGGCCGGATCGATCTTCTCCACCGGGCGTCCGGCCGCGAGGGCGATCACGGCGTCGTAGTAGCCCTGGCGGCGCAGCGTGCCGTAGGTCAGTTCGGTCGCGAGACCGGCGTCGGCTTCGGAGAGCTTAGCCCGCTGGAGCCGCACGGGCAGGAGGAGGTTCGCGTAGGCATCCGATTCACGCACCGCCAGGATGACGTCGAGCGCGATGCGGCGCGCGGGCTGCACGGCGCTCACTCGGCCACCGCCGGGGCGTCGACGACGGTCGCGGCGTCGGCCGGGCGACCACGCCACCAGTCGCCGGCGTTCATGGCCTTGCGCCCGGCCGGATGGACCGTCACGAGCTGCACGGGGTCTGTTGCTGTTCCAACGAGGATGAGCTTGCCTTCCTGGGCGAAGTGGCCGGGGGCGAGGCGCGGTGCGTCCCTCGCGATCGCGGCATCGATGATCTTGAGGCGCGCCCCGTCGAGCGTGGTGAAGGCTCCGGGCTCGGGGGTGACGCCGCGGACGAGGTTGACGACGTCGTGTGCGGGGCGGGTGAAGTCGACGAGCCCGTCGGCGAGGGTCAGTTTGGGGGCGAGGGTGACGTCGCCGACCTGCGGTTCGGCCCTGGCGTCGCCCTCGGCGATCGCGTCGACGACGGCCGCGAGCAATTCGGCGCCGCTCACGGCGAGCGAGTCGAGCAGGTGGCCCGCCGTCTCGTGGCCGCCGATCGACTGCGTGAACTGCCCGAAGACGTCTCCCGCGTCGAGTTCCGGAACCAGCTGGAAGACCGTCGCCCCGGTGAGATCGTCGCCCGCGATGATCGAACGCTGCACGGGAGCGGCACCCCGCCAGCGCGGCAGCAGCGAGAAGTGCAGGTTGATCCAGCCGTACTTCGGCGCGCTCAGCAGCGGCTCCCGCACGAGGCCGCCGTAGGCGACGATGACGCCGAGGTCGGGGCGCAGCGCGGTGATCGCCTCGGTCGCGTCGCCCGCGAGGCGGTTGGCCTTGATGGTCGGGATCCCGAGCTCGTCGGCGAGGCTCGCGACGGGGGTCGGGGTCAGGATGCCGCGGCGCCCCTGGGGCGAATCCTCACGGGTGACGACGGCGGCGACCTCGTGCCGTCCGGCGGCGAGGGCCGAGAGGCTCGGCACGGCGGCGGCGGGGCTGCCCGCGAAGACGAGGCGCAGAGAAGTCATTAGGTCATTCTCCCCCATCCGTGGATCTAGCTGGTTGAGTAGGTCGCTCAGCGACCGCATCGAAGCCCCGCCCAGGTCTCGATGCAGGCCGCAGGCGGCCCTACTCGACCGGCCGCGCGCTACTGCTCGAGGAAGGGCTCGACGTCGTCGAAGCGCACCTTGAGGCTCACCGGCACGGGACCGCGGGCGGCCTTGCCGAGCGCGCGCCGCCGGTTGGCCGCCGACTTGACGACCTCGGCGCGCAGCGCGGCGGCGATCTCGGCGCCGCGGGCATAGTCGAAGCGCACGATGGTGCGCACTCCCCCGCCCTCGACGTCGACCGGGCCGAGGATGTCGGGACCGTCGACTCCGAGCGTCGCCACGGCGTCGGCGACCGCCTGCACCGTGCCCGTGACGGTGGCGACGCGCACGGCGGGCGGGAAGCGCAGCGCCCGCCGGTCGGCCAGTTCGGAGCGCGCGAAGTCGGCCTGCCGCCAGGTCACGAAGGCGGACGCCAGAGCGCCGCCCACTCCGACGAGCACGATGGGTGCGCGGCGCGCGGCGAGGGCGGCGGCGTTCGACCACCAGCGCAGACAGTCCTCGGCGACCCGCAGGCTCTCGCGGGCGATCATGCTCTCGCCGTCGAGCAGCAGCACGGCGCGATACCCGCCGGCCGCGATCGGCTCGGCGCCGCGGGTGGCGATGATCAGCGCCGGCTCGGCACCGACCGTGAGGATGGGGCGTTCGCCGTCGGCCACGATGACCCGCACGCCCGGGAAGGCGCGGCCGAGGTCTTCGGCGGTTCGCCCGGCGCCGGAACCGACGAAGCGCAGCCGTTCCCCGTCGCAGTTGGCGCATCTCCAGTCGACCGCGAGAGCACCGCACCAGTTGCAGGCGGGCGTCGACCGCGAGGTCTTCTGGCCGAGCGGGCCCTCACACTTCATGCACCTGGCGCTGCGCTTGCAGTCCGCGCAGGAGAGCTTGGGCGCGTAGCCCGGCCGCGCGACCTGGACGAGCACCGGCCCGAACTCGAGCGCGGCACGCGCCTCGCGCCACGCGGTGGAGGGGATGCGGGCCTGCGCCGCGAGCCGGTCTTCCGACGACTGCTGCGCCGTGGGGACGACCTTGGGCAGGACCGCCGGTTGCGGCGCGAAAACGCGCACCCAGTGCACCTCGACGAGGCGCTCGACCTCGGTGCTGCGGGCGTGGCCGAGGAACATCAGCGCGCAGCCGCTCTGTTCCTGCCGCACGAGCGCGGCGTCGCGCGTGTGCACGTACGGGCTGAGCGGCTCGCTGTGCAGCGGGTCGCCGTCGTCGAACAGCGCGACGAGACCGAGGTTCGCGGCAGGGGCGTACACGACCGACCGGTTGCCGATGATCACGACGGGATCGTCGCTCAGGCAGCGCAGGAACGCCCGGTAGCGGTCGGGGTTGGACTGCTTCGCGTCGAGACGGATGACACGTTGCGCCGGCAGAACCGCGGCGAGGGCCGAGGCCAGCTGCTCCTGGTCGCGGTAGTCGGGCACGGCGAGAATGGCCGTCGCCCCTCCGGCGAGTGTCGCGGCCGCCGCGGCCGCCATGGTGACGGCCCACTCGCCCACCCACACGCCCGGCGTCACCTCGGCCACGAGAGGTATGGCGTCGACCGCGAACCGCGAGCGCGCGGCGATGGCGGTCTCGATCACCCCGTCGCCGTAGCCCTGCACCCGCGCCGGGGGGTGCAGCGGGGCGAGCGGCGTCTGAACTTCGGCGGCGAGGTAGGCCTTCTCGACACGCACCTGCCGGTTCGGCACGGCCAGGCGGACGATGTCGTTGGCGTTGCCCGCGGCGCGCTCCGAGACCTTGCGGGCGAGCGCCCAGACCTCGGGCGTGAGCACGGGCACGGCGGAGACGACCTCTTCGAGCTCGCTCAACACCCCGACGTAGTCGCCCGGCGGCGCGATCTCGACGATGAAGCCGTCGGCGACCCTACCCGCCGAGCGCAGCGGAACGCGCACCCGCACCCCGGCGACGGCCTGCTCGCGCAGCGCCTCGGGAATGCCGTAGTCGAAGAGCCGGTCGAGTTGTGGCAGGGGCGAGTCGATGAGCACCCGGGCGATGGGGCGCTGGCCGTGCTGAGCCGGGCCAGGCGACGCCGTGCTCATCGCTGCAGCATCCGTCTCGAAGAGGGCTTCTATAGCTTCGCGGCGGCGCGCAGGGCGTCGACGCGATCGAGTCGCTCCCAGGTGAAGTTCGGCAGTTCGCGGCCGAAGTGACCGTAGGTTGCCGTCTCGGCGTAGATCGGACGCAGCAGGTCGAGCTCGCTGATGATCTTGCTCGGTCGCAGGTCGAAGACCGACTGGATCGAGTCGATGATCGTGTCTTCGCCCACGTGGGCGGTGCCGAAGGTCTCGACGTAGAGGCCGACCGGCGAAGCCTTGCCGATCGCGTAGGCCACCTGCACCTCGAGACGGTCGGCGAACCCGGCGGCGACGGCGTTCTTGGCGACCCAGCGGAGCGCATAGGCGGCCGAGCGGTCGACCTTCGACGGGTCTTTGCCGCTGAAGGCCCCTCCGCCGTGACGGGCGGCGCCGCCGTAGGTGTCAACGATGATCTTGCGGCCGGTGAGGCCGGCGTCGCCCTGGGGGCCGCCGATGTGGAATACGCCGGTGGGGTTGATGAGCACGCGCACGTTGTTCGAGTCGAGGTCGATCGTGGAGAGCACCGGGCGGATGACGATCTCTTCGATCTCTTTGCGCAGCTGCTGCGTGCTGATCGACGGCGCGTGCTGGGTGGAGACGACGACGGTCTCGACGGTGCGCGGGATGGCGCCGTCGTAGCCGATGGTGACCTGGGTCTTGCCGTCGGGTCGCAGGTAGTCGACGAGACCCGACTTGCGCACGAAGGCGAGGCGCTCGGCGAGGCGATGCGCGAGCCAGACGGGAAGGGGCATGAGCTCGGGGGTCTCGATGGTGGCGTACCCGAACATGATGCCCTGGTCTCCTGCACCCTGGAGGTCGTCGGCGTCGCCGCTCGACTCTTCGCGGGTCTCTTGCGCATGGTCGACGCCGGCCGCGATGTCGGGCGATTGCCCGCCGATCGAGACGGAGACGCCGCACGAGCGGCCGTCGAACCAGACGTCGGACGAGTTGTAGCCGATCTCGGAGATGCGCTTGCGCACGATCGTGGGGATGTCGACGTAGCCGCTCGTGGTGACCTCGCCCGCGACGTGGACGAGTCCGGTGGTGACGAGGGTCTCGACGGCGACACGGGCTTGCGGGTCGACCTCGAGCAGGGCGTCGAGGATGCTGTCAGAGATCTGGTCGCAGATCTTGTCGGGGTGGCCTTCTGTCACTGATTCGGACGAGAAAAGACGCAGTGCGGAACTCATTGATTAGCCTCTGGCTGGGAGATAAGTGGAAAGAATTAGAGCAGCAGGTCGAGGATACGTTCGGCCACCGACGCCTTGCTGCCGCTCGCCTCGCTCACTATATCCCCGGCCCTGTCGAGCACGATCACGGCGTTGCCGTCTGTGGCGAAACCCTCCGTCCAGCCCACCCTGTTGAGGACGAGATAGTCGGCACCCTTGCGGGCGATCTTGGCCCGGCCGAGCTCGACGAGCGCGTCGCGCTGCTGTTCCGTCTCTGCGGCGAAGCCGATGATCAGCTGACCGGGCGCACGCGTCGCGGCGAGGCCGACGAGGATGTCGGGGTTCTTGACCAGGGTGAGCTGCAGGGTGTCGCCCTGCGTCTCCTTCTTGATCTTGCTCTGGGCCACGGAATCCGGACGATAGTCGGCGACCGCGGCGGCCATGATGACGACGTCTGCATCCGGCGCGGCGGTCGTGACGGCGGCCTCGAGCTCCAGGGTGGATCCGACGTGGACGACGCTGAGGGATTCGGTTGCCGCGGCGTGCACTTCGAGGTTCGCCCCGATGAGCGTGACGCTGGCACCGCGCGCGGCGGCGGCGCGGGCGATGGCCAGTCCCTGCTTCCCGCTCGAGCGGTTGCCGATGTAGCGCACGGGATCGAGGGCTTCGCGGGTGCCTCCCGCTGTGACGAGGATGCGCTTGCCGGCGAGGTTTTTCACTGCGACCACGGCGAGGGCGGCGGCGACGATGTCGTCGGGTTCGGACAGTCGCCCCGGCCCGCTGTCTTTGCCGGTGAGCTGGCCGACGGCCGGGCCGACGACGTGCACTCCACGCGAACGCAGGAGCGCGACATTGGCGACGGTGGCCGGGTTCTGCCACATCTCGGTGTGCATCGCCGGGGCAATGACGACGGGCGCGGTCGACGCGAGCACCGTGTTGCCCAGCAGGTCGTCGGCGATGCCGGCCGCGAGCTTCGCGATCGAGTTGGCGGTGGCCGGTGCGATCACGATCAGGTCCGCGGCCTGACCGATCGCCACGTGACGGACCTCGGCGACACCCTCGTAGAGGTCGGTGTGCACGGTATTGCGGCTGATGGCCTCGAGGGTTGGCTTGCCCACGAACTTGAGCGCGGCATCCGTCGCGACGACATGCACGTCGTGCCCCGCGAGGACCAGGGCCCGGACGACAGAAACCGCCTTGTACGCCGCGATACCGCCGGTTATTCCGACGACGACGTTCAAGACGGTCACTGGGTGATTCTTACGGGTGATTACTCGCCCGACAGTCTCTTGAGCTCGAGCTTGTCGTTGTTGATCTCGCGGAGAGCGACCGACAGCGGCTTGTCTTCGATGGTCGAGTCGACGAGCGGTCCGACGTTGTCGAAGAGGCTGCCCTCGTGCAGGTCGGCGTAGTAGTTGTTGATCTGTCGGGCACGCTTCGACGCGAAGATCACGAGCTGGTACTTGGAGTCGACTTTCGACAGCAGTTCGTCGATGGGCGGGTCAATGATTCCGCTGTTCTTGTCAGCCATTAGTGCTCCTTTGTAGGGGGAATTGTGAAAAGTAGGCGCGCGCGAACCCCTATGGGGAAACGGGCACTGCCATCAACTCTACGACTTCTCGCGCCGCTTCGCTGACGTCGCGGTTGACCACCTTGACGTCGAACTCGTCTTGGGCGGCCAATTCGACCTTGGCGGTCTCGAGTCGGCGGGACTGTTCCGCCGCGTCTTCGGTGCCGCGGCCGATGAGCCGGCGCACCAGTTCTTCCCAGGTGGGCGGAAGCAGGAACACGAGAATGGCCTCGGGCATCGCCCGGCGGACGAGCCGCGCGCCCTGCAGGTCGATCTCGAGCAACACCCGGCGGCCGGCGCCCAGGGCGGCGTCGATCGGGGGCCGGGGTGTGCCGTAGCGGTAGGAGTTGTGCACGATCGCCCACTCGAGCAGTTCGTCCGCCGCGATCATGCGGTCGAACTCCTCGTCGCTGACGAAGTAGTAGTGCACACCGTCGATCTCGCCGGCACGCGGCTTGCGGGTGGTGGCCGAGACACTGAGCAGCACGTCGGGATAGTTTTCGCGGATGTACGCGGAGACCGTGCCCTTGCCGACCGCGGTGGGACCGGCGAGCACGACGAGTCGTGCCGGTTCGCCGCCCGCGCGTGTCACGAGGTAGTCGCGCAGCTTCACCCGCTGCCGCGTGCCCAGCCCGCCGACGCGCTTTCTGTCGGAGATCGCGAGGGTCTGCATGAGGCGTGCGACGCGCGTGGGGCCGAGGGTCGGGATGCTCGTGAGGAGTTCGGTCACGCGAAGCGATGCCTCGGCGGTGTGGGGCTGCGCCCACGCGGTCTCGGCGACGTCGAGGGCGGTGCGTGACCGGTCGGCGACGGATTTCTTGACGGCGGCACGGGCGCGTCGGGCGGCGACCGCCGCCTGCGCTGCGGCCACCCGGTCGACCTCGGGCGGGGTGGGACGGGGGCTCATGCGAACACCCCCGCGATCTCGGCACTCTGCGCGCCGATAGCCGCATCGATACCCGAGGGGCCGGCGGCGAGGATGCTGCGCGAGGCGCTCACGATGACGCCGGAGGAGGCTCCCCCGAACAGCGTGCCCACGTCGGAGACGAGCGCACCCTGGTGGCCGAAGCCGGGCGCGAGGATCGGCGTGCCGGCGAGCGACCGCGGCGTGATGCCGTAGTCGCCGAGGGCGACGGTGGCGCCGATGACGACACCCGTCGAACCGAGGCCCGTCTCGAGCTGATTCCAGTCGTGCACGTCAGCGACGATACTCGCGGCCACCGAGGTTCCGGCAGTGGGTCCCGCAGTCACGGTCGCCGTCTGCAACGTCGCGGCCTCGGGGTTCGAGGTCGCGGCGAGCACGAACAGTCCTTTGCCGTGGGCGGTGGCCAGATCGTGCGGGGCCTGGATCGACCCCACGCCCTGGAAGGCGCTGATCGTCATCGCGTCGGACTCGAGCGGCGAACCAGGCGTGAGCCAGGCCTCACCGTAGGCCGCGACGCTCGTGCCCACGTCGCCGCGCTTGACGTCGGCGATCACGATCAGGCCGGCGTCGCGCGCCGCGCCGAGAACGGCCTCGAGCGCGGCGTATCCGGCCGAGCCGTGACGCTCGAAGAACGCGACCTGCGGCTTCACGATTCCGGCACGCCCGACGGTGGCCTCGACGACACGCAGCCCGAATTCACGCGCACCCCGCGCGTCATCCGAAAGCCCCCACTGTCCGAGCAGGTAGGCGTGCGGGTCGATGCCCACGCACAACCGGCCCGCGGTCGCGAACGTCGACGTCAGGCGTGCACCGAACGTCGGCGTCATACCGCGGCCAGCTTCTCGGCGCGGTCGATGGCGTAGTTCTGCAACGAACGCACCGAGAACGGCTCGCGCACCGCCTCGAACGAGGCGACGGCCGCTGCCAGCTGAGCGATCGTGGTGAAGAGCGGCTTGTCGGCCGCGACCGTGGCCGTGCGGATCTCGTAGCCGTCGGCGCGCGCGCTGCGGCCGCTCGGTGTGTTGATCACCACGTCGACCTCGCCCTGATTGATGAGGTCGACGATCGTCGGCTCGCCCTCGACGTGCACCTGGCCCTGGAAGTACTTGCGCACGATGCGGGCGGGGATGCCGTTGCGGCTGAGGATCTCGGCGGTGCCCTCGGTGGCGAGGATCTCGAAGCCGAGCTGGCTCATCCGCAGCATCGGCAGGATGATCGCGCGCTTGTCGCGGTCGGCGACCGACACGAAGACGCTTCCCGTGTTCGGGAGTCCGCCGTACGCGGCCTCCTGGCTCTTCGCGAACGCCTTCGGGAAGTTCGAGTCGATGCCCATGACCTCGCCCGTTGAGCGCATCTCCGGCCCGAGCACGGAGTCGACGACGTGGCCCTCCTTGGTGCGGAAGCGCTTGAACGGCAGCACGGCCTCCTTGACGGCGACGGGCGAGTCCATCGGCACGACGGAGCCGTCCTGCGCGGGAAGGAGACCCGAGTCGACGAGCGAGCGGATGCTCTCCCCCACCATCACGAGGGCGGCGGCCTTCGCGAGCGGGATGCCGAGTGCCTTGGAGACGAAGGGAACCGTGCGGCTGGCGCGCGGGTTGGCCTCGAGCACGTAGAGGATGCCCTGACCGATGGCGAACTGCACGTTGAGCAGGCCGCGCACACCGATGCCCTCGGCGATGCCGAGCGTCGCGGTGCGCACGCGGTCGATGACGTCGCGCCCCAGGGTCACGGGCGGCAGGGTGCAGGCGGAGTCGCCCGAGTGCACGCCGGCCTCCTCGATGTGCTCCATGATGCCGCCGATGTAGAGCTCGGTGCCGTCGTAGAGGGCGTCGATGTCGATCTCGATCGCGTCGTCGAGGAAGCGGTCGACGAGCAGCGGCGAACCGGGCTCGATGATAACGAGGTCTTTCACCCGCTCGAAGTAGTCGAACAGGCTCTCGGTGTCGTAGACGATCTCCATGCCGCGGCCGCCGAGCACGTGCGAGGGGCGCACGAGCACCGGGTAGCCGATGTTCTCGGCGATGGCCACGGCCTCCTCGGAGTTGGTGGCCGTGCCGTTCTTCGGCGAGATGAGCGAGGCGTTCTCGAGGATCTTCGAGAACAGGCCGCGCTCCTCCGCGAGATCGATCGCCTCTGGCGTGGTGCCGAGGATCGGGACGCCGGCGTTCTTCAGGCCCTGGGCGAGGCCGAGGGCGGTCTGCCCGCCGAGCTGGACGACCACGCCGACCAGTTCGCCGCTCTGGCTCTCGGCGTGAACGATCTCGAGCACGTCCTCGAGGGTGAGCGGCTCGAAGTAGAGCCGGTCGCTCGTGTCGTAGTCGGTGGAGACCGTCTCGGGGTTGCAGTTGATCATGATGGTCTCGTAGCCGGCGTCGGACAGCGCGAAGCTCGCGTGTACGCATGAGTAGTCGAACTCGATGCCCTGGCCGATGCGGTTCGGACCGGAGCCGAGGATGATCACCTTGCGGCGGTTGCTCGGGCGCACCTCGGTCTCGAGGTCGTAGCTCGAGTAGTGGTACGGGGTGAGCGCCGGGAACTCCCCCGCGCAGGTGTCGACGGTCTTGAAGACCGGACGCACGTCGAGCTGGTAGCGGGCGGCGCGCACGTCGGCCTCGTCGAGCCCGCGGATCTCGGCGATCTGCAGGTCGCTGAAACCGTGGTCTTTCGCATGGCGGAAGGTGGCCTCGTCGAGCGCCTCGGCGCCGGCGACGGCGGCTGCGACCTCGTTGATGAGCACGATCTGGTCGATGAACCACGGGTCGATCTTGGTGGCCTGGAAGACCTCTTCGGCGGTGGCGCCGGCAACGAGCGCCTGCTGCACGGTGACGATGCGGCCGTCGGTCGGCACGCTCGCGAGCTTGAGCAGTGCGGCCTTGTCGCGCAGCTCGTAGCGCCAGTGGAAGCTCGAGCCGCGCTTCTCGAGCGAACGCAGGGCCTTCTGCAGGGCGGTGGAGAAGTTACGGCCGAACGCCATGGCCTCGCCCACCGACTTCATGGTGGTGGTCAGGGTGGTGTCGGCGGCGGGGAACTTCTCGAACGCGAAGCGGGGAACCTTGACGACCACGTAGTCGAGCGTGGGCTCGAAGCTTGCGGGCGTGACCTTGGTGATGTCGTTGTCGATCTCGTCGAGGCGGTACCCGATGGCGAGCTTCGCCGCGATCTTGGCGATCGGGAAGCCGGTGGCCTTCGACGCGAGCGCCGACGAGCGCGAGACGCGCGGGTTCATCTCGATCACGATGACCCGGCCGTTGGCGGGGTCGATGGCGAACTGGATGTTGCAGCCGCCGGTGTCGACGCCCACCGCACGGATGATGTCGATGCCGATGTCGCGCAGGTTCTGGTACTCGCGGTCGGTGAGGGTCAGCGCCGGCGCGACGGTGATCGAGTCGCCGGTGTGCACACCGACGGGGTCGACGTTCTCGATCGAGCAGACGACGACGGTGTTGTCGGCGGTGTCGCGCATGAGCTCGAGCTCGTATTCCTTCCAGCCCATGATGCTCTCCTCGAGCAGCACCTCGGTGGTCGGGCTCTGGTGCAGACCGTCGCCGACCATGCGCACGAGTTCCTCGCGGTCGTAGGCGAAACCGGAGCCAAGGCCGCCCATGGTGAACGAGGGGCGGATGACGAGCGGGTAGCCGAGGTCTTCGGCGAATTCGACCGCCTCGTCGACGGTGTGCGCGATGTAGCTCTTCGCCACGTCGGCGCCGGCGTCGAGCACGAGCTGCTTGAAGATCTGGCGGTCTTCGCCCTTGTTGATCGCCTCGAAGTTCGCGCCGATGAGCTCGACACCGTACTTCTCGAGGATGCCGTGGTTGTGCAGGTCGATGGCCGCGTTGAGAGCCGTCTGGCCGCCGAGCGTGGGCAGGATGGCGTCGGGCTTCTCGGTGGCGATGATCGTCTCGATGACCTGCCAGGTGATGGGCTCGACGTAGGTGGCATCGGCGAAGTCGGGGTCGGTCATGATGGTGGCCGGGTTCGAGTTGACGAGGATGACGCGGACGCCCTCCTCTCGCAGCACCCGGCAGGCCTGGGTGCCCGAGTAGTCGAATTCCGCCGCCTGGCCGATGACGATCGGGCCGGAGCCGATGACCAGTACCGACGTGATGTCTTCCCTCTTGGGCATTAGTTGTTTTCCTCGCTGGTAGAGCTCGTCGAAATCTCGGCGTTCGCCGCCTGCTTAGCCACGACGGCATCACGGAACCGGTCGAACAGGTAGTTGGAGTCGTGCGGGCCCGCCGCGGCCTCCGGGTGGTACTGCACGCTGAAGGCGGGGATGTCGAGGGCGTTGAGGCCCTCCACCACGTTGTCGTTGAGGTTCACGTGGCTCACCTCGACGCGGCCGAACCCGGCGGGCGACTCGGTGATCTCGCCGATGGGCGCGTCGACCGCGAAGCCGTGGTTGTGGCTGGTGATCTCGGTGCGGCCGGTCGACACGTCGACGACGGGCTGGTTGATGCCGCGGTGGCCGAACGGCAGCTTGTACGTGCCGAAGCCGAGTGCGCGCCCCAGAAGCTGGTTGCCGAAGCAGATGCCGAAGAACGGCAGGCCCTCGCGCAGGATCCCCTGCAGCAGGTCGACATGCTGGTCGGATGCGCCAGGGTCGCCGGGGCCGTTCGAGTAGAACGCGCCGACGGGTTCGATCGCCAGCACCTCGTCGAGCGTCACGCTCTGCGGGAGCACGTGCACGTCGAAGCCACGTTGCGAGAGGTAGCTCAGCGTCGAGGTCTTCACGCCCAGGTCGAGCACCGCGAGGTTGCCGATCTTCTCGCCGATGGCGGGGACGACGTAGGCCTCCCGCGTCGACACCTCGCTGGAGAGGTTGAGGCCGCGCATGTCTCGCCCGGCGCGCACGATGTCGAGCTGCTCGTCGTCGCCCAGGTCGGTGTCGGTGCCGGAGAAGATGCCGGCGCGCATGGCACCGGAGTCGCGCAGGCGGCGGGTGACGGCGCGGGTGTCGATGCCGCTGATTCCGACGATGCCCTGCTCGACGAGATCGTCGTCGAGGGAGCGCTGGGAGCGGTGGTTGGAGACCACCCGGGAGGGGTCGCGCACGACGAATCCGGCGACCCAGATGCGGCCCGACTCGAGGTCTTCGTCGTTCATTCCCGTGTTGCCGATGTGGGGCGCGGTCATGAGCACGATCTGGCCGGCGTAGCTCGGGTCGGTCAGGGTCTCCTGGTAGCCGGTCATGCCGGTCGCGAAGACCGCCTCACCGAGCGTGCGGCCGAGGGCACCGTAGGCGCGGCCGGTGAAGCGCGTTCCGTCTTCGAGCACGAGGACGGCGGGAGTGGGGATGCTCATTTCGAGTCCCTTTCTGTGGGTGAGAGAGCGAGAGACTTCGCGGCGGCGAGGAACGCCTCCGAGTTCTCCGCGCGGAAATAGCTTTCGACCTCGGTGTCGGCGAGTGCCCACGCGATCATGGTGAGCCCGTCGGTTTCGACGACCCGGTCGATGGTCCAGGTGGCGCGGTCGACGAGCGCGATGTCGCCCCGCGGGATGAAGATGTCGGGTTGGCCGGCGATCGGCACGACGATGCCGGCCTCGGCGACGACCACGGTGCTCTTCGCCCGGAAGCCCAACCCGTGCACGGCGACGCGGTTGAAGCGGTCGTTCGCGAGGGTCGTGGCGACGTAGAAGCCCGGAAACTCGCCGAATACGGCGCCGAGATGCGCGGGCGGCTGCTGGGGGGCCGCGATGCCGCGCTGGCGGCGTTTACGGCTGTACCAGCCGAGCGCGATGAGCGCGAGGAACACGACGAGGGCCCCGAGCACGATCGCGGCCAGACCGAACCTATCCACGGGCGACCCCGGCGTGCTCGGCGACCAGGCCGGCGTCGACCAGCACTCCGTCGAGCACGGTGGCGTAGCCGTCGTGGATGGTCGCGATGACCTGTCCGGGCAGGGATCGATCCAGGTAGGGCGAGTTGACGCTTTTGCCGTGCAACTCGTCCACCGAGAATCGGCGGGTGACCGTGGGGTCGTAGAGGGTGAAGTTCGCGTGGTCGCCCACACCGAAGGCCGTGGAGTATCCGGCCAGCCGACCGATTTCCGCCGGCTTCGACGAGAGCACTCGCGCGACATCCGCGAAGCCGATGAGTCCGGTGTCGACCATCGCGGCCTGCACGACGCTGAGCGCCGACTCGAGGCCGACCATTCCGTTGGCCGCCTCGTCCCACGCGCACTCCTTCGCCTCGAGCGGGTGCGGGGCGTGGTCGGTCGCGACGATGTCGATCGTGCCGTCGGCGAGGGCCGCGCGGAGTGCGAGCACGTCCTCCTCGCGGCGCAGCGGCGGGTTCACCTTGAAGCGCGAGTCGTAGCCGCGCACGAGCTGCTCGGTGAGCAGCAGGTGGTGCGGCGTGACCTCCGCGGTCACATCGATACCACGGGCCTTGGCCCAGCGGATCACGTCGACCGAGCCTGCCGTGGAGACGTGGCACACGTGCAGGCGGGCGCCGACGTGCTGGGCCAGAAGCACGTCGCGCGCGATGATGGATTCCTCGGCGACGGCGGGCCAGCCGGCGAGCCCGAGCTCGCTCGACAGGGCTCCCTCGTTCATCTGGGCGCCCTCCGTGAGGCGCGGGTCTTGCGAGTGCTGGGCGATGACGCCGTCGAACGTCTTCACGTACTCGAGGGCGCGGCGCATCAGCAGCGGGTCGGAGACGCAGATGCCGTCGTCGGAGAAGACGCGCACCTTCGCCCGGGAGCCGGCCATGGCGCCGATCTCGCTGAGCGCCTTGCCGGCGAGTCCCGTGGTGACGGCGCCGATCGGGCGCACCGTGACGTAGCCGTGCTCGGCACCGAGCGAGGCGACCTGTTCGACGACGCCGGCGGTGTCGGACACGGGGCTCGTGTTGGCCATGGCGAAGACGCTGGTGAAGCCGCCGATCGCGGCGGCGCGCGAACCGGTGAGAACGGTCTCGCTCTGCTCGAAGCCGGGCTCGCGCAGGTGGGTGTGCAGGTCGACGAGGCCGGGCAGGGCGAGGAGGCCGTTCGCGTCGACGACCGTGGCGCCGGCCGAACTGAGGCCGGAACCCACCTCGGTGATGACTCCCCCGTCGACGACAAAGTCGGTGGTCGAACCGTTGGGCAGAGTCGCGCCCGTGATGACGATGGTCATATTTCTCACAACTCCACAGTTCCGGACAGCAGCAGATACAGAACGGCCATCCTTATCGACACCCCGTTGGCCACCTGCTCCAGCACCGTCGACTGCGCGGAGTCGGCGGCCTTCGACGAGATTTCCAGTCCGCGGTTCATCGGCCCGGGGTGCATAACCAGACTAGCCGCAGGCAGGTGCGCGAGCCTCGCGTCGTCGAGGCCCCACTGGCGCGCGTACTCCCGCGCGTTGGGGAAGAACGCGGCGTTCATGCGTTCGCCCTGGATGCGCAGCATCATCACGACGTCGGGGTCGGCGGCGATGGCCGCGTCGAGGTCGTAGCCGACGGTGACCGGCCAGCCCTCGATGCCGAGCGGCACGAGGGTCGCCGGTGCCACGAGATGCACGCGCGCGCCGAGCGTGGTGAGCAGCCAGACGTTCGACCTGGCCACCCGCGAGTGCAGGATGTCACCGATGATCGTGACGGTGACGCCGTCGAGGTCGCGGCCGCGCGCGGCGGCGCCGTGCAGGCGGCGGCGGATGGTGAAGGCGTCGAGGAGGGCCTGGGTGGGGTGTTCGTGGGTTCCATCGCCCGCGTTGACGATTCCGGCGTCGATCCAGCCGCTCTGGGCCAGCACGCTCGGGGCTCCGGAGGCCGGGTGCCGAACGACGACGGCGTCGGCCCCCATGGCAGCGAGGGTCTGGGCGGTGTCCTTGAGGCTTTCGCCCTTCGAAACGCTGGATCCCTTCGCGGAGAAATTGATGACATCCGCGCTGAGGCGTTTGGCCGCGGCCTCGAACGAGATGCGCGTGCGCGTGGAGTCCTCGAAGAACAGGTTCACGACGGTCTTGCCGCGCAGTGCGGGCAGCTTCTTGACCTCGCGGCCAGCGACGTCGGCCATGTCTTCGGCGACGTCGAGGATGGCGACGGCCTCGTCGCGGCCGAGGTCCTTGGTGGAAAGGAGGTGGCGCATGCTCACTCCCCCTCGATCGTGATCTCGTCGACGCCGTCGACCTCGACCAGTCGCACGTTGATGCGCTCGCTCGCCGCTGTCGGCAGGTTCTTGCCCACGAAGTCGGCGCGGATGGGCAGCTCGCGGTGGCCGCGGTCGACGAGTGCGGCCAGGCGCACGGCGCGCGGCCGGCCGATGTCGTTCAGCGCGTCGAGGGCGGCCCGGATGGTGCGGCCCGAGTAGAGCACGTCGTCGACGAGCACGACGGTCTTGCCGTCGATGCCACCGGCGGGAATCTGCGTCGGGCGCGGCGCGCGGGTGGGGTTCTTGGCGAGGTCGTCGCGGTACATCGTGACGTCGAGGAACCCGACGGTGCCGGTACCCGGCTCGATCGAGTCGAGGATCTCGCCGATGCGACGGGCGAGAACGACACCGCGGGTCGGAATGCCGAGGAGGACGAGATCGCTGGCTCCGCGATTGGACTCCAGGATCTCGTGGGAGATGCGGGTCAACGCTCGGGTGATGTCAGCCGATTGCAGCACGAGGCGTGCAGTCATTCTGACCTCCTTCCCCGCCTCTCTGGACGGAACTTAAAGGAAATCTGTTTCGCCAACTATAGCGGAGCGTTCTGCGGTGCCCGCGCGCGGCTGTGCGCTGCGAGGTAGCCGATGAAGCATCCGGCGAGGATCGACCCCGCCGTGCCTGCGGCGAGATCGCCGATCGTGTCGTTGTAGGCCACGAAGATCGTGGGGTCGACGAAGTTGTGGCCCGCCCACTCGGCCATCTCCCACACCACCGCGGCGGCCATACCGAACGCGGTGGTGAACACGACGCCCTGTGCCTTCGTGGCACCTGCGGGAACGACGAGCAGGCGCTGGGCGATGACGAACAGCGCCGCCGCGAGAAGCCCCGTGGCGACGAAGTGCACCAGCAGGTCCCAGCCGGCGATCGAGGTGTACAGGCCGAGCACGCTGCTCCACGAGGCGACGATGAGCGTCGCCCCCAGGGCGATGTCGAACGCCGGGCGCACACCGAGAAATCGGGAGGCGTAGACCCCGAGCAGCGAGAGGGCGCTGACCCAGAAGGCGACCGGCCCCCACCCGATGCCGGCCACGACGACTCCCGCGGTACCGATCACGCGCACGCCGTCGGCTGCCCATTCGGCGCGTCCGACCGGTGGCCGCAGGAAGTTCTCGATCACCCCACGAGCCTATTCGGACGCGGTGGCGAGCGCAGGCTGGCCCCGCGGCCGATCATCGGCGGGCCGGTCACTCCGAAGGCGGCCGGTCGTACACCGCGATACCCGCCGCGACCGCCGCGTCACGGTAGGCGTGCGCGAGGCTGTCGACCGTCTCGTGCGCGTTGAGCCCGCTAGGGTTCGGCACTACCCAGAGCGCCGCGCCGCCCAGCCGCTCGGCCTGCGGTCCGACCGCCGTCTTCGGTCGGGCGAAGGCGGAACGGTACGCGGTGATCCCCAGCATCGCGACGACCGCGGGGGCCAGCGCCGTGACGCGGGTCTCGAGCAGCGCGGCACCCTCGACCAGCTGCTCCTTCGTGAGCTCGTCGGCCCGACGTGTGGCGGCGGCGACCAGGCTGGTGATGCCGATCCCCCGCGCGAAAAGGTGAGCACGGTCGTCGTCGTGCAGACCGGCAGACGCGTCGATGACGCGGTCGGTGATACCCGCGCGGTAGAGGGCGGAATAGAAGCGGTTGCCGCGGAGGGCGAAGGGCGCCTGCACCGCGACCGTGTGCAGGCCGGGATTGATGCCGACGAAGAGCAGCTTCAGGCCCGGTCCTACCGTGTCGGGCAGCGTGCGTCCGTAGAGGGCTGCGTCTTCGGAGGGTGTGCGGGCCATCAGGCGTGGGACGTGGCGGCAGCTGGAGCGGGCGAGGTAGACACGGCGCGCATCCGCAGCACGGCCTGCACCGGCTCGTGGTCGGACGGCGCTGCGCCCTCGAAGCGCGCCGTGTTGATGCCCATCGCCTTCACCTCGATGCCGCCCTTCACCAGCAGCCAGTCGATGCGCTTGCCGCCGACCTTCGGCGGGTGGTAGTTCGAGAAGGTGGTGAAGTCGTCGGAGAGCCGACGGTTGGGCATCAGCCAGGCGTCGACGAGGCCCGCGTTGTACATCAGCTCGCGGTACGGCGCCGAGTCGACGTCGGCGTTCGCGTCGCCGGTGACGATGACGGGCCCGCTCGCCTGACGGACAAGCCGGGTGAGCATCCGGGCCGACTGCAACCGGGCGGCGGCCGACAGGTGGTCGAAGTGGGTGTTGAAGGCGCGGAACTCGACGCCCGTGGCCAGGTCGCGGAACTCGGCCTGCACGACGGCCCGCGGCACGCGGTTGCCCCACGAGCGCGAACCGGGAACGAGCGGCGTGTTCGACAGCGCGAACTGGTGCCAGTCGACGAGCTCGAGCCGGGCGGAGTCGTAGAAGATCGGACTCGCCTCGCCCTCGCGGTTGGCGTTACGGCCGTGACCGACGCGTGCGTACGACGGGCCGAGGCACTCGCCCACGAACCGCGACTGGTCGAGCAGCGCCTCCTGCACGCCGAGCAGGGAGGGCAGCTCCGCCTGGAGCAGCGCGGCAATGAGGTGCTTGCGCCCGGACCACGCGTCCCGGCTGCGTCGCGGGAGCCGCGGCATCCGTCGCCTTATGTTGTAGCTCATAACGTGCAGGTCGGGAGGGGCGGTGGGCCCGATGAACGTCATGGCCCCAGAGTAGGCTGCGGTTTCGGAAATTCAGGATGCCGCGACGGAAACAGCCCGCCACGGCCCGCACATCGGGCTGGGGCGGGCTGACTTCCTGAGTTTCCGAAAGGTGCCGGCGGGGGCTACGCGCGGGTCTGCGCGATGCGCCCGAGCAGACCGTTGATGAAGCCGGCCGAGTCCTCGGTGGAGAGCACCGCGGCGGCCTCAACCGCCTCGGAGATCGCGACGCCGTCGGGGATCTGCTCGTTGAACAGCAGCTCCCAGATGCCGATGCGCACGATGGCGCGGTCGACGGCCGGCATGCGGTTGATCGTCCACCCCTGGGCGTAGGTCTCGATCAGTTCGTCGATCTCGTCACCGTGCTCGGTGATGCCGACGACGATCTCGCGGGCGTACGGCCACGACGAGCCGCGCTTGGGGTCGGCATCGGCTCGTGCCTGCTCGGTGGCGAGGGCCGTGTTGATGGATTCTTCACGGACGTCTGCCCCGTAGAGCAGGTCGAGGGCGCGCTTGCGCGCCTTGGTGCGGGCACTCATATCGGCGGCGCCTAGTCGGTGACGCGGCCGAGGTAGCTGCCGTCGCGCGTGTCGACCTTGACCTTGGTGCCGATGTCGAGGAAGAGGGGAACCTGAATCTCGTAGCCGGTCTCGACGGTGGCGGGCTTGGTTCCGCCGGTCGAGCGGTCGCCCTGCAGGCCGGGCTCGGTGTAGGTGATCTCGAGCGTGACGGAGGCGGGCAGCTCGACGTAGAGGGGGGCCTCGTTGTGCAGCGCGATCGTGACGTTCTGGTTCTCGAGCATGAAGTTGACGGCGTCGCCGACCTGGGCCGCCGAGAGGGTGATCTGGTCGTAGTTGCCGAGGTCCATGAACACGAAGTTCTCGCCGTCGGCGTAGAGGTACTGGTAGTCGGCGCGGTCGACGGTCTCGGTCTCGATCTTGGCACCGGCGTTGAACGTGCGGTCGACGACCTTGCCGCTCATGACGTTCTTGACCTTGGTGCGCACGAAGGCGCCGCCCTTGCCCGGCTTCACGTGCTGGAACTCGATGACGGTCCACAGCTGGCCATCCATGTTGAGAACGACGCCGTTCTTGATGTCAGAGGTAGAAGCCATGCGAAAGAAGTCCGTTCAGATAAGGGAGAGGAGTGCAGGCC